>NZ_JBHMIS010000003.1:0-309125 GCF_048060415.1 Micromonospora sp. LOL_024
ACAATTGGCACTGGCTTATCAAGCACCCTGTTGAGTTCTCAAAGAACAACCACACACCATCAAGCAACCCACCCAAGCAGGCAACCCTCCGGGGCCACACCACACCCACCTCGCAGCGGGCACTTTTTACAAAACTACCGGATGGTTTCCAGCACGTCAAACTGGCTTGTGCCACTCTGTCGCGCTTCGTACCATTACCCCGGACACCATGGAAACAATCGGCGTTGCCGTCGTTTCAATAGTTTCGGCAGGCCAGCCGCCACGGTCTCCCGTGAGCGTGTCCGGCGCCCTGCCAGCGACCAACACTACCCGGTCGGTTCCGCCTCCCCAAATCCGCCTCGCGACGAATATGGGAGCACCACCCGGTCTCGACGTTGATGGGCAGACCCATCCAGCCCGAGAAAGGTTGACCTACGCTCCGGCCTGAGGTCCTTCGACCCGTTACGTCCGTTCCGCGCTGGCAAAGAGAAAGCTACGCGCCCAGCTGATCCGTCGTCAAATCAGCCGGACGCGTCCCGCGTCACACCGGCCGACGGACGACTATCCGTCCAGCTCCACGCCGGCGAAGGACCTCTTTCCGCGCCGCAGCACGAGGTAGCGTCCGTGCAGCAGCGCCCCCGGATCCACCACGGCGTCTGCCTCGGTCACGCGGTGGTTGTTGACGTACGCACCCCCCTCGGCGATCACCCGCCGTGCCTCCTTCATGCTCGGCACCAGGCCCGACTCCTTCAGCAGGGCGGCCACCTCCGGTAGCTGGCCGACCCGGACCAGGCCGGCCTCGGTGAGGGCAGCCCGGAGCGTCGCCGGAGACAGTTCCTCCAACGAACCCCGGCCGAACAGTGCCTGGCTGGCGGCGACCACCTGCGCCATCTCGCGCTCGCCGTGCACGAGGGTGGTCAACTCCTCGCCGAGAGCACGCTGGGCAGCGCGCGAAGCCGGGCGTTCGGCGGTCTCCTTCTCCAGCGCTTCCAGCTCCTCCCGGGAACGGAAGCTGAAGTAGCGCAGGTAGCGGCCCACGTCCCGATCATCGGCGTTGATCCAAAACTGGTAGAAGGCGTACGGGCTGGTCAGCTCGGGATCGAGCCAGATCGCGCCGCCCTCGGTCTTGCCGAACTTCGAGCCGTCGGACTTAGTCACCAGGGGCGTGGTGAACGCCTGCACCGGCCCCCCGCCCCGGCGTCGGACGTAGTCGACGCCTGCGGTGATGTTGCCCCACTGGTCGGACCCGCCGAACTGGAGCTGGCAGCCGTACCGGCGGGAAAGCTCGAAGAAGTCGTGGGCCTGTAGCAGCTGGTAGCTGAACTCGGTGAAGCTGATTCCGCTCTCCAGCCGGGCCCGGACCACCTCCCGGGCCAGCATCCGGTTGACCGGGAAGTGTTTTCCCACCTCACGCAGGAACTCGACCACCGACATCTCGGCGGTCCACTCCAGGTTGTTGACCAGCTGGGCGGCGTTGTCCCCGGTGTACGAGACGAAGGGCGCCAGCTGGTCACGGATCCGCTGAACCCAGGTCGCCACCACCTCTGGCGGGTTCAGGGTCCGCTCCGCGCTCTCCTTCGGGTCACCGATCTGCCCCGTGGCCCCACCGACCAGCAGCAGTGGCCGGTGCCCGGCGAGTTGGAGGCGCGCAGCGGTGGTGACCTGCATCAGATGACCGACGTGCAGGCTCGGAGCGGTCGGGTCGAAGCCCACATAGAAGGCGGCACCGGCGTCGTCGAGCAACGCGCGCAGGTCGTCGAGGTCGGTGGAGTCCTGGATCAGGCCGCGCCACCGCAGGTCGTCGGTCAGGGAGTCCCGCCCGGACGGCGGAAGGTTGCTGTCGGTCACGGTCACCGATTCTCCCCCCATCAGCCCGCACCCGCCCTGCCGGGTTCCGCCCCACCGTGGTCCGGCTAGGCTGGCAATCGTCAAGATCGAGGAGGCTGCCGTGGAGATGTCCACCATGTCGGGCGGTTTCTTCGCCCTACTCGGGCTGAAGTTCGACGAGGTCAGCGGTGACCGGGTGACGATCCGCTGGCAGGTCCGCCCCGAGCTGCTCCAGCCTTTCGGCATCCAGCACGGTGGAGTGTACTGCGCGGTGGTGGAGACAGCCGCCAGCGTGGGCGGCGGGCTGTGGCTGGGTGACCGTGGACAGGTGGTCGGCGTCTCCAACCAGACCGACTTCCTGCGGGCGGTCCGCGAGGGCGAACTCACCGCCGTCGGCACCCCGGTGCACCGGGGACGCAGCCAACAGCTGTGGCAGGTGGAGATCAACGACGCGGATGTCCGGCTGGTGGCCCGCGGGCAGGTTCGCCTCCAGAACCTCTACCCGAACGCCACCTGACCAGGCCGGCAGGGTTCGGCCACCCGTCCACCGTGCGGCGCTGTCGGCCGGCGGGAGAACGGCGGCCCCTCGTCGACAAGGCGAGGCGAGCAGGCCGACGCAGCGAACGGCATGGGCCACCCGGCTACGGCGAACAACCGAATGGCTTCCCCGCCCCGGCGGCATTGTTGGAATTCCGTCACTGCACTGGCGCCGCCGAGGAGGGTCTCGATAGCTTCCCGGACGGACCATTCTGACCCACCCCTCAGCGAACCCCGTCCTGCTAGCGAACGGATGTCCGTGAACTCAACGCACGATGCCGCCGACGAACCGATCGGCGTGGCCGTCGTCGGCGCCGGCTACTGGGGTCCGAATCTCGTCCGCAACTTCCAGGCCTCCGCCGACTTCCGGCTGCGCTGGCTCTGCGACCTCGACCTAGGTCGCGCCGAACGTGTGCTCGGCGGCTACTCGACCGTTCAGGCCACCAACGATCTCGCCGCGGTCCTCGCCGACGAGACGGTGCGGGCGGTGGCCATCGCCACTCCGGCGGCCAGTCACCTCGAGGTGGCGATGTCGGCGCTGCGGGCCGGCAAGCACGTGCTGGTGGAGAAGCCGCTCGCGGCCAGTTCCACGCAGGGACGGGCGCTGGTCGCCGAGGCGGAGCACCGGGGCCTGTCGCTGATGTGCGACCACACCTACTGCTACACCCCGGCGGTGCTGCGCATCCGGGACCTGTTGCACCACGGTGAGCTGGGCGAACTGCAGTACCTCGACTCCGTACGGATCAATCTGGGGCTGGTGCAGCGCGACATCGACGTGATGTGGGACCTGGCCCCGCACGACCTGTCGATCCTCGACTTCGTCCTGCCGCCCGGCGTGGCTCCGGTCGCCGTGGCCGCCCACGGCGCGGACCGGATCGGCGCGGGGCGGGCCTGTGTGGCCTACCTGACGCTGCGCCTGAACACCGGGGCGATCGCGCACATTCATGTCAACTGGCTCTCGCCGGTGAAGATCCGGACCACCATCATCGGCGGCTCCAAGCGCACCCTGGTCTGGGACGACCTGAATCCCAGCCAACGGCTCTCCATCTTCGATCGAGGGGTGGACGTGGCGTCGAGCGAGGAGCTCGGCGACGAACAGCGGCGGGACATGCTGGTGTCGTACCGCTCAGGGGACATGGTCGCACCGGCGCTGACCGAGCGGGAGGCGCTGCGGACCATGGTCGAGGAGTACGCCCGGTCCATCCGCACCGGCACCCCGGCGCTCACCGACGGCCGGTCCGGGCTGCGGGTGATCGCGATTCTCGAAGCCGCCTCCCGAAGCCTCGCCGACGGCGGACGGCTGGTCGAGCTCAGCGAGTGGACAGCGTAGTGACCGGACGCGGTACGAGACCTCGCGCGGCACAGTCGCGGGGCGGCCTGGATAGGAGCGGAACACTGTCATGAGCGCGGTCGAAATCGCCGGGGCGCGGGCCCTGGTCACGGGTGGGGCGGGCACGATCGGCTCCCATGTCGTGGACGAGCTGGTGGCCGGCGGTGCGGCCGAGGTGATCGTCCTCGACAACTTCGTCCGCGGGCGACGGGAGAACCTCGCCCGGGCGCTGCCGCACGGCACCGTGCGACTCGTCGAGGGGGACATCCGGGACACCACCCTCGTGCACGAGTTGGCCCGGGGCAAGGATCTGCTCTTCCACCTCGCCGCCATCCGGATCACCCAGTGTGCCGAGGAGCCTCGGCTAGCCAACGAGGTCCTGGTCGACGGCACGTTCAACGTGCTGGAGGCGGCGGCCGCCGCCCGGGTACGCAAGGTCGTCCTGTCGTCGTCGGCCTCGGTGTACGGCCTCGCCGACGACTTCCCGACCGACGAGCGGCACCACCCGTACCACAACGACACGTTCTACGGTGCGGCGAAGGCGTTCAACGAGGGTATGCTGCGCAGCTTCCACAGCATGTACGGGCTGGACTACGTCGCCCTGCGCTACTTCAACGTGTACGGCCCCCGGATGGACATCCACGGGCTCTACACCGAGGTGCTGATCCGCTGGATGGAGCGGATCGAGTCGGGCCGGCCTCCGCTGATCCTCGGCGACGGCCTGCAGACGATGGACTTCGTGCACGTCGCCGACATCGCCAGGGCCAATGTCCTGGCCGCCCGGGCCGACGTCACCGACGAGGTGTTCAACATTGCCAGCGGCACCGAGACCAGCCTGCGGGAGCTGGCCCAGGCGCTCAGCGACGTGATGAAGTCCGACCTGGCGCCGGAGCACGGGCCGGTTCGCGCCGTCAACGGGGTGACGCGCCGCCTGGCGGACACCGCCGCCGCCGCCGACCGGCTCGGCTTCCGCGCCGAGATCAGCCTGCACGAGGGGCTGCAGGGCCTGGTCGACTGGTGGCGGTCAGAGAAATGAGTGCGCAGATTCCGGTCATGATTCCTCGACTCGGCGAGGAGGAGGCGCAGGCCGCCGCCGACGCGGTCCGGTCGGGCTGGGTGGCCCAGGGGCCACGGGTTGCCCGTTTCGAACAGGAGTTCGCCGCGCTGGTCGGCGCCGGGCACGGGGTGGCGGTCAGTTCCTGTACAACCGCCCTGCACCTTGCCCTGGTGGTACTCGACGTCGGCCCCGGCGACGAGGTGATCGTCCCGTCGTTCTCCTTCATCGCCACCGCCAACGCGGTGCGGTACGTCGGAGCGACCCCGGTCTTCGCGGATGTCGACCTCGACACGGGCAACCTGACGGTGGACACCGTCGACGCCGTGCGTACCTCACGGACCCGGGCGGTCATCGGCGTCCACCAGGGTGGCGTGCCGTTCGACGTGGTCGCGCTACGCGAGGCGGCCGGCCGGTGGGGGGTGGCGCTGGTTGAGGACGCGGCCTGCGCCGCCGGCTCCACGGCGTACGGCCGGCCGGCCGGCACCGGTGCCGCGCTCGCCGCCTGGTCGTTCCATCCCCGCAAGCTGCTGACCACCGGCGAGGGCGGGATGGTCACCACCGACGACCCGGCGTGGGCGGCCCGGCTGCGGCGGCTACGGGAGCACGGCATGAACGTCTCCGCGGCCGAGCGGCACGCCAGCGCCCAGCCGGTGCTGGAGTCGTACCTGGAGACCGCCTTCAACTACCGGATGACGGACATCCAGGCGGCGGTCGGGTTGGTGCAGCTCGGCCGGCTCGCGGAGCTGGTGGCGCAGCGGCGGGCCCTGGCGGCGCGCTACCAGGACCTGCTCGCCACGATCGACGGCCTGGTGCCGGTACGTGATCCGGAGCACGGCGAGACCAACTTCCAGTCGTTCTGGGTGCTGATCAACCCGGAGTACCCGGGCAGCCGCGACGAGGTGCTCGCGGAGTTGGCCGTGGCCGGGGTATCGGCCCGGCGCGGCATCATGGCCGCCCATTTGGAGCCGGCGTACGCGGACCTGACGTCCGGGCCGCTGCCGGTGACCGAGCGGCTGACCCGTGACTCGCTCATCCTGCCGCTGCACCACGCGCTGACCGAGGACGACCAGGACCGCATCGTCGGCGTGCTGCGCAAGCTGGCGGGCTGATGCGCGACCTGGTCATCGTCGGGGCGGGCGGATTCGCGAGGGAGACCGCAGCGGCGGTACGGGCCATCAACGGCGTCCGGCCGACGTGGCGGTTGCGTGGATTCCTCGACGACAATCCGGCACTGCGCGGCACGCAACGGGCCGGCCTGCCGGTCCTGGGCGTGATCGACCTACTGGCCGACCTGCCCGACGCTGCCGTGGTGATCTGTGTCGGCAATCCGCGCGACTACGCGGCCCGGCAGCGGATCGTGCGCCGGCTGGGGCTGCCGGCCGAGCGGTACCCGACGATCGTTCATCCGGCGGCCCAGGTCGGCGCGGGAAGTGCGGTCGGCCCCGGCACCGTGCTGCTGGCCGGGGCGGTGCTGACCGCGGACGTCACGGTGGGTGCGCACGTGGCGGTGATGCCACAGGTGGTCCTCACCCATGACGACCGGGTCGCCGATCATGTCACCCTAGCCTCGGGAGTGCGGCTCGGCGGCGGCGTGGTGCTGGGTACGGGTGCGTACCTCGGCGCGGCGGCGCTGATCCGCGAGTCCGTGACAGTCGGCGAGTGGTCCCTGGTCGGGATGGGCTCCGTGGTGTTGCGCGACGTCCCGCCGGCCGAGGTCTGGTTGGGCAACCCGGCGCGCCGGCTGCGCGCCGCACGGCCGGGCCGGCTGGCACCGCAGGTCGAGCCGGCCGTGGTGTCCGGGCCCGATCCGGCGTCGAGAGAACTGACAGTGTCGAAGGTTGTGGGGAACTAGCATGCCGAAGATTCCGCTCGTCGATCTCGCCGCCGCGCACCTGGAGGTGGCGGAGGAGGTGGAGTCCGGGTTCAAACGGATCGTCGCGGACACCGCGTTCGTCGGCGGTGCCGAGGTCGCCGCCTTCGAGCGGGAGTACGCCGCGTTCAGCGGTGTCACACACTGCGTCGGCGTGGCCAACGGCACCGACGCGCTCGAACTCGCGCTGCGCGCCGTCGGGGTCGGTCCGGGTGCCGAGGTGGTCCTGCCGGCGAACACCTTCATCGCCACGGCCGAGGCGGTCGCCCGGGCCGGTGGACGGCCGGTCCTGGTCGACTGCGACCCGGAGTCCTACCTGATCGACGTCGACGCGGCGCTGGCCGCCGTCACACCGGCGACCCGGGCCGTGGTCCCGGTGCACCTGTACGGGCAGCTCGCCGACGTCCAGCGGCTGCGCGCCGGGTTGTCCGGGCGGGGCGTGGCGGTCGTCGAGGACGCGGCCCAGTGTCAGGGCGCGACCCGGCACGGCGACCAGGCCGGCGCCGGGGGGATCGCCGCCACCAGCTTCTACCCGGGCAAGAACCTCGGCGCGTACGGTGATGCGGGCGCGGTGGTGAGCGCCGACGCGGACCTCGCCACCACGGTACGCACGCTGGGCAGCCACGGCGGTCTGACCAGGTACGCGCACGACATCATCGGGATGAACAGCCGCCTCGACGGTCTTCAGGCGGTGGTGCTGCGGGCCAAGCTCGCCCGGCTCGCGGGCTGGAACACGCACCGCCGCACCGCCGCGGTCCGCTACGACGAGATGCTCGCGCCGTTGGACGTGGTCCGGCCGGTGACGCTGGACGGCAACGAGCATGTCTGGCACATCTACTGCGTCCGGGTCCCGGGTGACGGCACGCCGTCCCGCCGCGACGAGGTGCTGTCGCGGCTGAACGCGGCGGGGGTGGGCGCCGCCATCCACTATCCGGTTCCGGTGCACCGCACCGGCGCCTTCGCCCATCTCGGTCACCCGGCCGGCGCGTTCCCGCACGCCGAGCGTGCCGCTACCGAGCTGCTCTCGCTGCCGATCTACCCGCAGATCACCCCCGCCCAGCAGGCCCGTGTCGTCGAGGCCCTGGCCACCGCGCTGTCCGGCTGAACGACCAGACAGGGCCGGATCGTGTACGTGTCAGTGCGGGACCGACCCCACTCCGACGCAACGGGCAACCGGGGCTTGGGTCGTCGCGTCTCCAGCACCGTGCTCCTGCTGGGCGTCGTGAGCCTGCTGACCGACGTCTCCTCGGAGATGGTGGCCTCGATCTTGCCTCTCTATCTCACCGCAGTGGTCGGGCTCAGCCCGATCGCGTACGGCTTTCTGGACGGGATCTACCAGGGGGTCAGCGCCTTCGTCCGGCTCGCCGGCGGCTACGCCGGAGACCGGGGCGGGCAGCCGAAGTGGGTGGCGGTGCTCGGCTACGGGACGTCGGCGTTGAGCCGGATCGCGTTGCTGCCGGCCGCCGGTTTCGCCGCGATCACCGCGGTCATCACCGCCGACCGGCTCGGTAAGGGGCTACGCACCGCACCGCGGGACGCGTTGATCGCCGAAGCGTCCGAGCCCAGCATGCTCGGCCGCTCGTTCGGGGTGCACCGGGCGCTCGACACGTTCGGTGCGGCGCTCGGCCCGTTGGTCGCCTTCGCCCTGCTGGCCAGCGTGCCGGGCAGCTACGACTCGGTCTTCGTGGTCTCGTTCGCGGTCGCCGTGCTGGGCCTCGCGGTGCTGGTGCTCTTCGTACCGAACCTGCGTACGGCGGGCCGGGGAGCGCGGTTGGGTCTGCGTCGGGTGGCCGCCGAGGTCGGCGGCCGGCGGCTGCGTCGCCCGCTGCTCGCGGCCGGACTCCTCGGCCTGGTCACCGTCGGTGACGGCTTTCTCTACCTGGCGCTAAAGGACCGTGACGAGTTCGCGGCCACCTGGTTCCCGCTGTTGTACGTCGGCACCAGCGTCGCCTACCTCGGACTGGCCGTGCCGCTGGGCAGGCTCGCCGACCGCTTCGGCCGGGGCCGTGTCCTGGTCGCCGGGCACGGCGCACTGCTGGCCTGTTACCTGCTGGCGGCGTTGCCGTCGGGCGGGCTCGGCCTCACCCTCGCCGTGCTGCTCTGCCTCGGCGTCTACTACGCGGCCACTGACGGGGTGCTGCCCGCGCTGGTCAGCCGGCTGGTGTCGGCGCAGACCCGGGGCAGCGGCATCGCCGCCGCGCAGACCGTGGTGGTACTCGCCCGGTTCGGTTCCTCGCTGCTGTTCGGTCTGCTCTGGAGCCTGCAGGGGCCACGGTGGTCATTGCTGCTGTTCGCGGGGCTGCTCGCCGCCGTGGTGCCGGTCGCCGGCTGGCTGTTCCGTGGTGTCGAGCGAGACGAGGTCACGGTATGAGCGGAGAGCAACGGGGTGGCGGGATGAGCCTTCGGGTCCGTCTGGGGTTGCTCGGCATGGTCGCGCTGCTCGCGGTCGTCGGTGCTGCGGGCTACGTGTGGCGGGTCCGGCAAACCCAGGTCAGCCTTGAGGCCGCGGCCACACCGGTGGCCACCGGCGGTGCCCTCGGTCCGTTGCGCGGGCAGCCGCATCTGGTGTTCCGCAGCACCGCCCTCGGCCCACAGTACGGCCGCGTGGCCGTGGTGCCGCTGCGCGCACCCGACGGGCCCCGGACCTTCACCCCGGTCTCCTGTGAGCGGGTGTACGCGACCGCTGACCGCGCCGTCTGCCTCTCCGCCGAACGGGGCATCCTTACCACGTACTCGGCCCGGCTGCTCGGCGCCGACTGGCGGCCGACCCAGGATCTGCCGCTGACGGGGGTGCCGAGCCGCACCCGGCTCTCCGCCGACGGCGCGCTGGTCGCCACCACCAGCTTCGTCTCCGGTGACTCGTACGCCAATCCGGGCCAGTTCTCCACCCGCACGGTGGTCACCAGGGCCGACGGTGCGGTGGTGGGCGACATCGAGCAGTTCGAACTCGTCGTCGACGGCCGGACGGTCACCGCGATCGACAAGAACATGTGGGGGGTCACCTTCGCCGACGCCGACCGCTTCTACGCCACCGCCGCAACGGGTGGTCGGACCTGGCTGGTCGAGGGAAGCCTGGCCCGCCGGACAGTGACGGCGCTGCACTCCGACGTCGAGTGCCCGTCGCTGTCGCCGGACGGCACCCGGGTGGCCTTCAAGAGGCGCGGTGATCTGCCGCCGGGCCGCTGGCGGCTGGCGGTGTACGACCTGACGACCGGAGCCCAGACCCTGCTCGGCGAGGTCCGCAGCGTGGACGACCAGGTCGAGTGGCTCGACGACGACACAGTGCTGTACGGGCTGCCGCGGGCCGACGCGACCTCGGCCTCCAGCGACATCTGGGCGGTGCCGGCCGACGGCAGCGGGCAGCCGCGCCTGCTGGTCGCCGACGCCTGGTCGCCGGCGGTGGTGCGCTGAGGCGGTCAGCGCGTCGGGCTAGTCCGGTGGCAGTGGTTTGCCGTCGCTCCACACGTTGTCCCGCCAGACGTTGCCCGGCGCCGAGCGTGCCCAGGACGTCGCCGGCCCGTACCCGCCGCACTTGCCGTTCTTACCGCGCTGGAACACGTTGCCGGTGACCACGATCCCGCTGACCTGCGTGCCGTATTCCTTGTGCTCGTCGAAGCCGCCGTAGAAGCAGTACGACATCTGCCCGGACGCGACGAAGAGGTTGTTCTGGATGGTGTAGTTCGTGTTGGGCCCGAAGTCGCCGAAGATCGACGCGTTGGCCGTGCAGCCGCCGCCGGCGGCATTGGTGGGCCGATCGCAGGACAGGGTGTTGTGCACCAGCCGGATGTCGCTGCCGCCGTTGGACAGGAAGGCGTTGAGGTGCCAGTCCCCGCCGTCGGGCAGGTACTGGCTGTGCAGCCAGGAGTCCTGCACGTGGCAGTTGCGGTAGCAGTTGACGCTGGCCTGGCCGCCCCGCAGCTCTGAGCGCAGCACGGTGATGTTCTCGAAGCCGACGGCGGGTGCCTGCGCCGGGCCGCCGTCGATCTCGGCGTCCTCGATGCGCACCGAGTAGCCGCCACCCTCCAGCCGGACGGTGCCGTCGACCCGACTGGATTTGATCACCACGTTCTTCGCCTTGATGAGCAGCGAGCAGCCGACGTGCCGCTTGTCGATAACGGTCCCGGCCTTGGTGATCGTGCAGGGGCCCGAGTACCTGGCGAGCTGCACACCGTCGGGTATCCCGGTGTCGCCGGCCCCCGGAAAGCCCGTCAGGGTGGTGCTGGCCGGCGGTGCGGCGGCCGATCCCGTGGCGCTGGCCGTGGCGCTGGCCGACGGGGTGGGGCGGCTACCCAGTCCGGCGCTCGCGCCGGGCGCGGGCGACGACGGTTCCGGCAGCGGCCCGCTCGGCAGCGGGGGCGGTGCCACCGGCTCGGGGGTTCCGCCGGTCGCAGCGGCCGGATCGGCATCTCGGTCGATCATCCGCGCTGCCGCGACCGCGCCCCCGACAGTGACGGCGACCAGCACGGTGAGGGCCGCGCCGAGCGCCACCGGTGCGCGTCGACGGTGGCGCGGGGCGGCCGATGGGCGACCGCGGGTGGGTTCCGTTGGTTGCGGCACGTCTGGTCCGGCCGCTACGGGCGGCGGTCGGCGACTAAGGCGGCCAGGCTGCCGAGCGTCTCGAAGAGTTCGGTGGTCATGTCACCGTCGTCGAGGGCGAAACCAAAGCGCTCCTCCATTGCCGCGACCAGTTCGACGACGGCCATCGAGTCCAGCTCCGGCAGGCTGTCCAGCAGCGGTGTCGAGGCGTCCAGCGTGGCAGCCCGGTCCTCGATGCCGAGCACCGAGACCACGACCTCCCGGACCTCGTCGAGGGTTTCCGCGTAGGTGACGTTCACAATCTCTCTCCTAATTCTGCGGCGATCAGACCAGCACTTCGGCCGGAGCCGGGTGACTGAGGAAGGCGGTCGGGCTGGCGGTGAGGCCGTACGCGCCGGCCTGGAACAGGACGATCAGGTCGCCGACGTCCGCCCGGGGCAGCTTCACGGCGTCACCGAGCAGGTCCAGTGGGGTACAGAGGCAACCGACGACGGTCACCGTCTCGGTCGGCTCGGCGTCGATCCGCTCTGCCACCGCGATCGGATAGTTGCGGCGGATCGCCTGGCCGAAGTTGCCGGAGGCGGCGAGCTGGTGGTGCAGACCGCCGTCCACCACCAGGTAGGTGCGGCCCCGGGAAACCTTGCGGTCGACCACCCGGGTGACGTAGACACCACATTCGCCGACAAGGTAACGGCCGAGTTCGACGACGACCCGGGCTTCGGGAAGCGCCTGCCGGATCGGCCCGCGGACCAGGTCGGCGAGGTTGGCCCCGACGGCGTCGAGGTCCAGCGGCTGGTCACGGTCGGTGTACGGGATGCCGAAGCCACCGCCCAGGTTGAGGTAGCGCACCGGCAGCGGGGACTCCTCGGCCAACCGGATCGACAGTTCGACTGTGCGGCGCTGCGCCTCACAGAGACTGTCGGCGCGCAGGTTCTGTGAACCGGCGAAGATGTGGAAACCGAGCAAGTCGACGTCGGCGTTCGCGAGTTCCTTCAGCAACGCCGGTACCCGCTCGGAGTCCACGCCGAACTGTTGCGGCCCGCCACCGAGTCGCATGCCGGAACCCTTGACCGAGAAGTCCGGGTTGATCCGTACCGCGACGCGCGGCCGGATCCCGAGCAGGCGGCCCAGGGCGGCGACCCGATCGGCCTCGTTCTCGGATTCCATCTCGATGGTCACGCCGGCCGCCACGGCCTGGCGCAGCTCCGCGTCGGTCTTGCCCGGTCCGGCGAAGCTGACCCGGTTCGCCGGCATCGGGGTGTCGAGGGCGGTCCGCATCTCCAGGGCGGAGGCGACGTCGAATGAGTCCACCAGCCCGGCGAGGTGCTGCACCACGGCGGGCATCGGGTTCGCCTTCACCGCATAGCTGAGCTGCACCTCGCTGGGCAGCACCGCGCGCAGGCGCTGCACCCGACCGGTGAGCAGTCCCCGGTCGTACGCGAAGAAGGGCGTGCCGCCGACGCGGTCGGCGAGGCGGGCGACCGGGACGCCGCCCACGGCGAGCTGGCCGGCGTCGCGGGCGAAGGCGGCGGCGGGGTGGTTGGTCACGAGGTCAACTCCTGGCGTAGCAGGTTGCGGTCGAACTTGCCGTTGGGTGATCTGGGCAGCGCGGGCAGCACCACGATCTCGCGAGGCAGCAGATACGGCGGCAGTTCCTGCTTGAGGGCGGCGAGCAGCGTGCCCGGTTCCAGGTCACCGGCGTCGGGTGGGCTCACCACCAGCGCCACCCGCTGGCCGAGGGCCTCGTCGGGCAGGCCGAGGGCCACCGCGTCACCGACGAGGCCGCTGTCGTAGGCGACCTCCTCGATCTCGGTGGGGCTGACCCGGTACCCGGACGTCTTGATCATTTCGTCGGTCCGGCCGACGAAGTAGAGGAATCCCTCCTCGTCCCGCACGACCGTGTCGCCGGACCAGACGGCCGGCTCCGGCGGCAGCTGACCGGGCTGGTCGGGCACCGGGCGGAACCGCTGCGCCGTGCGGGCCGGATCGTTCCAGTAGCCGAGGGCCACCAGCGCACCCCGGTGTACCAGCTCACCCTCCTCGCCCGGTCCGCAGGGGGTGCCGTCGGGGCGGACCACGAGGACCTCCGCGTTGGGGACGGCCCGGCCGATCGAGTCGGGCCTGCGGTCGACCTCGGTCGGGTCGAGATAGGTGGAACGGAACGCCTCGGTCAGGCCGTACATCAGGTACGGCAGGGCGGTCGGGAAGATCGCCCGCAGCTTTTCCAGGGTGGCTCTCGGCATCCGTCCACCGGTGTTGGCGAAGTACCGCAGGCCGACCGTGGCCTCCGCCGGCCAGCGCTGGCCGGCCAGCTGCAACCACAGCGGCGGTACGCAGGTCAGCCCCGTGACGCGGTGCCGGGCGCAGAGCCGCACCACCTCTGCCGGCAGCAGGTAGTTCATCAGCACCACGTGGGCGCCGACGGTGAAGGCCGTGGTGAGCTGGCTGAACCCGGCGTCGAAGCTGAGCGGCAACGCCGCCAGGATGACGTCGTCGGCGCGGTTGTCCAGGTAGTGGCTGACGCTCTCCGCCCCGGCGAGCAGGTTGCGGTGCGAGAGCACGACGCCCTTCGGTCGGCCGGTGCTGCCGGAGGTGTAGAGGATGGCCGCCACGTCGAGGTCGACGCCGGTCAGCTGCGGCGGGAACGGTTCGGCGTCCCGCAGCGCCGACCAGACGGCTACCGGCTGCCGGGCGGCCGGCACGTTGCCCGCGGCACCGACCAGCACCACGTGCTCGACCGACTTGGCCTGCTCCAACTCGTCGCGCAGCAGCGCGTACCGTTCCGCGGTGGTGACCAGCACCCGCACCGCGCAGTCGGCCAGGATGTGGCCGACCTGCCGGGGCCGCAGCAGCGGGTTGACCGGCACGAAGACGGCGCCGGCGGCGGCGGTCCCGAAGATCGCCTCGACCGCCTCGATCCGCTTCTCCGTCCAGATCGCCACCCGATCGCCGCGGGTGACGCCGAGCCGGCGCAGGCCGGCGCCGACTGCGGCCACCCTCCGCCACAGCTGCGCGTAGCTGACCGTCTCCTGCTTGTAGGACAGCGCCGGCGCGTCGCCGCGCCGGGTGGCCGCGTCGGCGACGAGATGGTGAAGTGAGGTGCGCATCTTGGGGTTGGTCCCTCTCGTCGGGGCATAGGTCAGCAGCTCAAATCGGTCACCAGCTGAGGCAGACCAGCTCGCTGTAGAGGTAGTCGACGTCGTCGGGGTCGAGGCTGTCGCTGCGGAACATCTTGCGTCGGGTGTCGGGCAGCCGCACCGACAGCGGCGGGCGGTCACCGACCAACCGCAGTTCCGCCAGGGTCGCGAGCGCGCCGTGCCGCACCAGTAGGTGACGGAGCAGCATCCGGTGCATCCGGCGGAACAGGGCCCGGTTGCTGACGTGCAGGATCGACGCGAACAGCGGCAGCCGCTTGCGGCGGTCCCGCCGGAACACGACGTAGCACCACTCGTCGCCGTCGACCAGCACGATGTGCCGGGCCGCCGGGGCCCGGGCGTGGTCGAGGTAACGCGCCAACTCCGGTCCGGTCAGCGTCCGCCGGATCACCTCCGGGTCGGCGCTGACCCGGCGGCGGCCGGGCAGCGACGGCCAGGGCAGGTTCGGCGTCAGGGTGGTGGTGGTGTCCAGGAAACGGAATCCGTGCCGCTCGTTGATCGGCACCACGTTGCCGCTGGGCGAGAGGTCGGTGAAGTGGTAGCCGGGCTGGGCCAGCAGCGCCCTCAGCAGCTTGAGGCTGTGAAAACGGAACTCCGGCAGCACACACCAGGCACCGAGGTTGCAGAGGCGCTCCGTACGCCCGGCCACCATGCGTTCGGAGTAGAAGGCGAGCAGCGCGCCGACCACCTGCCCGTCGTCGGCGCGTAGCAGCATGCCGTGGTTCGGGGCGTCGACCTGCCACGGCACCTCGGCCGCGCGTACCCACGCCTGAACGGCGACTCGGCCATTGTGGTGGGCATGGAGGAACTCTCCCGCTGCCCTCACCCGCGCCTCGGTGATGGGCTCGACCCGGACTCCCATTCAGGTCGTCCGGCCCGGAGCAGGATTCCGGTCCATTACCGCAGACTCCCTCGAACGTCCGACATACCCGGCCCCGACCCGACATGAATGGTTCCGGCCGGGCGGCCGGCGCGTCGAGGGCTTCGCAGAAGATACCTCGCCTTCGGGTGGCCGGGCCGCCGCTGCGCCGGATATCCGTCACTCGTCGCCCGTAACCGGACCGGCCGGCCCGCCGTTGACCGACGGACGCGGGACCAACCCGTCCCAACCGGGTCATGTTCTCGGCCGTCCCGTCCTTGCCCGCCACCCCGCCCGGCTCCGCCGGGACGACACACCGGTCCGGACCGCGCCCGCGAGCCGCGCGGAGCCCCAACCGCGAGGAGCGCGCCATGAAGCCCAGAAGTGGGAACCGTCCCTACCGCAGACTCACCGTCGTCGGCGCCCTCGGGGTGCTGCTCGCGACGTCCGGGGTCCTCGCGGTCGACTCTTTCGCGGCGAGCCGCCAGCGACCGCCGGAGGCCCGCTCCGGCGAGGTGGCCGGGACTCCGACCGCGGAGGGCCGCCCCGGCGGGTACGACCGGTGGCGCCGCCGGCCGCCACAGCCGAGCCCGTCCACGCCGGCGCCAGCACCCGTACCGCCACCCCGGCCCACCTCGTCGCCGAGTCCCACTGCACCGCCGGGCCCGGCCCCGTCACCGAGCGCCAGCCGCGGCTGTGCTCTGCCGGGCTATCCCACCGCCGCCTGCACCGGGGTGCCGGCAGGCTGGACGCCCAGGGTGCGGCACCAGGGCGACCTCGTCATCACCCGGCCCGGCACCGTGCTGGAAGATCACCTGGTCACCGGGAGCATCCTGGTCAAGGCGGAGAACGTGGTCATCCGCCGCACCCGGCTGCACGGCACCGTCGACAACTTCGTCGGTGACCGCATCTACGGACGGCTGCTCATCGAGGACTCCGAGGTGGTGAATCCACCCGGCCAGCAGTTCTCCACCAACCAGCACTACGCGTTCGGGGTTGCCAACTACACCTGCCGCCGGTGCAAGGTGGTGAACCGGATGGAAGGCTGGCGGGTCGGGGCTAAGGAGTTCCCCGGCGCCGGACCGGTCACGATCGAGGACTCGTACGCCCGCCTGGCCGTGCCGGCCGGCATGTGCCGGAGCGTGGATCCGCACGGTGACGGCGTGCAGGGCTACCACGGCCCGACCGTGGTGCTCCGGCACAACACCATCGACCAGCGCCTCGACGACTGTCCCACCGCGCCGATCTTCATCCCCGACCAGCACAACGACGGCGGGACGATCCGCGACAACCTGCTCGCCGGCGGCGGCTACGCGCTGCGCGCCAGCGGCGGCTGGTTCCCGGCGATCACCGGCAACAAGATCGTGCACGACTCGTACGCCTTCGGCCCGATCGACATCAACTGCCGGAAGGTCGGCACCTGGAGCGCGAACGCCACGGTCCGGTACGACTGGACCACCGGCCGTGTGCTCGGCGAGGTCACGCCGCTCGCCCGCTGCGGCTGACTCCTCGGCGGGCTTCGGGCACTCCTCCAGCCGGGCGGCGGCGGCAGCACGACCGGGTGGGCGACCCACCACAGCGGTGGGTGCCAACGGTGAGCCGTGACGGTAATCTCGCCGCCATGCCCCGACTGCGAAATCTTCTCGTGGACACGGATCGATCCTGGGGCGGACGGCGCCGTGCCCGTCGCGCCCGCTGGCTGGCCGACACCTTCCCCGACCTCGCCGACATGACCGTCATCGATCTCGGCGGCAGGGTCGACACCTGGCAGCACACCCCGGTTCGTCCTGCCCACGTGCACGTCGTCAACCTGGAAGTGGCGCCCGCCGACCTACCCGACTGGGCCGAGGTTGACCACGGCGACGCCTGCCAACTACCCGAGCGGATCGCCGCCCGCCGCTACGACCTCGTGTTCAGCAACTCGGTGATCGAACACGTGGGGGGGCATGAGCGACGGGTGAGGTTCGGCGAGGCGGTACACCAACTCGCCGACCGGCACTGGGTCCAGACCCCGTACCGACACTTTCCGATCGAACCGCACTGGATCGCCCCCGGCATGCAGTACCTGCCGGTGTCGGCCCGCGCGCGACTGGCCCGACGGTGGCCACTCGCGCACACCCGCCCCAGCACGCGGGACGAGGCGGTGCGGGAGGTGCTGTGGACGGACCTGGTGGACTATACGCAGATGCGGATGCTCTTTCCCCGTTCGCGGATACTCACCGAGCGGCTGGCGGGGCTGCCGAAGTCACTCATCGCCATCGCCGGCGAAACCCTAGGGCGGTGACCGGCTAGCCGACCGTCCTCAGGTCCCGGACGACGTGCCGCAGCCGGTAACCGAGGATCCCGATGGCGGCGAGCGCGGAGACACCCGAGACCGCGAGCACCACCAGGTCGGCCGCACCGGTCCGAGCCATCAGCAGGGACACCGCCGCGACCGCCGCGGCACCCAGCAGCGGCGCTCCCAACCGGGTTGCCACCGGCCGGGGCCCGATACCGGTCCGGCGCAGCGACGCGAGGTAGAGCGGGAGGATGACCAGCAGCGCGACGGCGAACTGCACCGCCGAAGCGCTCCACAGCCCGCCGGACACGCAGGCCGCGTAGAGGGCGGGCAACAGCACGACGAACCACACCGCCTGGACGGTGAGCACCACCTGGGTGTCGGCGATCACCACGAAGTAGTCGTAGAAGAGCTCGAAGAGGATGCGTAGCGCCGCCAGCGGCCCCAACCAGAGCAGCACCACCGACGCCGGCTGCCAGACCTCGCCGTAGAGGAGACGGATCAGCGGGCCCGACGTCGCGGCGAGCAGCAGGCAGGCCGGGACGGTTATCGCGGCGAGCAGGCCGAGGGCGGAGAGCAGCGATCGGCGCATGGCCGGCGGATCGTGGTGCAACCGGGCCAGCGCGGCCGGCACCACTGCCCGGATCGGCTGGGAGAAGACGGTGACCGGCCACTGGGCGAGTTGCAACGCCAGCACGTAGTAGCCGAGCGCGGTCGGACCGAGCGTCACGCCCACCACCACCCGGTCGAGGTTGGTGGTGGCGAAGACGACGATGCTGGAGCCGGCGAGCGGCAGGCCGAAACGGAGCAGGGCGCGGGCCTTCGCCGGGTCGAAGCCGAATCGCAGGCCCTGTGGCGCGAAGGCGAAGAAGAGCACCGCGCCGGCCAGCGAGCCGGCGAGCTGCCCGACGGCCAGACTCATCGCCCCGTTGCCGGCGAGTGCCAGGCCGATCGAGACCAACGCGCTGGTCCAGTTCGTCACCAGGTCGGCCACTGTCTTGCGGCCCTGACGGAACGCGCGTTGCAGCAGTGCCACCGGCGTCGCGACGAGCCCGCTGACGATCACGCTCAGCCCGAGGATCCGGATGACGGTAGTCGCCTCTGGGTCGCCGAGCGCGCGGGCGAGAACGGGCGCACCGAGGTAGAGCGCGCCGTAGACGGCGGTGCTGGTGAGTACCGAGAGCGTGGCGACCGTCGGAGCGATCTCCCGGGGGTCGCCGGGCCAGCGGACGATCGCCAGGCTCACCCCCAGTTCGTTGAAGCTGAGCACCGCCAGCAGGACCACCAGGGCCACCGCGAAGGTGCCGAAGGCGTCGGGGCCGAGGATCCGGGCCAACGCGATGCCGATCGCCAGGGTGCTGAACCGGCCGATGATGGTGCTCGCCATGCTCCAGCCCAGGGCCCGGGACGCCCTGGTGAAGAGCGTGGGTTCGGCGGCCGGTGCGGACGGGCGTTCCTCGACACTCACCCGAGCAGCCGCCGGATCCTCTGGCGGGCGGCGGGCGGCATCAGGTCGGCGGCGGCCTTGTGCCCGGCCACCCGGAGCCCCTCCCGCAGCCGGGTACCCGCCGCGGGCCGGTGCCGCAGCGCCCCGGCGTAGACCTCCTGCAGGGTATGGGTGGCCGCCTTCAGGCTGAACCGGCTCAGCACGAGCCGCCGCCCCCAGTCGCCACGGTCGGCGCGCAGGCGCCGGTCGCCGATCAGTTCGCCGATCTGTGCCACGAGCGGGGCCGGATCCAGGTCGCCGTCGCCGACGCCGTAGAAACCCCAGCGGAGGAAGTAGTCGATGGTCTCCGGTGCGCAACTCCGGGAGAAGCCCCCGATGCCCAGCACCACCAGCGGACGGCCGAAGGCCATCGCCCGCAACGCCGAACCACCCATGCCCAGAGCGATGTCCGCGGCGGCGTACGCCTCACGCGGATCGTCCATCGGGCCGGTCAGCACCACCGCCGGTCGGCCGAGCATCCGGTTCACCCGCGCCGCCTCGGCCGCCACGTCGGGTTCCGACGGGCCGCCGCCGGTCACCACGAACCGGAGCCGGTCGTCGTCGAGCAGCGGCAGCGCACGGATCGTCCGCAGCACGCCCTCCGCCTTCATGTCCGGTTCGAGCCGGGAGACGACACCGATCACGATCTCGTCGGCGGAGATGCCGTGGCGCCGGCGGAACGAGTGGCCGTCGACGACCGCCGGATCGTCGACGTCGGTGTTGACCGGAGGCTCGATCAGCGCCGCTCGGGGCCGGATCGCGGCGGTCTCCGCCACCAGTTGTGCGGTGCCGACGACAAGGCCACCGTAGCGGGGCAGCCAACGTGGCACCCGCATGCCGTAGACGGTGGTGACCATCGGAGTGCCCAGGCGCAGGTGCGGGCCGTAGAAGGCGTCGAGGGCCACCGAGAACTCGTACGCGTGCACCAGGTCGGCCCGGAAGCCGCGGACGGCGCGGGTCAGCGCCCGGGACAGTCCCGGCCGGACCGGCATTGTGTGGCCCAGACGCTCGGCCCGGTGCCGTACCGCGATCACCGGTAGTCCCGCCTGCCGCGCCAGGTCGACCACCGGCCCCGGCTGGTCCCGATAGTTACCGAAGACCGCGACCTCATGGCCCTGGTCCCGGACGCTGACCGCGAGATCCAGGGCGTTGAGTTGACTGCCCCCGAGTTCCAGATGGTGCAGGCCGACGAGCAGTCGCACCTTGTCCCCCACTTCGAGCGGTCGGCGGACGTACCGCCGGTTGGTGGATCGACGCCACGGGCGGGGCGTCGAGATCCGCGACGCTCCCGCCCGCCGGCGGTCAGTTCGTGGCGAACACCAGATCGACCCAGTAGTTCGCGCTCGACGACGAGGACGGGAATCCGTCTCCGGAACCGTAACGGTAGGTCGCGCCCGAAGCGGGCACGGTCAGCTGCCCGACAGTACGCGCCTCGGCCAGTCCGCCACCTGTCACCGAGTACCGGCCGACCGTGGTGTGGTAGGAGACGATGTACTGCTGGCCCTCGCTGACCGGCACAACCTCCGGGAAGTACGCGGTCTGCCATCCCGATGCCGTCTCGTCGGTGAAGGTCACGGTGGCCAACCGGCTACCGCCGGCGGACCAGAGAGACCCGGTGTGGGTGCCGGTGTTTCCCGGTCCCTTGTAGAACCGCACGCCGTAGACCTCACCGTCGGCGGACGGGGTGACCCGCATCCCCACCTCGACCGCGGCGTTGTCGTCCCAGTTCGCGACCGCCGGCTCGTCGGTCGAGGCGAAGACACCGTGGGCGCCGGGTGGCGGCGAACCCGGCTGCCCCGCCGGTGGGATCTCCTCGTCGGTCAGGAAGAGCGGGTCGACCCAGTAGTTCGTCGACTCGTAGGACTGGCTGGGAAAGCCGCTGGAGCCGTAGCGGAACACGCCGTTGTTGCCGCCGGGAGCCACCAGCGGCCCGATCGTCTGGGTGCCGGCGAAGTACCCGTTGTCGCCCGGGTAGAAGCCGTTGGGAGCGAAGTAGGAAGCCACGTAGTTCGTGCCGGCCTCCACCTCGACCGGGGAGGCGAAGTACGCGGTCCGCCATCCCACCGTGGTCGTGCTCGGCAGGGTGCTGACGCGCAACGGGGTGCCGGCGGCCGACCAGAGCGTCACCGGGTGGCTGCCGGTGTTGCCCGCCCCCTGGTAGAAGCGGACGCCCACCACCCTGCCGTCGGCCCGGGGCCGGAACGTCACACCCAACTCGACCGCCTCGGGATCGCTGTGCGCCGCAGTCTCCGGAACGTCGTCGGCGGCGAAGAGGGTGTGCACCTCACCGTCGATGGTGGTGAAGAACGACCAGGTGGCGTTCCCGGAACGCCCTTCGGTGTCCTCGGCCACGACGGTGGCGGTGTAGCTCGTCGAGGGGTCCAGCGGCGTCGACGGGCTGAAGGTCACCTTCTTCAGGCTGCCGTTGTAGGCGGTGGCCCCACCGACCGTGGCGCCGCCGCTGCTCAGGCTGAAGGAGATGGTGTCGGGTTCGAGTGCCTTGGAGAAGACGGCGGAGGGGTTGGCGTCGACGTCGACGTCAGCGGCGCTGTCGGCCGGAGTGGTGGTGGTGACGGCCGGGGGCAGTTCCTCGCTGACCGCGAAGGTCACGTCGACGTAGTAGTTCGCCGCGCCGAACGACTCGTTCGGGAAGCCACCCGAGGAGCCGTACCGGAACAGACCGTTGCCGGCGCCGGCCGCCGAGCGTGGTGCGACGAGCGGTCCGCTGGCCCAGTCGCGGGTGAAGGCCCAGTTGTCGGCGGCATAGTTGCCCGTGGGCGTGAAGTACGACGCGACGTAGGTCTGCTCCTCGGCGACCGGCACGGGCTCGGCGAAGGTGAGGGTCTGCCAGCCGGTCGCCGTCTCGTCGGTGAAGGTGCCGTCGGCGAGGAGTTGGCCGGAGTTGGTCCAGAGTCGGCCGAGGTGGGTGCCGACGTTGCCGGCGCCCTTGAAGAACCGCACACCGGTGACGTATCCGCCGGTCTGCGGCGTGAACCGGACGCCCAACTCGACCGCGCCGGCGTCGTCCACCGCGGGCTGCTTCGGCTCCCGCAGCCCGAACAGGGTGTTCGGGCCGCTGAGCTGGAACTCCCGGACGGCCGGGTTGCCGGTGTTGACGCTGTCGTCGGTCGCTCGTACCCGCACCACCTGGGTGCTCAGGCCCGCGGCGTGGAAGCTGTAAGACCAGGAGGTGGTACCCGTCGCCGGGTGCCAGCTCTCCCCGTCGTCGGTGGAGACCTCCACGGCGGCGACCCGTCCGCCGACGTCACTGGCGGTGCCGGTGATCGTCGCCTCGGCGCCCCGGGCCAGGGTCGTTCCCCCGGCGGGTGCGGAGATCGTCACGGTCGGCGCCGTGGTGTCCGTCGACGCCGTGGCCGCGGCCAGGGCGCTCATCCGGGTGGCCGGCTGCACGTCCATGTCGGCGAAGAGGTTGAGCACCGCCTGTTGCATCCGGCTGTCCGTCGGCGTGGACTGCCCGTCGTGCACCTCGTCAAGACCCCAGGTGTACTGGATGGTGCCGGCGCCGAAGACCAGTGCGCCGCTGTCCGCGCGGTACAGGGTCAGGTGGTGGGTGGTGACACCCGGTTCGACCTTGTTGCCGAAGTCCTGTAGCCGCTGCGGCACCTCGCCGGTGGTGGTGGAGAGCCGGATCAGACCCGGCGGCCGGAAGCCGTTGTCCTGGTCCTCGTCGGACTCGTAGCCCACGGTGTGCGGCGCCAGACTGGCGGACGTGCCGGCCGCCAGTGAGGTGAGGTTGGTGTTGCGCCAGAGGCGGTACTTGCCCTCCTCGGCCCGCACGGTCAGCGCGAGGTCGCCGTCGTTGACCATGAACATGGTGCCCATCAGTTCGTTCTCCGGGCGGCCACCGTTCGACGGCGGGCTGAACCGCGGGTCACGCCAGGTGCCGGTCCATTCGTCCGACGGGTCGATTTTCGCGTCGGCCCAGGTCTCCTTGTAGGTGACCAGGGTGCGGTAGGGGATGTCGGCGCCGTCCTTGCTGGTCTCGTACCGGGTCTTCCAGTAGACCGAGTTGCCGCTGAAGAAGGCGAGGTGGGTGCCGGCGTCGCGGGCCGCCTCGACGTTCTGCCGCTGGGCGCCGGACCAGTACTCGTCGTGCCCGACGGAGAGGAACACCTGGTGGTTCTGGATCAGCTCGCCGCGCCGGTCGCTGTCCACGTTGGTGGTGTAGCTGACGTCGTATCCGTTGCGCTCCAGGAATCGGATCATCGGATACTCGGCGCCGAAGAGGAAGTCCCGCCGCTCGACGCTGTTGCGGGTGGCGAAGGGCCGGTTGTAGCTCACCTTGTACGCGCGGCCGACCGAGCCGCCGCCGGAGTAGAAGTCGGAGCCTCCGTACTTGTTGTAGGCGTGCCAGGTGGCGTCGGAGGTCTGAAAGAAGAGGTCCGAGGTGCTGCTGTCCTGCCGGACGACGAAGGTGATGTGGCTGTCACCGCCGGTGTCGGTGCGCCGCAGCCGGGCGATGTGCACGCCGGAGACCGCCGTCGACGGCACGGTCCAGGACGCGGAGACCGCCCAGTTGCCGCAGTCGAACAGCGCGGTGGCCACGTCGGTGACGCACTCGGGCTGGTTCTGGGGCAACGACACCGAGGGGCTGACGTCGGCGACCTTGCGGGCGCCGTCCCCGCCGTACCAGCCGAGCCGGTAGATCTCGACGGTGTACGCCGCCGCATCAGTCTTGATCTTGAAGTCGACCTGTTGACCCGCGTTGACGCTGATGTCGGTCGCGAAGCCCTGGATCGACGGGTCGCCACTTCCGTCGATGTCCCACACCGAGGCAGGGGTTCCCGGCTTGCTGTTCTCACAGACGACCGGATTGACCATCGGGTCGCAGGGATCGGCGGAGGCGGCGCCGGGGAGCACGAAGGCACCCACCGCTGCCGCCACGACCAGCGCCACCGCGCCCGCCAACCGACGCCTGGCCACTGTGGACGATGACAACGCCTTTCGACGGTCGGCCCACCGCCCCTGATCTGTACTCACGACGTTGCTCCCTCGGACGTATCCCCACACCGACCTGTACGCAACGCCGTCAGGCTGCTACCGTCGGCTCTGATCGATCGACTAGCCTCGACGGCCGATCACGTCGGCGACACTGGCTTGCAAACAGTTTCGGCGGAGCCTATCGCCGTGCCGCCGGCCTGCACCCTGCGGCATCGGCCAGTTCTGCCGTACGACCGGTCAAGCTTTCCTACCGGCGGCTCGGCTCGTTCGGTCATGGCCCCAGGCGACCTGGCCGGCACGCCGTGCTCGACGGGCACCCCGGGCGGCCAGGAGGGTGATCGCGACGTAGCAGACGGCCGCCGGCGCCAACCACGGGGCGCGGGCAACCACATCGGTCAGCCAGGCGCGCCTGTTCGAACGGCGGACCCCCGGCAACGTCTCGCGCAGGTCGGCGTTGCCGGCACGGACCCGCACCAGGCGCCGGATCAGGTCGTCCGCCCCGATCGGCGCCGCCACCCGCACCGACGTCGTGGTCACGAGGAGCCGTTCCTGCTCGGTGAAGAGAGAATCGAGGAAGAGGTCGTCGGCGGTCTCCGCGGGAAACAGCCCGAACCGCTCCCGGCCCGTGCGGGAGAGTGCGACCACCCCGCGGCCGTACAGACCTCCGACGACGGCGGGCAGCCGGGAGTGGATGGCGTAGTAGGCGCGCACCGCCGGTGACCGCCCGGACAGTTCCATCCGCCGGGCCGGTACGGCCGCCAGCGCACCGGAGCGGTCCAGTTCCCGGGCGAGCACGTCGAGGGCACCCTCGTCGAGGAGCACGTCGGCGTCGAGAAAGACACGCGGAAAGCCGGTGGCCACGGCGTCACCGGCGTTCAGGGCCGCCGCCTTCCCGGGCTCGGCCACCTCCACGACGGTGACGCCACGGCGACGGGCCACCGCCGCGGTCTCGTCCGAGCAACCGTTCGGTACGACGATCACCTGCGCCGGATCCGCGACGACGGCGTTGCGCAGCACGTTGTCGAGGCAACGGTCGAGGACCGTGGCCTCGTTGTGCGCGGCTATCACGATGCTGGTCAATCGAATCCCCGTACGGTCGAGGTGCGGATGATACGGGCAGGGTGGGTCAACCGCCAGACCGCGCCGCTCAGTCCCACGAAGAGGGCCAGGCTGATGGCGAAGGTCGTGTAGTAGAGCGAGTCGAAGGTCCCCCCGACCACCACGGCGACCAGTTGGGCCGAGACGAGGGCCGTGCAGAGGTGGCGGTCCTCCTCCCGGGTAGCGCGACGGAACGCGATCACCGCGAGCGCGATGCTGACCACGTGCACGGCGAGCAGGGCGAACACGCCGACGACTCCTCCGGTCACCACGGTGTAGAGCCACTGGTTGTCCAGAATCGTGTCGCGCACCGGATCGGCCAGCAACGTCCGTGGCCCCCGGCCCAACCACGGACGCTGGTCGAAGAAGTGCCCCACCAGCTCGTAGTCGTTGGTCCGCCCTTCGATGCTCGGGTCGACCCCCACGTTCAGGAACATCGACTTGAGCGTGCCCAGCACTCCCGGCTTGAGGAACATGATCGCCATCACCGCGCCGGCGCCCAGGAACAGGAACGTGTACCGAAGTCGCCACGACCAGACAGGCACCATGACGAGCAGGGCGAGCGCGAGCGCCACGATGCCGGTGCGGGAGATGGACATCGGGTTGGCCACGGCAGCGAGCATCGCGCACACCGCCGCCAGCCGCCGGTGGCTTCGGCGGGGAGCGAACCGGGCCACGTGGATACCGAAGGGCACCATCATCGCCATGACCGCGCCGTACTCGATGTAGTGGACCGTGGTGCCGGCCACCCGGAACTGGCCCTCGTCCCCGCGCTGCCCGAAACCGGCCAGACCGCCCTTGACCTCCAGGCCCGGGATCACCAGGTGTGTCGAGACGTCGTACTTGAAGACCGCCTGGATGATGCCCACGATCGCCATGAATCCGGTACACCAGACGGCCACCTGGAGCACGCGGTTGAGCCGGTCCCAGTTTCGGATCCCGTCGGCGGCGATGAGCGCCACGCCCAGGAACTCGAGCAGTTGCAGCGTCGCGAAGTCCTGCGCGTTCGCCTCCTGGGTGGGCAGGCCACGCAGCAAACCGGCCAGGTACGACATCAGATGTGCGACGAGGTAGAGGCCGAGCACCCAGCGGATGGGCTGCGGCCCGACGAGCAGCAGCCTCGGATTGAGCCGGACCAGGCACCACCACGCGAAGAGCAGCAGCGCCAGTAGCAGCGCCGGGCGACCGGCGTAGGTCAGGTTGGGCACGATCAGGGTGCCGGGCAGCACGTAGAGCAGGACGATGGTCAGGCCGAGCAGTACGGAGACGTCCAGCCGGGACCGGGACCGGCGGATGCCGTACGTGCCGTGCGACAGGAGCATCGGCTCGAGGTCGACAGGGTGGTACGCAGTTGCCGTCACTGCCGGTCGGCGCCGCTCCTACGCGGCCAGTTGGCGGAGTGGGAGATCGGCAGCACGACCGTGGCGTCGCTGTCGGCCGGTGGGGGGGCGGGTGCCGGGCGTCGCTGGTCGGCGTCACCGCGCTGGGTGGGATGTTCGCCGGCGGAGTGCTCCCGTCGGACCGGCTGAGGCGCGGCCCCGCCGCCCGCCGGCTGGTTCGCGCCAGGTCCCGGCTGCGGCCGGGCCGGCCGCGGCACAGCCGCGGTCGCGGTCGCAGCGGAAGCCCGGCCCGCCGACCCGATCACCTGGGTGGCCTCGCTGTCGAAGGACGCGGCCGCCGGACGCCTCGCGGGCTGGGAGCCGGCCTCGCCGGGCGTCGCCGCCCCGCCTCCGGCGCCGGCCCGTCGGCGGCCCCGACGGCGCAGCAGCGCGTCCGCCGCGACCGTCACCCCCGCCGCGATCAGCAGCCCGCCGCCGAGCGTCACGACCAGCACCCGCATAACCTTCGAGTTCTGTACCTCGACCTCGGTGCCGTCGTCGAGCGCAAGGGTGGTGATCAGGTCGCCCTCCCCCACCTGCAACGAGCTCTGCCGTTCGGCGACCGCGTCTGCGATCAGATTGAGCATCCGCCTGGCGGTGGCGGTGGCCTGCTCCGGAGAGCTGCCCACCGCCTCGATCTCGAAGAGCGGCACCCGGTCCATCACGACGGTGACGTTGTCGGAAAGGCCGTCCGCCGCCATCTGCTTGAGCACGGCCTGTCGGGTCACATCGATCATCGCGGCGTTGCCCAACGCGATGTAGCCGAGGTCGAACCAGGGATTCTTGATCGGCTTCTGCCGACCGTCCGCTCCGGTGACGACCGGCGGCGGGATCAACTGGATGTGCGCCCTCGCGCTGTAGTCCGGTTTCACCACCTGGCTCGTCACACCGCCGAGCAGGAGGACGACCAGCATGAGGGGCAGGGAGATATACCAGCGCCGGAAGAGCAGCTTGGTCATGTCCCACAGGTCCACTAGATCCCCTTGCTGAATTCCAGGTGAAGTCGAGGGGCGCGCCGCAGCACGGAACGCCGGGACCAGCCGGCGGACTCGATGCTACGGGGCCCAGGCAAGTGTCTCCGCGCCGGCAATACCTTGGCAAGAAAGAGCGAACACTCGGACGAAACTTAGATCTGGGACGAGGACCACAATGCCGACTTATTGACCAATCAGTCGGCGGGTTGACAGACGGCACAGTACCAACGGGGGATGTACCGACGCCCTGATTCCACGATCGTGACACCGGCGACACGGTCCTCGCCGTCAGCCGATGACGGCACGACCGGCCTCCTCGCGGGCGGCGATCGACCTGTCGCCGGAGGGGGCATCCATGACCGCAGCAGGGTCGCGGGCGAACGCGCACGCGGAAACCACCACCACCGGCCCGACGGTGCGGCGGCCACACGTCGCCATCGCCGTCGTCAACCTGCCGGCCGAGCGGGACCGGCGGGTGATCCGGGAGAGCCTCGCGCTGGAGAGTGCGGGCTACCGCGTGACCGTCATCTGCCCGCGTGGCCGAGACGGGCTGCGTCAGCTGCCCGGCAGCCGGGACACCGCGATCCGCTCCTTTCCCCAACCCTTCGCCGGCGCCGGGCTGCTCTCCTTCGCCGCGGAGTTCGCCTGGGCGTTCCTCTGCGTCGCGTGGCACCTCGCCGTGCTGGTCGCCCGGCACCGGGTGGTGGCCGCGCAGGTCTGCAACCCGCCGGACGTCTTCTGGCCACTGGCGCTGGTGATGCGGGCCACCGGCCGTGGCTGGATCTTCGACCACCACGATCTGAGCCCCGAGTTGTACGCCTGCAAGACCGCCACGCCGCGGCCCGCGGTCAGCCGGCTGCTCACCTGGTTCGAACGGCTCTCGATGCGGTTCGCCGACGAGGTGGTCGCCACCAACGAGTCCTACCGTCAGATCGCACTGACCCGGGGTGGCTGTGCGCCCGAGAAGGTGACGATCGTGCGCAACGGGCCCGCCGCTGGCGAGATCGCCGCCCCGGCACCGGGAGACCCGGCGGACGACAAGCAGATCGTCTACATCGGGGTGATCAACGAGCAGGATCACGTGGACCGCGCCGTCCTGGCGGCCGAACGGCTCGTCGGGCTACGGGGCCGGGACGGCTGGGAGATGGTCATCGCCGGGGACGGCGAGTGCCTGCCCGTGCTGCGGGCCATGGTCGACGAGCGTGGGCTAGGCGATGTGGTCCGCTTCACCGGATGGCTCCAGGCACCGGAGGTCGACGCGCTGCTGCGCGGCGCCACCCTCGGCATCCAACCGGACGTCTTCAGCGACATGACCAATCTGTCGACGATGGCCAAGACGGTGGAGTACCTGGCCAGAGGGCTACCGGTGGTGGCGGTCGACCTGCTGGAGACCCGCCGCACGGCCGGCGCGGCCGGGCGGTACGTCGCCACCGGCAGTGGGGACGAGTTCGGCAAGGCGATCGACGAACTGCTCGACGACGAGGCGCGGCTGGCGCAGATGAGGGCGGTCGCCCGCGACCGGTTCACCGCCGTCCTCGCCTGGGAGCACCAGGCAGCCGCCTACCTGGGTGTCTGGCGCCGGCTGGCGCCAACGCCGAACTCTTTGCCACCCGCCGCGCCCACCGACGCGACCCCGCCACCCGCCGCCCCCGACGGCTCCTCGTGATCGGCACGGCGAGGCGCGCGGGGCGGGCCTGGCTCGGGCGGCTCGGCCACGCTCGGGAACTGCGGCAACGGACCCCCCCGACGATGCGGTACGAGACCAACCACGCCGGGGCGGGCGCCGTCTACTACCTCAGCCCCGACGACAACAAGCCCAGCGGCGGCATCCGCAACCTCTACCGGCATGTCGACCTACTCAACGAGTCGGGCACGGCCGCCACGGTGCTGCACTCCCGGCCGGGCTTCCGCGCCGACTGGTTCGCCAACGACACCCGGGTCACCGCCGCCGGGCAGGTCACGCTCGGCCCGACGGATCTCCTGGTGGTGCCCGAGTACTACGGGCCTGGGCTGCACCGGCTACCCGCCCAGGCCCGGAAGCTGATCTTCAACCAGAACGCCTACCAGACCTTCGCCGAGGTACCGTTCGCCGGCACCTCGGCCGGTGCGCCCTATCGGGGCTGCCCCGGCGTCGAGGCGCTGCTGACCGTCTCCAGGGACAACGTCGCGCTGCTGCGCCATGCCTTCACGGACCTCGACGTCCGGCTGGCCCGGGTGGTGGTCGACCCGGAGGTCTTCCACCCCCCGGATCGTCCGGCCGCACGGCGAATCGGCCACATGCCGCGCCGCCGCACCGCCGAGCAGGAGCAGCTGCTGCACATCCTGCGGTCCCGGGGCGCGCTCGACGGTTGGGAACTCGTATCGATCGACGGGCTGACCGAGACGGCGACCGCCGAGGCGTTGCGTGGCTGCGCGATCTTTCTCAGCTTCAGCGAGCGGGAGGGATTCGGCCTCCCGCCGGCCGAGGCGATGGCGAGCGGCGCGTACGTGGTCGGCTTCACCGGCCTCGGCGGACGGGACTTCTTCGACCCCCGGTACTGCGCCCCGGTCGCCGAGGGTGACCTGCTGAGCTACGCGGTCGCGGTCGAGAAGGCGATACGCCGTTACGAGGAGGACCCGGCCGCCCTGGTGTCGGCCGGGCACACGGCCGCCGAACGGATCCGTGCCGAGTACCACCCCGACGGCCTGCGCGCCGACCTCGCCGACGTGTACCGGACCTTCCGCGACCGTGCGGTGCCCACCTAATCCCGCCCCGAGGAGCCCAGCCGCGTGAGCACAACCGAGACACCCGGTTCCGGCGACATGCTCGCCGTCATCGTCGTCACCTACAACAGCGCCGCCGTCGTGCCGGGCCTGCTGGACTCCCTGGGGCCCGGGCTCGCTGGTCTGCGCTGGCAGCTCACGGTCGCCGACAACGCCTCGTCGGACGGCACGGCGGAGACGGTCCGGCGGCTGATGCCCGTCGCGCGCGTCGTGGAGACCGGCCACAACGGCGGCTACTCGGCCGGAATCAACGCCGCTGCGGCCGCCGCCGGGCCCTTCACCTCGGTGCTCATCCTCAACCCGGACATCCGGCTCGCGCCGGGCTGCGGACGGCACCTGGTCGACCTGCAGCGCCGGGGCGGCGACGGCATCGTGGTTCCCCTGGTGACCATGGCCGACGGCGGCCCCGAGCACACCCTCCGCCGGGAACCGACCGTGCTGCGTGCGCTCGGTGACGCGTTCGTCGGTGCCGAACGGGCCGGCCGCCTTCCCGTGCTCGGTGAGGTGGTCACCGATCCCGCCGCCTACCGCCGGGAGTCGACCTCGGACTGGGCTGTCGGCTCCGCGATGCTCGTCAGCGGGCGGTGCTGGTCGGCGTGCGCACCGTGGGACGAGTCGTTCTTCCTCTACTCGGAGGAGACGGACTTCGCCCTGCGGGCACGCGACGCCGGGTTCCCGACCCGGTTGGCCCCGGCCGCCCGGGCCACCCACATCGGCGGTGATTCCCGGGCGGCTCCCTGGATGTGGCGGTTGCTGACGCTCAACAAGGTGCGCCTGTACCGACGCCGGCACGGCCGGGTGGCCACGGCCGCCTACTGGGCGGCGGTGCTGCTGCGCGAACTCAGCCGCGCCGCCCTCGGCAGCCCGACCAGCCGGGCCGCGGCGGCGGCGCTGCTGCGCCCGGGGTCCCTGCGTGAGGCGCCCGGTCCGCCCACCGACCAGCGAGCCGCGGTCGGTACCGGCCTCAACGCCAGCGCTTGACCAGCCCGGCGGCGTGCGACCGGGCCCGGCCGAGCAGTCCCGGCCCGAGGACGATGTCGCGCAGGCCCGCGGCGGTGTCCTCGGCCCGCACGCTGTAGCGCGGCTGCAACCACGCCCCGGCTCGCGCCGGACGCCGGTCGCTGGTGAACACCCGCCGGTAGCCGGCCGCCCTCAGCCGGGCCAGCACGGCCCGGTCGTACCGGCCGAGTGGGCAGGCGGCCTGATCCACCGTCTCGCCGGTGATCTCCGCGAGCCTGTCACGGGCCGTGTCGAACTCCTCGGTCGCCTCGGCGGCGGTGAGGCGACGCCACGGACGGTGCCACATTCCGTGGCTACCCACCGGCATCCCGTGCCGCCGCAGCTCCCGGACGCCGTCGCCAGCCACACTGCCGGGCGCACCGAGCCTGCCGGCGATGATGAAGAAGGTGGCACTGACCTGCCGCTCAAGCAGCGCGGGCAGCCCCACGTCGAGGTCCGAGGCGTTGCCGTCGTCAAAGCTGAGGCGCGCCTGCGGCCAGGTCACCACCTCGTCGAGGAGTTCGTGGAACCGGTCGACGCTGACCCAGTAGCGTTCCTCGCCCGGCTCCAACTCCCGGCGCGGCGTACCGATTCCGTGGAACAGGATGTTGATCACGCGTTGGTCGGTCATGACTCTCCTGTGCGCAGGGATGACGGGAACGAGTCCGTCAGCCGGTCGGGGTCGTTCGCTCAGCAATGTACGGGCCGGACGCGAGGGCGCAGGTGGCGGCGCGTTGCGAACCGCGACGACCGGACCCAGGTGGTAAATCCGGAAGTCGTCGACCATCGCGCCGCCCAGGTTCCCGAGATTCGGGCCAGCCGGCACATATAGCAGCAGATGCCGTCTTCTTCTTGGATCGCATGCTTCTCGGCCATATCGTCGGACGATGACCGAGCCCGGGCCGCCGACGTGAAGAAGCTCCTCGCCGCCACGCTCGGCATCCTGTCCGCGGTGGGAGGCTTCGCCCGACATCGGCGATCTCGTCGCCGCCAGTCAGGCCGGAGCCCGGTTCGGCATGGCCCACACCTGGGTGCTGCTGCTCGGCGTGATCGCGATCTGCGCGTACGCCGACATGGCCGGACGAATCGCGGCGATCACCGGTCGGGCCGTGTTCGACCTGATCCGGGAACGACTCGGTGCGCGGACGGCGCTGGTCAACCTGGCCGCCTCCTACCTGGTCACCGTGATCACCCTAGCCGCCGAGCTGGGCGGGGTGGCGCTGGCACTGCGGCTGGCAGTGGGGCTAGCGGGTCAGCGCTCGGTCCGGACGGCGTGCCGTACCTTCGGGCGCTGCTCAGCGGGCCGGGCGCGCTCGGGCTGCGGGTCGGCGGCCGGCTCGGCCGGATGTTGGTGCTGACCGCCGAGCGGTTCGTAACCGACCGGCCGATGGCACCGCTACGCATCCCGTACACGCTGGTCGAGCGGGTCGGCAGCGCGGTGCGGCTACGCATCCGGGCCGAGGAGCTGGCCGCCCCACCGGTGGAGGCGTGGCTACGTCGCAACGTGATCGGCCGGATCCCCGGAGCCGACCGTGCGAGCGGGTGAACTGCTGGGCCGGACCGCGTACGACGAGCGGGGACGGCGCCTGGGGCGGGTGGTGGACCTGGTGGTAAGGGGCTCCCCCGACGGCCCGCTGCGGCTGACCGACCTGCTCGTCAGCCGGCACTGGTACGGCCGGGTCAGCGGACGGCTGATCGGATCGGGGCGGCCCCGGCAGGACCGTCGGCGATTCGGGCGATGGCTCGGCTGCTCAGCCGCAGCACCGTGCAGGTGCCACTGCACCTGGTCCGGCTGGACCCGCCGCTGCCGGAGCCGACCAGCCGGTCGAGGGCTGACTCAACCACGGGTGCCGTCCAGCACGCCGGATGCGTCGGCAGCCTGCTCATCATGCTGGCCGTCGGGCGCGGCGCAGGCCGGTTCCTCGGCGAGGCGCCGCAGCCGTACCTCGGAGACGGCCCGGTCGTCGGCGAGGGTGACCTCCAGTCGCCAGCCGTCGACGGTGAGACGCTCACCGGGCACCGGAATCCGACCCAGGCCGGCCAGCACCAGGCCGGCGACGGTGGTGTAGTCGCCCTCCGGACGCCCGGGCAGGTCCACGCTGATATCCGGCAAATCGTGCACCGGGAAGGTCCCGGGCAGCACCAACGCGCCGTCGCCCTCGCTGATCACCTGACGGATGTCCCGGTCGGTCTCGTCGTAGATCTCCCCGACGATCTCCTCCAGAATGTCCTCCAGCGTGACGATGCCCTCGACGGCACCGCGCTCGTCCACGACCAGGGCCATGTGCTGCCGTTCGGCTTTGAACAGCCGCAGCGCGTCGATCACCAGTACCGAGTCCGGCAACAGCATCGGCGCTCGGGCGTAGTCGTCGGCCGGCTGGTCGTCCCGTACGCCCACCAGGTCCCGCAGGTGGATGACGCCGACCGTCTCGTCCAGGCCGCCGTGGCGCACCACCGGCGCGCGGGAGTGTCCGGAGGCGGCCAGCACCAGCCGGGCGTCCACGGCGGTGGTGCCGCTGTCCAGGCAGAAGACCTGAAGCCGGGGTACCAGCACCGCACGCAGCTTGCGCTCGGCGATCTCGACTGCGCCGGCGATGATGGTCTGCTGCTCCTTGGTGAAGCCGTGGTGGCCGGCGACGATGTCCCGCAGCTCGTCCGGGCTGATTTCATCCCGCTCGGGCTTCGGGTCCAGCCCGAACAGCCGCACCACCAGGTCACTGGTGGCGCCGAGCACCCAGACGGCCGGCCGGGTGATGGCGGCAAGCAGATCCAGCGGGCGGGCCACCAGCAGCGCCCACCGCTCCGGTATCTGCATGGCGATCCGTTTCGGGGCCAGCTCGCCGAAGACCAGGGTGACGAAGGTCAGCACCAGGGTCACCAGCACGACCGAGACCGGCCCGGCGGCCCGACCGAACACGCCGTCCAGCAGCGGGACCAGCGGCCGGGCCAGGGACACCGCGGCGGCCGCCGAGGCGAGGAAGCCGGCCAGGGTGATGCCGATCTGGATGGTGGCCAGGAAACGGTTGGGGTCCCGGGCCAGCCGGGCCAGCACCCGGCCCGCGCGGCCGGTCCGTTCCAGTCGCTGGACCTGGCTGTCCCGCAGCGACACCAGGGCGAGTTCGCTGCCCGCGAAGATCGCGTTCAAGACGATCAGGACTCCGACCAGGGCCAGCTGGCTCCAGTAGCTCTGCACGCCCGGCTCTCCCTCGGTGGACCGCGCCTCGTGGCGCCGCCGGCGGAGGTCCCGTCGGCGTAGCGGAGGCTATGCCCACTGGCTCCGACGGCGAACCATCACCCGCTGTCTACCGAGACGAAACCGCCGACCAGAAACCGCTGACGGTCCGGGCGACACCACGACGAGCTGGGTCCACGGACACGTCCTCAGCTAGTGCGGCCCGCCGGTGCGGGCAGATCCAGCACGAACGAGGTGCCCTCCCGTCGGAAGCCGAGCCGGTGGTAGTAGGGGGCGATCATGCCCGGCGGGCTGACCACCCGGCGGAACCCCCGGTCGGTGAACAGGCTGCTGCGTCGGTACACGAACTCACCGGGGGTGAAGTCACGGAACGGCGGGATGACGTAGTCGAGGTCGACCTGGGCCACCCCGTCACCGGCGTCACGGATCAGGACCACCCCGACCACCTCGTCGGCGCGTACCACGAGCAAGGCCAACCGGCCGACCGACCGCCCCGGGTGGAAGCCGGGGTTGAACCGGTCGATGTCGGCGGCGTGCACCCGCAGCGTGTGCGCCAGGAACGCGTCGTCGGCGCCCACCTCGACCACCTGGTAGGTCTGCTCGTCGTGGCGGGTGGCGAGCAGCCGCCGCAGGTACCAGACGTTGATCACAGCCAGCACCACGTTCAGCCCCACCATGGGCCACACCTGCACGGCGGCGTTGTAGCCGATCAGGACGACACAGCCGACCAGGTTGACGGCGCGCAACCGTAGGATGCGCGTCTGCAGCAGCGACCACACCAGGATCGCTGAACCGGTCCAGCCGGCCAGTTCCAGCCAGTTCACCCCGCGAGGGTAGTCGCCGCCCTGGTCAGCCCCGGTGTCAGGGCCCCCGGTCCGGCCGGCAGTTCCAGCACGTACTCGTCGATCTCGTGGCCGCGGCCCGGAGCGTACCCCCGGTCGGTGCCCCGCACGACGAAGCCGCAGCGGACCAGCACGGCCAGCGAGGCGGCGTTGTCGGTGGCCGTGCGCGCGAACAGCGGGCGGCGCGAAACCTCCCGCAGCAGCGCGGTCAGGGCGGCGGTGGCATGCCCACGACCCCAGCGTGCCCGGTCGATCCAGTAGCTGACCTCGGTGCGGTCGCCGACCGGGAAGGCCAGCACGTAACCGACCACCGTGCCGTCGACGGTCACCGTGCGGGCCAGGTTCTCCGGGCCGGTCAGGATGCGTACCCAGTGCGCGGCGAACGCCCGCCGGTCGGTCGGGTCATCGGCGCCGAAGGCGGCCATCCGGTTGGCTTCGGGATCGAGCTGGTGGGCGAAGAACTCCACCAGGTCGTCCTCGCTCACCGGGCGCAGCCGCAGGCCGTCGGTCACCGGCCGACCCTACCCGCCCGGGTTGGGGACCTGCGGCCCGTGCCGGATCGAGTCTGCCGGCAGGGCCGTTGGTCCCGGGCCGCGTGGGCGGATCGGCCCTGCCGGACCTCACCGCAGGGGGCGAGGCTGCAATCGGATGGGCATGCCGCAGGAGGCGTGCCCGCCGCCCGCAGCGGCACGTGGTAGGCCAGGCTGGTAGCGGAACCAAGGAGGGAACGTGATGGTCAGCAACACCGGCGCCCCCGTCGTGGTGGGTGTGGACGGCTCCGAGATCGCCCTGCACGCGGTGCGTGCCGCCGCGCGGGAGGCGGCGTACCGGCACCGCCCGCTGCGGATCGTGCAGGCGTTCATCTGGCCGCTGATGGACGTGCCGCTGGGCCCCGCGCCGGGTGCGCCCGCCGAGGGTGGACTGCGCAACGAGGCCGAGCGGTGCGTCGCCGAGGCCGCCGCCGAGGCCGCCGAGGTGGCCCCGGAGGTGGCCGTCACCGGCGTGGTGGTCGATGGCGCGGCGACCGCCGTGCTGCTCGCCGAGGCCCGCGACGCGGCACTGACCGTGCTCGGCAACCGTGGTTTGGGCGGCTTCGCCGGGCTGCTGCTCGGCTCGGTGGCCGTGCAGGTCAGCGCCCACGCCGACAGCCCGGTACTGGTGGTCGGCGACGGGTCGCGGACGGACGGACCGGTGGTGGTCGGTGTCGACGGCTCGGAGCGGTCCCGGGAAGCCGTCGGGTTCGCCTTCGAGGAGGCAGCCTGGCGCGCCGCCGAACTGGTCGCGGTGCACGCCTGGCTATACCCGACCCCGGTCGGCCCCGGGGACATCCTGCCCCTGGTCTACGACCTGGACGCCTTCCGCGAGGAGGAGGAACGCACGCTCGCCGAGTCGGTGGCCGGCTGGTCGGAGCGGTACCCGGAGGTGACGGTGCGGCGGCGGCCCGTCCGGGGTTCGCCTGCTCGGGCGTTGGTGGCGGAGTCCCGCAGCGCCCAGCTCGTGGTGGTCGGCGCACGCGGGCGGGGTGCGCTGGGCGGGCTGCTGCTCGGCTCGGTCAGCCACGCGGTGCTGCACCACGCCCACGCCCCGGTGGCGATCGTCCGGCAGGTGGGTACGGTCTCCGGGAACTGACCGGACGTCGTACCGATGGGCCGGCCCCGGGTGTGTCGGGGCCGGTCGGCGTTCGAGGACCCGTCGACAATGACTTGACCGACTCTTGGAGGACCGTGTGACGAACCGACCCGTCGTGGTGGGGGTGGACGGATCACCACCGAGCCTGGTCGCCGCGGAACACGCGGCACAGGCGGCGGTGTGGCGGTCACGCCCACTGCATCTGGTGCACGGCTACCTGCACCCGCTCGGCTACGGCGTGCCGATCAACCCGTACGAGGTGGGGGTTCCGACGGCGTCGGAGGACGGCCGGAAGATGCTCGAACAGGCCGCCGCCGAGCTGGTCGACCGGTGGCCGGGGCTGACGGTCGAGGTGCGTCAGGTGGCCGGCGGGCCGGGGGCGACACTCGTCGAGGAGTCCCGTCGGGCGGAGCTGGTCGTGGTGGGCAGCCGTGGCCTGGGCGGCTTCGCCGGGCTGCTGCTCGGCTCGGTCGGCACCCAGGTCGCCGCGCACGGCCACTGCCCGGTGCTGGTGATCCGGCCACCCGATCGCCCGATCCCGACCGACGGGCCGGTGCTGGTCGGTGTGGACGGTTCGGAGTCCGCCGAGCTCGCCGTGGGATACGGCACCGAGGAGGCCGTGCGGCGCGGCGGCACGCTGGTGCTGCTGCACGTCGCCGCCGAGGACGGCGCCGCCGAGGACGGGCCGGCGGCGGACCTGCTCGCCACTGCCGGTGCGGCGGCGCGGGGCAGCCGTCCCGGCCTGACCGTGGAGGAACGACTGGTCGCCGCACCGAAGCCCGACCAGGCGTTGATCGAGGCAACCGGGGACGCCGCGCTGGTGGTGGCCGGATCGCGCGGCCGGGGCGGCTTCGCCGGCCTGCGGCTCGGCTCGGTCAGCCAAGGGCTGGTACAGCACGCCCGCTGCCCCGTCCTCGTCGCCCATCCCCACGCTGCCGCACCCGACCCCACCGCGCCGATCTAGGGACAATCACCGCTAGTTGATCTCCAGCAGCGACGAAAACCCCTAGATCGACGGCCGACGGGGGTCAGTGGGTGGCGGGTGGAGGAGTTGGTGGAAGTTCGTGGTGAGGGTGAACGGGTCGGGCGAGCCCGGTGACGGCGCGGCGCGGTGGATCTGCTCGGCCAGTTCGCGGCCGGCCCGGACGATCCGGGCGCGCAACGCGCCGTCCGCGCCGTCGCCGGACCAGTCCTCGGGTGCGGCGAAGACCGCCGTCGGCACCGTCACCGCCCGCAGGTAGGTGAACATCGGGCGGACCGCGTGCTCCAGGGCCAGCGAGTGCCGGGCGGTGCCGCCGGTGGCACCGAGCAGCACCGGCCGGCCGCCCAGGGCCTCGACGTCGAGCAGGTCGAAGAACGACTTGAACAGCCCGTTGTACGAGGCGTTGAAGATCGGGGTGACCGCGATCAACCCGTCGGCACCGGTGACCTGGTCCAGCACCTGCCGCAACGACTCCGACGGGAAGCCGGTGAGCAGGTGGTTGACGATGTCGTGGGCGTGCTCGCGCAGTTCGACCGGTCGCAGGTCGACCTGCTCGCCGCGCCGGACCAGCTCGTCACGGGTGGCCGCGGCGAGCTGGTCGGCGAGTAGCCGGGTCGACGACGGCTGGCCGAGACCGGCCGACACCACCGCCAGGCCGCGCGCGGTCACCGCTCGATCTCCGCGCCGGCTGCGGCCAGGTCACCGGTCGAGGTCTCGCCGGTCTGCGGCGCACGTTGCGCCGCCCGCAGCGAGGCGTGCGTCGGCGCCAGCGGCACGTGCGCCGGCCGCAGCGAGTCGAACTCCTTGCGCAGCACCGGCACGACCTCCTCGCCGAGAAGATCGAGCTGCTCAAGCACGGTCTTCAGCGGCAGCCCCGCGTGGTCGAGCAGGAACAGCTGGCGCTGGTAGTCGCCCGCGTAGTCGCGGAAGCCGAGCGTACGGTCGATGACCTGCTGCGGGCTGCCCACGGTCAGCGGGGTCTGCGCGGTGAACTCCTCCAGCGACGGGCCGTGCCCGTAGACCGGCGCGTCGTCGAAGTACGGCCGGAACTCGCGTACCGCGTCCTGGGAGTTGCGCCGCATGAACACCTGGCCGCCGAGGCCCACGACGGCCTGGTCGGCGGCGCCGTGGCCGTAGTGCTCGAAGCGCTTCCGGTACAGACCGACCATCCGCCGGGTGTGCTCGACGGGCCAGAAGATGTGGTTGGCGAAGAACCCGTCACCGTAGTAGGCGGCCTGCTCGGCGATCTCCGGACTGCGGATCGAGCCGTGCCAGACGAACGGCGGCACGTCGTCGAGCGGACGCGGGGTGGAGGTGAACGACTGCAGCGGGGTGCGGAACTTGCCCTGCCAGTCGACGACGTCCTCACGCCAGAGTCGGCGCAGCAGGTCGTAGTTCTCGATCGCCAGCGGGATGCCGTTGCGGATGTCCTGACCGAACCACGGGTAGACCGGGCCGGTGTTGCCGCGGCCCATCATCAGGTCGACCCGGCCGTCGGCGAGGTGCTGGAGCATCGCGTAGTCCTCGGCGATCTTCACCGGATCGTTGGTGGTGATCAGCGTGGTGGCGGTGGAGAGCAGCAGCCGTTCGGTGCGGGCGGCGATGTAGCCCAGCATCGTGGTGGGCGACGAGGGCACGAACGGCGGGTTGTGGTGCTCACCGGTGGCGAAGACGTCGAGGCCGACCTCCTCGGCCTTGAGCGCGATGGCCACCATCGCCTTGATCCGCTCGGCCTCGGTCGGCTCGCGGCCGGTGGTCGGGTCGACCGTGACGTCCCCGACGGTGAAGACTCCGAACTGCATCACAGCTCCTCGTGTCGTCCGACCGGGCGGCTGGTGCCCGGCGCACTCGACAACATATTTGACGAGTCAACTATTCCACGACCAGGTTACCCCTCGGCCGTCGGCGTTTCGCAGGACGCGGCATCGCTGTCCAGCACGACGAAGACCCGACCGCCTCGCCTCGCCACCCGTGAGCGGGACACAGGCCGTCGACAACTCCACCGCCGCGCAGTGGTACCGCCGCACTTCACCGCGGCGTCGCAGACGAGACCTCGCAGAGAACCGGCCGGCCGCCGCTGGTGCGGGGTCAGCGGGGTACGACGCCCTCGGCGGCCCACTCCCGCCAGGTGGTCAGGTGGTCGGCGACGTCGGCGAGCTGGTCGGCGACCGGGCCAGGACCCGTGGAGCCGGGAGTGACCCGGGCGGCGAGGGCCGAACGGACCGACAGCACATCGCGTACGGCCGGGTCGAGGTGCTCGCTGACCATGCTCAGATCGGTGTCGGAGACCTCGTCGAGGGCGCAGTCCCGGGCCGCGCAGAGCGCCACCAGCCTGCCGGTGATCTCGTGCGCGTCGCGGAACGCCACCCCCTTACGAACCAGCCAGTCGGCCACCTCCGTGGCCAGCGAGAAGCCCACCGGCGCGGCGGCGACCAGGCGGTCGACGCGTACCGTCATCGTGGAGATCATCCCGGCGAGGGCCGGCAGTAGCAGCTCCAGGGTGTCGACGGCGTCGAAGGCCGGTTCCTTGTCCTCCTGCATGTCCCGGTCGTACGCCATCGGCAGGCCCTTGAGCATGGTCAGCACCGCGACCAGCCCGCCGACGAGTCGACCGGACTTGCCCCGGGCCAGCTCGGCGATGTCCGCGTTCTTCTTCTGCGGCATGATCGACGATCCGGTGGCGAAGGCGTCGTCCAGCTCGACCCAGCCGAACTCCTGTGACGTCCAGAGCACCACCTCCTCGCCGAGACGCGACAGGTGCACCCCGATCAGTGCGGTGGTGAAGAGGAACTCGGCGACGAAATCCCGGTCGGCGACCGCGTCCATCGAGTTGGCGAAGGACGTCCGGAAGCCCAGCTCCTTCGAGACCGCCACCGGGTCCAGCGGCAGCCCCGAACCGGCCAGCGCCCCGGCGCCGAGCGGGCTGACCGCCGCCCGGTGGTCCCAGTCGCGCAGCCGCTCCAGGTCACGCAGCAGCGGCTGCACGTGGGCGAGCAGCCAGTGGCCGAAGGTGACCGGCTGGGCGTGCTGGAGGTGGGTCATGCCCGGCGCGGCCGTCGCCACGTGCCGCCCGGCCTGTTCGACCAGCGCCTCGGCCAGCTCCACCAGCCGGCCGGCCACGCCCCGGGCATGATCACGCAGGTAGAGCCGCAGATCGGTGGCGACCTGGTCGTTACGGGACCGGCCGGCACGCAGCTTTCCGCCGAGGCTGCCGAGCCGTTCCAGCAGCCCGCGCTCCAGCGCGGTGTGCACGTCCTCGTCGTCGACGGTGGGACGGAATGCCCCGGAGGCGCAGGCGGCCTCCAGGTCGTCCAGGGCGGCGAGAACGCGGCCCAGTTCGTCCGGGTCGAGCAGGCCGGCGCCGGCCAGCACCCGGGCGTGTGCCCGGGAACCGGCGATGTCGTACGGGGCCAGCCGCCAGTCGAACTGCACGCTCACCGACAGCCGGGCCAACGCCTCGGAGGGGCCGCCGGCGAACCGGCCTCCCCACAGGCTCGTCCGGTTGGTCGCTGCGCTGTTCTCGGTCAGGCTCTTGTCGTCCACTCCGCCCATTGTTGCAGCGCTCACCTTCCGCTCCCGACTGCGGGGCCCACTCGCCGCGCTCGTTCAGTGCCCGCGACAACGGTCATGGTGCGATGTCCCCTTCGGCGTTCTCGTCGCGGCGGGCCCAGCCGGCGAGCCGCTCACCGAGCGCGGCCCCACCGTCGGCCTCGCGGGCCACGACGAAAATGGTGTCGTCGCCGGCGATGGTGCCGACAACCTCCGACAGCCCCGCCCGGTCCAGCGCGCTCGCCAGGTACTGGGCCGCGCCGGGCGGGGTGCGCAGCACCGCGATGTTGCCACTGGAGTCGACCTCGTTGAGCAGCTCACGTAATAGCCGCACGAGGCGGGCCGGCGCCGCCTCGGCATCGCGCAGCGGGCGGTGCCCGTCCTCCGGGATGACGTAGACAGCCCGGCCGTCCCCACCCCGGGCGGTGACCGCGCCGAGTTCCTTGAGATCCCGGGAGAGGGTGGCCTGGGTGACCTGGACGCCCTCGTCGCCGAGCAGCTCAGCCAGCTCGGTCTGCGAGCGGACCGCCTTCTCGCGGATCAACTCGACGATCCGGGCGTGCCGGGCACCACGGCTCGGCGGTGCGCTCATGGCTGCTCCGCGAGCAGGAAGCTCAACAGCGCCTTCTGGGCGTGCAGCCGGTTCTCTGCCTGGTCGAAGACGGCACTGCGGGGGCCGTCGAGAACCTCGTCGGTGATTTCCTCACCACGGTGCGCCGGCAGGCAGTGCAGCACGATCGCCTCCGGCGCGGCGTGCCCGAGCAGGGCCTTGTTGACCTGGTACGGCAGGAACGGGGTGCTTCGGTCCAACCCGTCGCCCTCCTGGCCCATCGAGGTCCAGGTGTCGGTGGCGACCACGTCGGCGGACTCGACGGCGGCGACCGGATCGGCGAGCAGCCGGACCGAGCCGCCGGTACCGGCCGCGATCGCCTCGGCGCGGGTCACCACATCGGCGTCGGGCGCGAAGCCGGGCGGACCGGCCACCCGCACGTGCATCCCGGCGGTCGCCGCGGCCAGCAGGTACGAATGGGCCATGTTGTTTCCCGCGTCACCGACGTACGCGAGCGTCCGGCCGGCGGTGCCGCCACACCACTGGCGGACGGTGAGCAGGTCGGCCAGGAGCTGGCAGGGGTGGAAACCGTCGGTCAGCGCGTTGACCACCGGCACGGTGGCTCCGGCGGCCACCTCGGCGATTCGGTCGTCGCCGTGGGTACGCAGCACGATCGCGGCCACGTAGCGGGACAGCACCCGACCGGCGTCGGCCAGGCTCTCGCCCCGGCCGAAGTGGGTCACCTGGGTGTCCACGACGAGGGGACGGCCACCGAGTTCGGCGATGCCGGCATCGAAGGAGATCCGGGTACGCAGGCTCTGCTTGTCGAAGAGCACCGCCACCGAGCGGGGTCCGGCCAGCGGCGTGTACCCGAACCGGTCGGCCTTCATCCGAGCGGCCAGATCGAGGACGGCGGCCTGCTCGCCGGGCGACAGGTCGTCGTCCCGCAGGAAATGCCGGGTCATCCGGAAACCTCCGTTGTCGCGCAGGTGGTGAGAGCCGCAGGCAGGGCGGACAGGAAGGTGTCGGCCTGGGCGGCGGTGAGGATCAGCGGTGGAGCCAGGCGGAGCACGTCCGGCTGGATCGGATTGACCAGGTACCCGGCCTCGCGCAGCGACCCGGCGACGGCCACCGCGACCGGCGCGGTCAGCGTGATACCGAGCAGCAGCCCGGCACCCCGGACGCCGCCGACGAGCGGGTGACCCAGCGCCTCCACGCCCCGCCGCAGCCGCTCGCCCACCCGCTTGACATGGTCCAACAGCCCTTCGTGGGCGATCGTTGAGATCACCGCCAGCGCCGCCGCACAGCTGACCGGGTTGCCGCCGAAGGTGCTGCCGTGCGAGCCGGGACCGAGCAGGTCGGCGGCCCGACCGAAGGCGAGGGTGGCGCCGATCGGCAACCCGCCACCGAGGCCCTTGGCCAGGGTCACCACGTCCGGCTCGACGCCGTCGGCCTGGTGGGCGAACCAGTGCCCGGTACGACCGACCCCGGTCTGGACCTCGTCGAGCACCAGCAGCGCGCCGTGCCTGGAGGTGATCCGCCGGGCCGCGGCGAGGTAGCCGGACGGCGGGACCACCACGCCGTTCTCGCCCTGGATCGGTTCCAGGATCACCATTGCGGTCGCATCGGTCACCGTCGCCTCCAGTGCGGCCACATCACCGTACGGGACGTGCGTGACCTCGCCCGGCAGCGGACGGAACGGGTCGGCCTTGGCGGGCTGGCCGGTCAGCGCGAGCGCGCCCATGGTGCGCCCGTGGAAGCCGCCGACGGTGGCGACCACCTGGGTGCGGCCGGTCCGCCGGGACAGCTTGAACGCCGCCTCGTTCGCCTCCGCGCCCGAGTTGGCGAAGAAGACCCGCCCCGGCCGGCCAGCCAGCGCCAGCAACAGTTCGGCCAGCGCCACCGGCGGCTCGGCGATGAACAGGTTCGACACGTGCCCGAGAGTGGCGACCTGCTTCGACACGGCGGCGACCACGGCCGGGTGGGCGTGCCCGAGGGAGTTGACAGCTATCCCGCCGAGCAGGTCGACGTACTCCCGGCCGGCCTCGTCGACCACGACGGCGCCGCGACCGGCCACCAGGGCCAGCGGCGGCGTACCGTAGTTGTCCATCATGGACTGCCGCCACCGTTGCACGAGGGCGCTCGTACCTGGCCGACTCACGATGGGATCACCATTGTTCCGAAGCCCTCCGACGTGAACACTTCCAACAGGGTGGAGTGGGCGACCCGGCCGTCCACGACGTGCGCGGCGGGCACCCCACCGCTGACCGCCCGCAGGCAGGCCTCCATCTTGGGCACCATGCCCGACTCCAGCGACGGCAGCAGCTTCGCCAGCTCGTCGACAGTGATCTCGCTGATCAGGCTGGACGTGTCCGGCCAGTTCGCGTAGAGACCGGAGACGTCGGTGAGCACGACCAGCTTGCGCGCCCGCAGGGCCACGGCCAACGCGGCGGCGGCGGTGTCGGCGTTCAGGTTGTGCAGCACCCCGTCGGCGTCCGGCGCCACGGTGGAGATCACCGGGATGCGGCCGGCACCGATCAGGTCGGCCACAGCCGAGATGTTCACCGACTCCACGTCGCCGACCTGGCCGATGTCGACCGGCTGCCCGTCCACGTACGCGGGCCGCCGCACCGCGGTGAACAGCCCGGCGTCCTCACCGGAGAGGCCGACCGCGAACGGGCCGTGCGCGTTGACCAGGCCGACCAGTTCCCGGCCGACCTGCCCGAACAGCACCATCCGGACGACGTCCATCGCCTCCGGTGTGGTAACCCGCAGGCCACCCCGGAACTCGCTGTCGATGCCCAGCCGGCCGAGCATGGCCGAGATCTGCGGCCCACCGCCGTGCACCACCACCGGCTTGAGGCCGACATAGCGCAGGAACACCATGTCGGCGGCGAAGGCCCGCCGCAAGTCCGGGTCGACCATCGCGTTACCGCCGTACTTGATCACGACGGTCGAGCCGGAGAGGCGTACCAGCCAGGGCAGTGCCTCGATCAGGGTGGCGGCCTTGGCCTGAGCGCGGGCGAGGTCGGAGGTCAGATTCATGCTCACGTCGAGTACGCCGAATTCTCGTGCACGTAGGCGTGCGACAGGTCGTTGGTCCACACGGTCGCCTCGGCGGTGCCGGCGTGCAGATCGATCCGGATGATGACGTCCCGGCCGGTGAGGTCGACCTTCGACCGGTCGTCGGCCGCCGCACCCGACCGGCAGACCCAGACGCCGTTGACCGCGACGTCGACAGCGTCCGGATCGAAGGCGGCGGCGGTGGTACCGACTGCGGCGAGAACCCGACCCCAGTTCGGATCGTTGCCGAACAGGGCGGTCTTCACCAGGTTGTTGCGGGCCACCGCCCGACCCACCTCGACCGCCTCGACCTCGGCGGCAGCACCGACGACGTCGATGGTGACCTGCTTGGTCGCGCCCTCGGCGTCGGCGAGCAACTGCTGGGCCAGGTCGTGGCACGCGGCGGTGACCGCGACTGTGAGCTCGGCCTCGCTCGGCGCGATACCGGAGGCGCCGCTGGACAGCAGCAACACCGTGTCGTTGGTCGACATGCAGCCGTCGGAGTCGACCCGGTCGAGGGTGACCCGGGTGGCGGCGCGCAGCGCGGCGTCGAGCAGATCCGGACCGGCCACCGCATCGGTGGTGAGTACGCAGAGCATGGTGGCCATCGCCGGGGCCAGCATGCCGGCGCCCTTGGCCATGCCACCGACGGTCCAGCCGTCACCGCGTGCCACGGTGGTCTTCGGCCGGGTGTCCGTGGTCATGATCGCCTCGGCCGCGGCTGCCCCGCCGCCGGCCGAGAGCCCACGCACCGCGGCGGCCACCCCGGCAAGCAGCTCAGGCATCGGCAGCCGCTCACCGATCAGCCCGGTGGAGCAGACCGCCACCTCGCCCGCGCCGAGCATCCGGCGTGGGCTGGTGGAGGTCAGCGCCGCGGCGGTGTGCTCGGCGGTGGCGTGGGTGTCCTGGAAGCCGGCCGGGCCGGTGCAGGCGTTGGCGCCACCGGAATTCAGCACCACGGCGCGGACCACGCCACCCCGGACGACCTGCTGACTCCAGAGCACCGGCGCGGCCTTGACCCGGTTGCCGGTGAAGACCGCGGCGACCCCGGCGTCGGGGCCGTCGTTGACCACCAACGCGACATCAGGCGCGCCGCCGCTCTTCAGGCCGGCGGCCACCCCGGCCGCCCGGAAGCCCCGCGGCACGGTGACGGTCACAGACCCGACCTCTCGCTCACGACTGCGGGACTCCGCTGCGCTGCGTTCCTCGCGCTCACGGTGCGACCCCCAGACTGGACAGGCCGGTGGTTTCGGGTAGACCGAACATCAGATTGGCGTTCTGCACCGCCTGACCCGCAGCGCCCTTGCCGAGGTTGTCGAGGGCGCAGACCACGATCAGCCGGCCGGAGTCGACGTCGACGGCCGCCTGCAGGTGGCACGAGTTGCTGCCCAGCGTCGCGGCGGTGTGCGGCCACCGCCCCTCGGGCAGCAAATGCACGAACGGCGCGTCCGCGTACGCCTCGGCCAGCACCGCGCGCGGGTCGGCCGCGCCGGCCGGCAGGGCGGTCACGGTGGCCAGGATGCCGCGCGGCATCGGCGCGAGCACCGGGGTGAGGGACAGCCCGGTGGCGCCGGTCGCCTGCTTGATCTCGGGTACGTGCTGGTGCGCGCCGACCTTGTAGGGCGACAGGTCTCCCATCACCTCGCTGGCGAGCAGGTGCGGTTTGGCGGCCCGGCCGGCACCGGAGGTACCCGAGGCGGCGACGACCACCACGTCGGCGGGCTGGGCGACGCCGGCGGCGACCAGTGGGGCAAGCGCCAGGATGACCGTCGCGGCGTAGCAGCCGGTGTTGGCGACCCGGGCCGCGCCCGCGATAAGCTCCCGCTGGCCGGGCAGTTCGGGCAGGCCGTAGGCCCACGCGTGGGCGTGCGGGCCGCCGTAGTAGCGGTCCCAGCTGTCGCTGTCGACGAGCCGGTGGTCCGCCCCGAGGTCCACGACCCGGACGCCGTCGGGCAACTGCGCCGCGATGGCGGCTGACTCGCCGTGCGGCAGGGCGAGGAAGACCAGGTCGGCATCGGCCAGCCGGCCCGGGATGGTTTTGGTGAAGGTCAGGTCCAGGCCGGTGAGCTGGGGGTGAACCGCGTCGACCCGCTGGCCGGCCTGACTGTGAGCGGTGGCGGTCAACAGGTCGAACTCGGGGTGCGCGGCGAGCAGACGCAGCAGTTCGCCGCCGGCGTAGCCACTCGCCCCGGCCACCGAGACCCGGATCCCCATACCCACCTCCGCATGACTATGCACCAAAGGCTAGCAGCAGCGCACCTCGACCTGCAAGGTCATGCAGCAGGCCGCATGGTAATGAGGCCGCACCCTGACGGGCGCAGCCTCGGTCCAGCCGCGACGCAATCAGCCCGGTCACCGTCGGCTAGAGGCGGCCCTCGGCCACCGCCCGGGTCACCCAGGGGATCACCTCGTCGAGCATCTCGTCCAGCGAGGTGGTGGCGGTGAATCCGAGCACCTGGCCGGCCTTGGTGGTGTCCGGGACGCGCTTGCGGACGTCGTACCGGAAAGGCTCGTCGCTGACGTGCCGGAACGGCACGTCAGCGCCCTTGATCTTGCGCCAGATCAGCCCGGCCAGCTCCAGCACCGTCGTCGACTCGGCGGTGGAGAGGTTGAAATCCTCGTTGTGGGCCGCCGGGTGCTCGACGGCCAACGCGATGCCGCGCGCCAGGTCCCCGCCGTAGGTGTAGTGCCGCACCTGGTCGCCCGCACCGAGGATGCGCAGCGGATCCTGACCCTTGACGATCTTCTGCACCAGGTCGGGCACCACGTGCGACATGGCCAGCTTCACGTTGCCGGAGAGCACCTCGGCCTGACCAAGCGCCCGCCCCTCCCCCACCCCGACGCAGTTGAACGGCCGCACGATCGTGTAGGGCACCTGGTACTGATCCCAGGCCGCCCGGGCGTAGTACTCCACGGCCAGCTTCTGGAACCCGTACGAGGACAGCGGCGGCGGGATGCGCCGCTCGTCGCCCTCCCGGCTCGGCCAGCGTTCGGTGGACTCGAACACCATCGAGGACGAGAGGTAGGTGACCTTGGCGAGCCGACCGTCCTGGTGCGCCCGGATGGCCGCGTCGCAGGTCGCCGCCATGATCCGCTCGTTGGTGGCGAGCAGATCGTAGGCGTACGCGTGGAAGTAGGAGATCCCACCGATCATCGCCGCACCGGCGACCAGGTGGTCGCAGCCGTCGAGCAGGCCGGTCAGCAGATCGGTGTCGCGGGCGTCCCCCTCGACGAACCGGAACCGGGCATGCCGATCGTAGCTGTGGGTGACCGGGCCGTACTTCGAGTAGTTGTCCACGCCGACCACGTCGTGACCCCGGTCGAGCAACTCCGAGACCAGGTAGCCACCGATGAAGCCGGCCGAACCAGTAACCAGGACCTTCGCCACGTCGGCTCCTATGCCGTCTGCTCGTACTCGGGGCTGTGCGCGGCCGGCGCGACCACCGGCGCGACCCGGGCGCCCAGCTTCTCCCGGCTCAACCGTCGACCGTAGGCGAACAGGTACCAGCGCAGGTAGCCGGGGAGGAAGCGACCCAGGTCGAAGTGGGACTCGCCGAGCGGCCGATCCAGCCAGATGGTCGGAATCTCGGCCACCGGCAACCGCAGCCGGGTCGCCTTCGCCGTCAACTCCAGCCCGATCTCGAAACCGGTCCGCGACTCGATGCCGACCTCGCGGACGAACGCCGTGTCGTACGCCTTGAAGCTGTTGGTGGCGTCCCGGGTGCCCACCCGGGCGAACCAGTACAGGCTGCGCCCCGCCCAGCGGGACATCGCCCGCTTCAACCTCGGCCCGCCGACCTGCTGGCCGCCCGGCATGTACCGGGAAGCGGCGGCGACCACCACACCCCGGTCCACCAGCCGGGCCAGCTCGTCGATCTGGCGCGGATCATCACAACCGTCGGCCATAGTCACGACCGCGACCGGCGCCAGCGCCGCGTCGATGCCGAACCGGATCGCGTTGGCCGGGCCCCGGCCGTACGTGTTGTGCACCGCCCGCACCCGCGGATCGGTGCGGGCGATCTGCGCGACGTACGCGACCGTGGTGTCCTCGGGCAAGTCGTGCACGATGAGCACCTCGGCGGGAAGCAGCATCTCCCGCAGCATCCGCTCCATGCAGCGGACGATCGCCGCGCCCTCGTTGTAGACCGGCACGATCACCGACACCCGTGGGTTCACACCCGCACCCCCTGCCCGGTCAGCCCCCACATGTCGATCACCGGTTTGTCGGTGTCGAGGCGGGCGTACTGCTCGTGTGGCGCGGCGATGACCAGCAGGTCCGCCCGGCGCAACACCTCGTCCAGGCCGACGAGCCGCTCGTCGGCCACGTACGGGTCGGTGCACAACGTCTCCCGGGTCTTGAGCGCCAGGATCTTGCGCAGCTTGTACGCCAGGCTCTCCCGGGCGTCGTCGCTACCACCCTTGAACGCCATGCCGAGGATGCCCACCGTCGAGCCGGCCAGGTCGAACCGGTCCTCCAACCGGGACACCAGGTACAGGGGCAGCCCTTCGTTGATCAGCATCGCCGAGTGGCCGAGCACGAAGTTGTTCCGATTGAAGGCCGCCAGCTGCATGGTGTCCTTGAACAGGCACGGGCCGGCGGTAAACCCGGGCATCGGCAGATCTGCGGCGCGCGGGTATTCGTACGCCACCGCGTGCCGGATCCGGGCGAAGTCCAGCCCGAAGTCGTTGGCCATCATCCAGAACTGGTTGGCGGTGGCGAACTTGATGTACCGCCAGGTGTTGGTGAACAGCTTCGCCAGCTCCGCCTCCTCGGGCAGCAGCGGCACGATCCGGTCGGTCAGGTGCCGGAACAGCTTCTCCGCCCGCGCCAGCGCCTCCGGCGTACGTGCCGCCACGATCTGCGGCAGGGCGAACAGCTCGGTCATCGCGTGCCCCTCGGCGATCCGCTCGGGGCAGAAGGCGACGTCAGTGCGCACACCCTTGCCGGCAAGCAGCTTCTCGGTCAGCGCGGTCACGCCCGGGTAGACGGTGCTGCGCAACACGATCAGCTGCCCGTCGCGTAGGTGCTCGGCACAGCGCTCCAGGGCCCGGGGCACGGCGCCGAGATCCGGGTTCAGGTGCTCGTCGACCGGGGTACCCACGACGACCACCAGATGCTCGGAGGCACCGACCGCCGCCGGGTCGGTGGTGGCCCGCAGCCGACCGGCGGCGACCGCCTCGGCGAGCGGCTCCGCGCCGCCCGGCTCGGCGAAGGGCAGCGTGGCGGCATTGACGGTGGCAACCGCGTCGGCATTGATGTCGTACAGCACGACGGAGAGCCCACGGGCGGCGAAGGCGATGCCCAGTGGCAGGCCCACCCGGCCACAACCACCGACTATGCAGACGTCGACCGTGGCGGGTCGATCAACGGACATGAGGGGACTCCCGTGGGGTGGCGGGGTGTGGTCGCGACGGGCACTCGGAATCCAAGCAGGCTAACCGCTCGGACATGACTCGCGGGTAACCAAACAGCCATCGGTGTTGACCTTTCGGCCAACCCACCACCCCGCGCATCCCGGCATCCCCGACGGCAGTAGAGCGCCGCTGCCGAGATGTTGAAAAGGGGCCCTTCCTGTACGTGAGGCGTCAAGAAGGGCCCCTCCTTACAGCTCAGGCGCCGCGGAGGGTGGCGCCGAAGCGTTCGGCGGCGCGGGCCACGGCGGCGTCACGGGCGGCGACCGCCTCGTCGACGGTCAGCGTCCGGTCCGGTGCCCGGAAGGCGAGCTTGTAGGCCAGTGACTTGCGCCCGGCGCCGAGCTGCTCCGAGGCGTACACGTCGAACAGGCGCACCGACTCCAGCAGCACGCCGGCGCCTTCGGTGAGGGCCTGCCGGACCGCCTCGGCGGGGACGTGGTCGTCCACCACGAGCGCCACGTCGATGAGGGCCGGCGGAAAACCGGAGACCGTGGGCGAGGGCGCCACCGGGGGCACCGGCAGCGCGTCCAGGTCCAGCTCCATCGCGCAGGTACGCCGCGGCAGCTCCAGCGTCGCGACGACCGCCGGGTGCAGCTCGCCGGCGTGCCCGACGACCACCCCGTCGACGAGCAGCTCGGCGCAGCGGCCGGGATGCCAGGGGGCGTACCCGGTGGCCCGCACCTCGATCCGCCAGCCGGGCACCCCGGCGGCGGCGAGGACCGCGCGCCCCGCCTCGACCGCGTCGGCCCAGTTTGCCGCCCGGCCGCCGCCCCACCAGCCGGCCGGCTCGACGTCGCCGGTCAGCACGACGGCGACGTGCCGGGGCTGGTGCGGCACGATCGCGTCGGCGGCGGCGAACTCCGCCTCCGTGGGGCGCCATTCGACACCCATCGCTGGCGGGCTGCCGGCGTCCACACGCGGATGAAAGACCGTGCCGATCTCGTAGAGGGCCAGGTCACGCAGGCCACGGCCGAGGTTGCGCTTGACGATGCCGAGCAGCGGACCGAGCAGCGTGGTGCGCAGCAGCGGCTCCTCCTCCGACAGCGGGTTGGCCAGCCGCACCGCCTGGCGACGCGGGTCGCCCTCGGTCAGGCCGAGTTGGTCGGCGAAGCCGGGCGTCACGAACGGATGCGCGAGAACCTCGACGTGCCCCCGCTCGGCCAGCGAGCGGGACACCGCCCGGTTGCGCCGCTGCTGCCAGGTCAGCCCCCGACCGGGCGGCGCGGTCGGCAGCAGCGAGGGCACGTTGGCGTAACCGTCGAGGCGGGCCACCTCCTCCACCAGGTCGGCCGGGTCACTCAGGTCGGGCCGCCAGGTCGGCGGGGTGACGCTGAGCACCTCGCCGTCCACAGTGGCGACCCCAGCCGCGCCCGGGTCCTCCGCCGACCGGTCGGCGCTCCGGGCGACGGTGCAGCCGACCTGCTCCAGCAGCGCGACCACCCGGGCCGGCGGGTAGTTCACGCCGACCCGCCGGCCGGGCAGGTCGGCCGGCAGGACGATCGGGGTACGCGGCCGGACGTGGTCGAGATCAAGTACCTCCGCGGCGGCGTCGCCGCCCGCGAACCGGGTGAGCAGTGCGACTGCCCGTTCGAGGGCGACCAGCGGCAGGGCCGGGTCCACGCCCCGCTCCCAGCGCTTCGCGGCCTCGCTGAACAGCTTGTGCCTTCGGGCGGTGCGCCCGACCAGCACCGGGTCCCAGTGCGCGGCCTCGAAGAGCACGTCGACGGTGCCGGCCACCACCTCGCTGGTCTCGCCGCCCATCACGGCGGCGAGCGAGATCGGCACGCCGGCACCCTCGCCGGCGAGCGGGTTCGGCAGCCCGACGTCGCAGATGACCATGTCCTCCGGGGCGAGTGCCCGGGTCACCCCGTCGAGGGTGGTCAGCTTCTCGCCCGGCTCGGCCCGCCGGACCACCAGCGGGCCGGCGATCCGGTCGGCGTCGAAGGCGTGCATCGGCTGGCCGAGTTCGAGCATCACGTAGTTGGTGATGTCGACGGGCAGCGAGATGCTGCGGATGCCGGCGACGGTGAGCCGCTGCCGCATCCAGGTCGGCGTCTGCGCCGTCGGGTCGACGCCGCGCACCAGCCTGGCCGCGAACCGGTCGCAGCCGAGGGTGTCGCGCACCTGCACCGGAAACGCCGGCTCGGCGGTACCGGCGGTCGCCGGGTTGCGGCCCGGGTCCCGGAAGTCGACCCCGAGGGCCTGCGCCAGCTCGCGGGCGAGCCCGCGCAGCGACATCTGGTAGCCCCGGTCCGGGGTGATCTCCACCTCGACGACGATGTCGTCGAGTCCGACCACCGGCCGGGCGTCGTCGCCGGGTTTGGCCGGGGTGTCCGCCGGCAGCACGACGATGCCGGCGTGGTCGTCGCCCAGGCCCAGTTCCCCGGCGGAGCAGATCATGCCGTTGGAGTTGCGCCCGTACGTCCTTCGCGCGCCGATGGCGAAGCCACCCGGCAGCACGCCGCCGGGCAGGATCACCGCGACCAGGTCATCAGGCGCGAAGTTGCGCGCCCCGCAGACGATCTCCTGCGGCTCGCCGGTGCCGTTGGCGGCGCCGACGTCCACCCGGCAGAACCGGATCGGCTTCTTGAAGCCGGTCAACTCCTCGACTTCCAGCACCTCGCCGACCACCAACTGCCCGGTCACCGTGGCAGCCAGGTCCGCGATGGACTCGACCTCGATACCGAGGTCGATCAGGGTCTGCTCCAACTCACCGACGGGCAGGTCGGCTGGGATGTCCACGTACTCCCGCAGCCAACTGACAGAAACTCGCATGACTCGTAACCACCGTCTCCGTGACTCGTACCCGTCGCCTAAACCCCGGCCCCGAACGCGCGGGTGAACCGCACGTCGCCCTCGGCCATGTCCCGCATGTCGCTGACCCCGTGCCGGAACATCACCGTCCGGTCGATACCCATGCCGAACGCGAAGCCGGAGTAGACCTCCGGGTCGATGCCGCAGGCGCGCAGCACCCGCGGGTTGACCATGCCGCAGCCGCCCCACTCCACCCAGCGTGGGCCGTCACGGTGCTCGGGAAACCAGATGTCGAACTCGGCCGACGGCTCGGTGAACGGGAAGTAGTGAGGCCGGAAGCGGGTCTTCGCGTCCGGCCCGAACATCGCCCGGGCAAAGTGGTCCAGCGTACCGCGCAGATGGGCCATCGTGATACCGCGGTCCACCACCAGACCCTCCACCTGGTGGAAGACCGGCGCGTGAGTGGCGTCCAGTTCGTCGGTGCGGTAGACCCGCCCCGGGGCGATCACGTAGATCGGCGGCTTCCGGCTCAGCATCGTGCGCGCCTGCACCGGCGAGGTGTGGGTACGCAGCACCAGGCCGGACGCCTCGGCCGGTGCGATGTGGAAGGTGTCCATCAGCCCACGGGCCGGGTGGTCGGCGGGGATGTTCAGCGCGTCGAAGTTGGTCCACTCCAGTTCGACCTCGGGCCCCTCGGCCACCTCGTAGCCCATGCCGACGAAGAGGTCGCTGACCTGCTCCATCAGCACGGAGATCGGGTGCCGGGAGCCGCGTGGCCGGCGGTCGTAGGGCAGCGTCACGTCGACGCCCTCACTGCCCAGCACCCGCTCGGCCTGCTCCCGTTCCAGCACTTCGGCTCGGGCGGCGTACACCTGCTCGATGGCACGGCGGGCCTCGTTGACCCGCTTGCCGGCGTCGGCCTTGGCGGCCGGCGGCAGCGCCCCGATCTCCCGGCGGGCCAGCGAGATCGGGGCCCGGTCGCCGAGGTGCGCCGGGCGCACCTCGGCCAGCGCGTCGGGGTCACCGGCGGCGGCGAACGCCTGCTCGGCCTCGGTCACGGCCTCGGCCAGTGCGGCCGGGTCGAGCAGGGCGACCTGCTTGGGGTCGTACGGATCGTTGCGGTAACTCATGGCGTACGGGCACTCCTCACGGCGGCGCCGGCCTCACGGGCGGCGAAGCGAGTCTACGGACGCGCGGCTTTGCCGCAGCCCGCCGGTAGGAGTCGTGTGGGGAGCAGGTCAGATCCGCCGCCCGCCGACACCGGCGGGCTGGCTAAACGAACGCTGTGGCGCGTTCACCATGTGGGGCTGCTCTCCTTGTCGCGGTGCGCGTGACCTTCGGTCAGCGCTGTGCTCTCGCCGAAGCGTACAGGCAGACCGCCGCTGCCGCAGCCAGGTTCAGGCTCTCGGCCCGCCCGTGCAGCGGCACCCGAACCCGGGCGTCGGCGGCTCCGGCAAGCTCCTCGGGAAGTCCGTGCGCCTCGGAACCGAACAGCCAGGCGGTGGGTGTCCGGAGCCGACCGTCGTCGGCCAGTTCGTCCAGATCGTCCTCGCCCTGGCCGGTGGCGGCGAACACGGCGAGCCCGGCGGCCCGCGCCGCGGCGAGCACCCCGGCCGGGTCGCGCTCCCGCACCACGTCCAGGTGGAAGAGGCTGCCGGCGGAGGAGCGGACGCACTTGCCGTTGTACGGGTCGACCGCCTCCCCGGCGAAGATCACGGCGCCGGCGCCGGCCGCGTCGGCGGTGCGCAGCACCGTGCCGGCGTTGCCCGGATCACGGATGCCGGCCAGCACGGCGACCAGCCGCGGAGGGTTCACCAACGCGGCCTCCAGGGACACGTCGAGGTGCCGGCAGACGGCGACCAGCCCCTGCGGGGCGACGGTCTCTGCGAGCGCCGCGAGGGCGTCGTCGGTCATCTCGGAGACCGGTACGTCGGCACCGGCGGCGGCTGCCGCCAGGTCGGCGTACCCGTCGAGGGCGGCGGGGGTGCCGAACAGCTCCACGACGGTGCGCGGCCGGCCCAGCGCCTCCCGGACCGCCTGCGGCCCCTCGGCCAGGAAGCGCCCGGTGGCGTCGCGCTCGCGGCGACGCTGGAGTCGACGCGCGGCGACCACCCTGGGCGTGCGCGGTGTGAAGGGCATGGTGTCCTCACCACACGCGCGCGAGGCGTCCCTCGTCACCGAGGGACGCCTCGCTGCGCTGTGCGGGGATCAGGCGGCCTGGGCCGCCGCGCCGCCGGTGCCCTCGGCCGCCACCGCGGCCCGGGCCAGCTCGACGATCGCCGCGAACGCGGCGGCGTCGTGGACGGCCAGGTCGGCCAGGATCTTGCGGTCGACCTCGATGCCGGCCAGCCGTAGGCCCTGGATCAGACGGTTGTAGGTCATCCCGTTGGCACGGGCACCCGCGTTGATCCGCTGGATCCACAGCTGCCGGAAGTCGCCCTTGCGGTCGCGACGGTCCCGGTAGGCGTACTGCATCGAGTGCAGCACCTGCTCCTTGGCCTTGCGGTACAGCCGGGAGCGCTGACCGCGGTACCCACTCGCGGTCTCCAGCAGGGTACGGCGCTTCTTCTGGGCGTTCACAGCCCGCTTGACGCGTGCCATCTCGACTCCTTCTTGGGCTCAGGTGGCGCGCGTCAGCGGCCGAGCAGCTTCTTGAGGCGCTTGACGTCGGACTTGGCGGCCTCGACCACGCCCGTCAGCCGGCGGGTGCGGGTGGACGACTTCTTCTCCAGGTTGTGCCGCAGACCGGCCTGCTGCTTCATGATCTTGCCTTTGCCGGTCACGCGGACCCGCTTGCCCGTCCCCGTGTGGCTCTTCATCTTCGGCATGTGGAACGTCTTCTCCCCTGTTACCCGTCGCTGTTGTCGGCGACGGTGCCGGCCTCACCGGCTGCTGCGGTCTCGCCGGCCTCCGGGCCGGCGGAGTCCTCCGCGGCCCGGTCCCGGGGCGCTCCGCCCCGGGAGGCGACCGCGGCGACCGCGGCGGCCTTGGTGGCGCGGTGCGGCGCGAGCACCATGATCATGTTTCGACCGTCCTGCTTCGGAGCGGCCTCGACGTACCCCAGCTCCGAGATCTCCGACTCGAGCCGACGCAGGAGCCGGTAGCCCAGCTCCGGGCGGCTCTGCTCGCGACCGCGGAACATGATCGTCACCTTGACCTTGTCGCCGGCCTTGAGGAACCGCACCACGTGACCCTTCTTGGTCTCGTAGTCGTGCGGATCGATCTTCGGCCGGAGCTTCATCTCCTTGATGACGGTCTGCTGCTGGTTACGCCGCGCTTCGCGCGCCTTCAGTGCGCTCTCGTACTTGAACTTGCCGAAGTCCATGAGCTTGCACACCGGCGGGCGCGCCATCGGCGCAACCTCGACCAGGTCCAGGTCGACGTCCGCGGCCAGCTGAAGGGCGCGCTCCAGCGGGACGATGCCCACCTGCTCACCCTCGGGGCCGACCAGTCGGACCTCACGTGCCCGGATCTGCTCGTTCACGCGTGGTTCGACGCTGATGGGGCCTCCTCGAGTCGGATCTTAAAAGGTGGCCGACCCGCGGCTCCCCGGTGGGAACCGATCCGGAAAACAGAAGGCCCCGGCGCATGCCAGGGCCCGCTCGACCGGTCGGCACGATCACAGGATCGCGCATCCGGAACCGGGATGTGCCCGGAACCGGGGACCGGACCCGGACGCCGGGAGGGCGACTCGGGTGGGAGCAGGCGCTCCGCTTTCGTGGCCACCCGCAGATGCGGACAGCCTGGTCGACGCCACCACACTACACCGTCAGCGACTGACCTCTCGAACCGGGCACACTCAGCGGCCGGCGACCCGCTCGGCGAGTGCGGCCAGGTGAGCCTGGTGCAGACGGCGTAAGGTGCGCACCCCGTCGACAGCGAGTTGCTTGTCGGCGGCCTGGAGCGCGACCATCGGCAGCAGGTCGTCGTCGTACAGCTCCAGTGCCGCCCACGGTGCACCACGGTCGAACCGGATCCCCCGGACGACCTCCCAGGGCAACTCGTACGAGCCGACGATGTTGCGGACCCGGACGCCCCGCGCGTCCGCCACCACCCGGGGACGGGTGAAGAGCAGGGTGGCGAGGGCGAAGATCACCCCGAGCCCGATCATGGCGACCTGGTCGCCGCGCTGGAAGGTGCCGTAGCCGTTGCCGGTGGGACCGGTCAGCGTGGTGGCGATCACGGTGAACAGAACCACCAGCGCGATCGCCGAGCCCCAGCAGACCAGCCGGATGCGCCGGGGCCGCAGGCGGATCACCTCGCTCTCGCCCATGCCGGCACTTCGCTTCGGTCCACCCCGCCCCTCGCTCATGGCACCAGTTTGCCACCCGGTGCCGGCGAGCCGTCCGGCGCCACACTGGCCGGTACATCAGCACCGGCCCCAGCGGTCCGTTCGGCCGGGACACCAGCCGCCGTGACCGCCACCGACAACCGTGGGTTACGGCCGGCGACCAGCACCGCGAGCAGCGTGAGCAGCGCACCTGCCAGCACCGGCCATCGGACAGTGGGGTTGTCCGGCAGCAGCACGTCCAGTACGAGGGCACCGATGAGCTGCCCGCCGACCAGGGCAAGGCCGGTGCGCAGCACCCCGGCCGCGCGTACCCCCATCACCAGGCTGGCCACGATGCCAACGCCGAGCAGCCCGCCAGTGTAGAGGTGCCAGCCAGCCGGCCAGCTCACCGGCGGGCCGGTGAACGCGCCAGCCAGTGCCGCGACGAGCAGCACCAGCGGCGTACTGACGGCGAAGTTGACCGCGACCCCGGCGGCGGCCGAGCCGGCGGCGGAGATCCGGCCGTTGAGCGCGGCCTGCAACGCGACCCCGACCCCGCCGGCCGCCGCCAGCAGGAGCACGCCGACGGCCAGGTCACCGACCGGTCGGCCGGTCTGGGACAGGGCAACCGCGGCCACCCCCAGCAGCGCGCCGGCGACCCGGGGCGTGTTGAGCGGCAGGCGGCCCACCGGGGCGAGTCCGGCCCGGTCAGACGCCAGCCCGCCGAGGCTTCCGCCGGCGACCTGAGCGATGGTGAACACCGCGACCCCCAGCACCGGGACGGCGTAGGCACCGAGCAGCACGATGGCGGCGCCACCCACCCCGCCCAGGTACGACCACCAGGGCAACCGGGCCCGGCGCAGCGCGCCGAACCCGGTCCGCATCGACGGCAGCACCAGCAGACCGACCAGGACCAGCAGGGTACCGCCGAGGTTGTTCACCACCGCACCCAAGGGGGCGCTGCCGACCTGCTGCCCGAGTTCGGCGTTGACCACACCCTGGGCCGACGAGGCGGTACCGCCGAGAGTGACCAGGGCGAGTGCCGGCGCTGCCGGCCGCAGCCTCACAGCCGGCAGGCGTGAATGTTGGTGACCAGGATCGCCCGGGCGCCAAGCTCGTACAGTTCGTCCATGATCTGGTGCACGTCGTCGCGGAGCACCATGGCCTGCACCGCCACCCAGCCCTCGCGGTGCAGCGGGGAGACGGTGGGCGACTCGATGCCCGGGGTGAACGAGCTGGCCTGCTCCAGCAGCCCGGCCGGCACGTCGTAGGTGAGCATCACGTAGCGGCGGGCCACCAGCACCCCGTGCAGCCGGCGCAGCAGCTGTTCGGCCTGTGCGTGCGACGCGGCGCCCACGCGACGCACCAGTACCGCCGAGGAGCGCAGCAGCGGCTCACCGAAGACCACCAGACCGGCCTGGCGCAGCGTGGCCCCGGTCTCGACCACGTCCGCGACCACGTCGGCGACGCCGAGGCGGATGGCGTTCTCCACGGCGCCGTCGAGGCGGATCACGTCCGCCTTGACGCCCAGCTCGGCGAGGTGACGCTCGACCAGCCCCGGGTACGCGGTGGCGATCCGGTGCCCGCCCAACTCCCGTACGTCGTCGACATCGGCGGGCCGGGCGGCGAAGCGGAAGGTGGCCCGCCCGAAGTTCAGGTCGATCACCGCCTCGGCCGGTGCGCCGGAGTCGATCAGCAGGTCGCGGCCGGTGATGCCGACGTCCAGGTCACCGGAGCCGACGTAGGTGGCGATGTCCTTCGGCCGCAGGTAGAAGAACTCGATGTCGTTGGGCTCGTCCCGGCAGACCAGATCCTTGGGGTCGGTGCGCTGGCGGTAGCCCGCCTCGCGCAGCATTTCGGCGGCCGATGAGGCCAGGGTGCCCTTGTTGGGTACGGCGACACGCAGCATGACGGAGTGCTCCTTCGATCGGGATCGGGTCGACGGCGGGCACTCACAGATGTCGGTAGACGTCCTTCAGTTCGAGCCCGCTGGCCAGCATCAGCACCTGGACCTGGTAGAGCAGCTGGGAGATCTCCTCGGCGGTGCGTTCCGGTCCCTCGTGCTCGGCGGCCATCCACGACTCGGCCGCCTCCTCGACGACCTTCTTGCCGATGAAGTGCACGCCCCTCTCCAGAGCGGCGACCGTACCCGAGCCGGGGGTGCCGGCGGCGGCCTTGGCCTGCAGCTCCGCGAACAACTCCTCGAACGTCTTCACGGACACGGATTCTCGCAGTCGCCCCTCGTCGCCGCGAGCACCGGGTCGGTGGTGCCCGGTGGACGGGACCCGCGTTCCCTACCGAGACGGTGGGACAGCTCTTCGAGCCTCGCCTATGTTGGTCGTACGCTGTCGGCCATGGTCAGCACCCCACGCACCCTCATGCGCGCCACGGCCGGCGCGGTCCTGCTCGCGGTCACCGCCTGCACGCCGCAGGCCGGGCCCGCGCCCATGCCCGCCGTCTCGGCGGCGTGCGCCAAGGAGAGCCTGCCCACCCGGACGCCGGGCAAGCTCACCATCGCCACCGACGAGCCGGCCTACCAGCCCTGGTTCGTCGACGACAAGCCCGACAACGGCGAAGGCTTCGAGTCCGCCGTGGCCTACGCGGTGGCCGCGAATCTCGGCTACGCCCGCGACGACGTCACCTGGACCCGGGTGAGATTCGACGCCGCCATCGCGCCCGGGCCGAAGGACTTCGACTTCGACATCAACCAGTTCTCCATCACCGAGGAGCGCAAACAGGCGGCGGACTTCTCCGCCCCGTACTACCTGGTACGGCAGTCGGTGATCGCACTGAAAACCTCCAAGATCGTTGGCAGGAGTTCGCTGGCCGACCTGCGCGGCGCCAAGCTCGGCGCCCAGGTCGGGACGACCAGTTACCAGGCAATCACCGACCTGGTGCAGCCGACGGCCGAGCCGCAGGTGTACAACAGCAACGACGATGCCAAGAATGCGCTACAGAACGGGCAGATCGACGGGCTGGTCGTCGACCTGCCCACCGCGTTCCACATCACCGGCGCGGAGATCGACGACGCGGTGATCGTCGGGCAGCTGCCCCAGGTCGGCACGCCGGAGGCGTTCGGACTGCTGCTGGACAAGGACTCCCCACTCACCGGCTGTGTCAGCTACGCGGTCGGCCAGCTCGCCACCGACGGCGTACTCAAGCAGTTGGAGCAGCAGTGGCTGGCCCAGGTGGCGGGAGCACCCGAACTCAGTTGAACACCGTGCTGCACGACCCCTCACCGGCCCAGCGGACCCGGGACGCGTACCGCCGCCGGCAGACCGTACTCAGCGTGCTGATCGCCGCCGCTTCCACCGCGGCGGTCGGCACGCTGCTGGCGGTCGCGGTGACCGGCGCACCGGGCTGGGACCGGGTACGCGCCTCGTTTCTCGACCCGGAGATCGCCCGGGACGCGCTGCCCCGGGTGCTCTCCGGACTCTGGCTCAACGTCCGGCTGCTGGCCTGCTGCGCGATCGGTGCCCTGCTGCTGGGACTGCTGATCGCGATCCTGCGGACCCTACGCGGGCCGGTCCTCTTCCCGATCCGGGCGCTGGCGGCCGGCTACACGTACACCTTCCGTGGCCTGCCGCTGATCATCGTGCTCTACCTGCTCACCTTCGGCGTCCCCGGGCTGCGGCTGCAGGGCACCCCGTCGGTGCTGGTGCTGGGCGGGCTGGCGCTGATCCTCACCTACGCCGGCTACCTGGCCGAGGTGTTCCGCGCCGGCATCGAGTCGGTGCACCCGAGCCAGCTCGCGGCGGCCCGGTCGCTGGGGCTCACCCGCCAGCAGACGATGCGGCACGTGGTGCTGCCGCAGGCCGTGCGCCGGGTGGCGCCACCGCTGCTCAACGACGTGGTGGCGTTGCAGAAGGACGTCGGCCTGGTGTCGCTGGCCGGCCCCATCGACGCGGTGCGGGCCGCGCAGATCACCAGCGCCCAGACGTTCAACTACACGCCGTACATCGTGGCCGGGGTGCTCTTTGTGCTGCTCGCCATCCCGTTGATCGCCGTCACCGACCAGGTCACCCTGCGGGCGGCCCGTCGCCAGTCCGGAGGCTGACCATGGACGTGCAGCCGACCTCCGCCCCAGGGCCGACCCCGCGCGTGGGCCGGGACCCGGGGCGGGCGGCGGAAGTGCTGCGGTGCCGGGGCCTACGCAAGGAGTTCGGCGGGCAGGTCGTCCTCGACAGACTCGACCTGACCGTGACCGAGCACCAGGTGGTGGCGCTGATCGGAGCGTCCGGATCCGGCAAGTCGACCCTGCTGCGCTGCGTAAACCTGTTGGAGGAGCTGCACGACGGGACGATCGAGCTGGACGGCGAGGAAATCTCCGCCCCGGGCACCGACCCCGACAGGGTACGCCGCCGCATCGGGATGGTCTTCCAGTCGTACAACCTCTTTCCACACCTTAGTGTGCTGGACAACGTCACCCTCGCGCCGCGCCGGGTGCACCGCCGTTCCCGCGCCGAGGCCGAGGCGCGGGCCCGGGAGCTACTGGACCGGGTGGGGCTGGCGGGGAAGGCCGACGCCTACCCGGACCGGCTCTCCGGCGGCCAGCAGCAGCGGGTGGCGATCGTCCGGGCGCTGGCCAACTCGCCCCGGCTGCTGCTGCTCGACGAGGTCACCTCGGCGCTGGACCCGGAGCTGGTCGGCGAGGTGCTGACCATGATCCGCGATCTCAAGGCGGAGGGGATGACGATGGTCCTGGCCACCCACGAGATGGGCTTCGCCCGCGAGGTCGCCGACCAGGTCTGCTTCCTCGACGCCGGCCGGGTCATCGAGTCCGGACCACCGGCCCAGCTCCTCACCCGCCCCACCCACCCCCGCACCCGCCAGTTCCTCGCCCGCCTGATCGAAGCCGGCCGCCTCTGATTTGAGGCCCGTCGACCAGAAGTTCCGGTCGCCGCGCCGGTTGACTCCGACACAAACCTGATCAACAAGGGAGGGCGTGGGTCAGTGACCGAAGCCGACGCGTTGGTTGGCGGAATTCGTGACCTGGCGGATCGACAGGGCGGCGTCGAGGGCCGCCACCGTCGACGCCCAGCCCTTGTCCTCGGCGGAGTCGGGCAGGCCGGCGCGGTCGCGGGCCTGCTCGATCGTGTTCACGGTGAGTACCCCGTGCGCGACCGGCTTGCCCTCGTCCAGCGCGATGCGGGTCAGCCCGTCGGTGACCGAACGGCAGACGTAGTCGAAGTGCGCGGTGGTGCCGCGCACCACCACACCGAGGGCTACCACCACGTCGCAGCGCCTGGCCAGGGCCTGGGCCACCACCGGCAGCTCCACCGAGCCGGCCACCCGAGCCACCACCGCCCGCGCGCCGCACGCCTGGGCGGCGGCCACCGCCCGGTCGAGCATGTGGTCGGTCAGCTCACCGTGCCACCGCGCGGCGACCACGCCCACGGTCAGCCCGGAGGCGTCGACCGGGGTCGAACCCGGCTCACCGAAACCCGCCATTCTCCTACACTCCAATCTCTGCGCCGGGGACCGTCCGGCCCATCGGGGCTTCGGCCACCTCGTCCAACTGGTCGAGCAGATGTCCCAGCCGGTCCCGCTTGGTACGCAGGTAACGGACATTCTCCGGGTGCGGGCGCACCGGCATGCCCTCCCGCCCGGTGACGGTCAGCCCGTAGCCCTCCAGCCCGGCGCGCTTGGCCGGGTTGTTGGTCAACAGCCGCATCGAGCGCACCCCGAGGTCGTAGAGGATCTGGGCGCCGGTGCCGTAGTCACGCGCGTCAGCCGGCAGGCCGAGGTCGAGGTTCGCGTCCACCGTGTCGCGGCCCTGGTCCTGCAACTGGTACGCCTGAAGCTTGTGCAGCAGCCCGATGCCGCGACCCTCATGGCCGCGCACGTAGAGCACCACGCCCCGGCCCTCCCGCGCCACCCGGCCCAGCGCCGCGTTGAGCTGCGTGCCGCAGTCACAGCGCACCGAGGCGAACACGTCGCCGGTCAGGCACTCGGAGTGCACCCGGACCAGCACGTCCCGGCCGTCACCGATCTCGCCCATCACCAGGGCGACGTGCTCTGCCGAGTCGTCCTCGCTGCGGTAGCCCAGCGCCCGGAACACCCCGTGCTCGGTGGGCATCCGGGCATCTGCGACCAACTCGACCTGCTTCTCGGTACGGCGCCGGTACGCGATCAGGTCGGCGATGGTGACCAGGGCCAGCGAATGCTCGGCGCAGAACCTCTCCAGGTCCGGCAGCCGCATCATGGTGCCGTCGTCGTTGACCATCTCGCAGAGCACCCCGGCAGGACGTAGACCGGCCAGCCGGGTCAGGTCGACGGCCGCCTCGGTGTGCCCGGGTCGTCTCAGCACACCACCCGGGCGGGCCCGCAGCGGCACGACGTGTCCGGGCCGGGCGAGGTCCGCCGGCCCGGTCCGCGGGTCGGCGAGCAGCCGGATGGTGTGTGCCCGATCGGCCGCGGAGATGCCGGTTGCCACCCCTTCCCGGGCGTCGACGGTCACCGTGTACGCGGTCTGCCGTCGGTCCTGGTTGGTGTGGTGCATGGGCGGCAGGTCGAGCCGGTCGCACTCGCTCTCGGTGAGCGGAACGCAGATGAAGCCCGAGGTGTACCGGACGGTGAAGGCCAGCAGTTGCGGGGTGGCCAGCTCGGCGGCGAAGATCAGGTCGCCTTCGTTCTCCCGGTCGGCGTCGTCCACCACCACCACCGGCCGGCCCGCGGCGATGTCCGCCAGGGCCTGCGCGATGTCGGCGAAGACGGCCGGCCCGTTCTGCTCGCTGTGCTCGGTCATGCGGTGGCCTCCGAGTAGGTCGACGGGATCGGGGTCAGGTCCGGTCGGATGGCCCGCGAGGCGCGCCACCAACTGGCGAGGCCCCAGACGCAGAACGCGCCGTAGAGCAGGTACATGGCCGCCGACGGGTAGAAGCCGCCACGCAGCAACAGCGGGACGCCGACGGCGTCGACCGCGATCCAGATCAGCCAGAAGTCCACCCAGCCACGAGCCATCCCGTACGTGGCCAGCAGGCTGCCGACGAGGATCCAGGCGTCGGGCAGCGGCCCCCAGGAACCGAGCGCGGCCAGCACCGGGTACGCCAGGGCGGTGCCCACCACCGCGGCGGCGAGCAGCCCGAGCCGCTCCGCCCCGGTGGCCCACCGGGGCGCGACCGCCGCCCCGCCGGCAGCGGTGCCGAGCCGGCGGGTACGCGTCCAACGCCACCACCCGTAGAGGCTGACGCCGAAGAAGAAGACCTGCCGGCCGGCCTGGCCGTACAGGTCGTGCGCCTGCGGAGTGGCGAACGCCCCGCCGAGGAAGACGGTGAGCAGCAGCGCGTTGCCGACCATGCCGACCGGCCAGGCCCAGACCAGCCGGCGCAGTCCGAGCAGCGCCGAGCCGAGCCCGAAGACGTTGCCGACGACCTCCCGGACCAGCACCGGCGAGCCGGCCACCTGGATCTCGGCGGTGAGCAGCCAGCCGAGTGCGCCGGTCACGACACCACCGACCCGGGCACACCGACGCCGGGCAAATTCACCGGCGGCCCGGCGTCGTCGGCCGCCCGGACACCGAGCAGCCGCTCGACGTACTTGGCCAGCACGTCCACCTCCAGATTGACCGGGTCGCCCGGCGATCGGACGCCGAGCGTGGTCAGCGTCAGGGTGGTGGGGATCAGACCCACGGCGAACCGGTCGGCACCGACCTCGGCCACCGTCAGCGAGACCCCGTCGACGGTGATCGAGCCCTTCTCCACCACGTACCGGGACAGGGCGGCGGGCAGCCGGAACCGGATCGTCTCCCACCGCTGCGCCGGCTCACGGGAAAGCACCTCGCCCACGCCGTCGACGTGCCCCTGCACCAGGTGCCCGCCGAGGCGGCTGCCCAGCGCTGCGGCGCGCTCCAGGTTGACCGGGTCGCCGGCGCGCAACGCGCCCAGCGTCGAACGGCGCGACGTCTCGCCCATCACGTCGGCGGTGAACACCCCGCCGTCGACCTCGACGACGGTCAGGCAGACCCCGTTGACCGCGATCGAGTCGCCGTGCCGCGCGTCGGAGGCGACCAGCGGGCCGCGGACCGCCACCAGGGCGGAGTCCTGCGCCGTCGGGGTCACCTCGACGACCTCGCCCATCTCCTCGACGATGCCGGTGAACATGCCTAGCCCTCCCTCTTTCGGGGCAGCGCGGTGATCCGCAGGTCGGGACCGACCTGCGTAACGTCGGTTGTCTCCAGATCGATGGCCTCGGCGATGGTGGTCACACCGGCGTCGGCGAGCGCCGCCGGCCCGGCGCCGAGCAGCCGGGGGGCGAGGTAGCCGACTACCCGGTCGACCAGGCCGGCCGCGAGAAAAGCGCCGGCGAGCCGCGGGCCGCCCTCCAGCAGCACGGCCCGAACGCCCCGGCCGTGCAGCGCCGCCAGGAACGCGGGCAGGTCGACACCGCCGTCCGGGCCGGCACCCACCTCGGCGGCGGTAGCCACCCAGGTACCGGCGGCGCCGTCGCGGACCCGGGCACGGGCCGGGGTACGCCCCGCCGAGTCGACCACCACCCGTAGCGGCTGCCGGATGGCCAGGCTGCCGTCGCGCAGGTTCCGCACGGTGAGCCGGGGGTCGTCGGCGAGTACGGTGCCCACGCCGACAACCACCGCGTCGACGGTCGAGCGCAATGCGTGCACGTCCATCCGGGCAGCCTCGGAGGTGATCCACATGCTGGTGCCGTCAGCTGCGGCGGAGCGGCCGTCCAGGGTCGCCGCGTACTTCCAGATGACGTACGGCCAGCCCCGGCGCGTTGCGGTCAACCAGGCCACGTTGCCGCTCGCCGCCTCGGTGCCGCGTACCCCCAGATCGACCCGGAGGCCGGCGGCCCGCAACGTCGCGGCACCACCGCTGGCGACCGGGTTGGGGTCGGGCACCGCGATGACGACCCGCAGCACCCCGGCCTGCACCAACGCGGTGCTGCAGGGGCCGGTGCGGCCGGTGTGGTCGCAGGGTTCCAGAGTGACGACCGCGGTGCCGCCCTTCGCCCGCTGGCCGGCCTGGGCCAGCGCGACGATCTCGGCGTGCGGTCCGCCGGCGTAGGCGTGGAAGCCCTCGCCGACCACCTCGCCGTCGATGTCCAGCAGCACACAGCCGACGACCGGATTGGGGCTGGTGGTGCCGAGTCCACGCGCCGCGAGCTCGATCGCGCGACGCATCGCCTCGTCCACGGAGACGCTCGTCATCGCCTGCCCCTGCCCTCTCGCTGGTACGCGCGGGCGGAGAGATCGGCCTGGTGGCCGCGGGCAGGCAGCGGAAATCCGGGTACGGCACGGCCGCCCCGGACGGGAGCGAGGGCACGCCGGAAGCCCGGCGAGCACATGCACCCTTCCGTCCCGCGCGCTGTCTCCCATCCGGACTGTCTGGGCGCGGACGAGCCGCCCCCAACCGTCGGCCCCGGATTCTCACCAGGTCCACCGGGCGGACGAACCGCTCCCGGGTCGCGGGCTTACCACGGTCGGACCGTGGATCACCGCCGGTTCGGAATTTCACCGAGTCCCGCCAGCGCGTGGTGGGTACTGAGCAAAGTCTTACACGGTCGACGGGGTCTCGGGCTACCCGCGCGAGCTACTTCACATGTCGGTAACCGTGGTCGCCGACGCCGCGGCGGCGGTCAATCGCCACGTACGAGCCGGGTTGGCTCTTGGCCACGGTCTTCATCTCGGAGGCGACGGTCATCGCCTCCAGCGGGTTGGTGAGGCGCTTCTCGGCGTCCGAGACGGTGACGCCGATGGAGAGGGTGACCAGCGCGGCCCGGCGGATGTTGCCCCGCCGGTCCTTCAGCTCCACGTAGCCGCGCTCCCGGTCGGTGGCATCGTAGAGCGCGTCCGCGGCCCTCTCGAAGTCCGCCGACACCCGGGAGGTGAGCGGCACGACCTGCTCGGGCGTGCAGACGAAGACGAAGTCGTCGCCGCCGACGTGACCGAGGAACGCCGGCGGCAGCGCCACCGATATCACCGCCCGGTGCAGGCAGCGGGCCAGTGCGGAGATGTAGTCGTCGCCGCGGGAGAACCCGTACCGGTCGTTGACGCTCTTGAACCGGTCGATGTCGATGTACCCGACGGCGTAGTCGGCGCCGCCCCGGATCCGGTCGGCGATCTCCCGGCGGATCCGGCTGTTGCCCGGCAGGCCGGTCAACGGAGAGACCTCGCGGAATTCCTTGTTGCGCCGCAGCGTGGAGCTGACCCGGGCCACCAGCTCTGCCGTGTCGAACGGCTTGACCAGGTAGTCGTCGGCGCCGGCGCTGAGCCCGTGGACCTTGTCCACGGTCATCCCCTTCGCGGTCAACATGATCACCGGCAGGGCCGCGGTCATCGGGTCGGCGCGTAGCCGCCGGGTCAGTTCCAGCCCGTCCACCCGCGGCATCATCAGGTCGACCACGGCCAGGTCGGGCCGCTCCCGCTCGATCAGTTCGAGGGCCTGCTGGCCGTCGGCGGCGAGGATCACGTCGAACCCCTGCAGTCGCAGGTTGAACTCGACGAACCGGGCGATGTCCTCGTCGTCGTCGACGACGAGGATCACGTCCCTACGGTCGTCGGCGGACTCCCCCTCAGGCATCCGGAGCCGCGCGCTCCGCCAGACCACGGAGCCGGTGTACCGCCTCGGCCGGATCGTCGGCGCCGTAGACGGCGGTGCCCGCGACGAACGCGTCGACACCCGCCGCGGCGGCCTGCTCGATGGTGTCGGCGGCGATCCCGCCGTCCACCTCGATCCGCAGGTCGAGGTGGCCGGCGGCGACGTGCTGTCGGACGGCGCGGACCTTGTCCAACATCTGCGGGATGAACCGCTGACCGCCGAACCCGGCCTTGATGGTCATGATCAGCAGCGTGTCGAAGCTCGGCAGCAGGTCGAGGTACGGCTCGATCGGGGTGTCCCGGTCGATCGCCAGCCCCGCCCTGGCGCCCGCCGCCCGTAGGTCCCTGGCCAGCGCCACCGGATCGTCGCACGCCTCGGCGTGGAAGGTGACGTTGTACGCCCCCGCGTCCGCGTAGCCGGGTGCCCAGCGCTTCGGATCCATGATCATCAGATGGACGTCGAAGGGCAGCTTCGTGGCGGCCCGCAGGCTCTGCACCACGGGCAGCCCGATGGTCAGGTTCGGTACGAAGTGGTTGTCCATGACATCGACGTGCAACCAGTCCGCGGCATCCTCGACGGCACGGACTTCTTCGGCAAGACGGGAGAAATCGGCGGCGAGGATGCTGGGCGCGATGATCGGCGGCGGTACGGTCACAGGGCCAGTGTACGAACGCGGCCACCGACCGTGGCAACGCGCCGCCATCCGGACACCCCGTGACCCGAAGGTGACCAATGGTGCAGAATCAGCCCGCCCGGATCGGTGGAACTGGACGAAGCGAGGACCCTGACTGGCCAGACGGCCAGATCGCGGTAACACTCCATCGGGGACGGTCACGGTAACGTGCAGGCCGGTGGGTGCGGGAACCGGCAGCCGGACGTCCGTTCCCGGGAAGGGCGGACGATGCGACGGTGGCTCGCGGCGCTGGCGCTGGCCAGCGCGGCTGTGGTTGTGCTGGGCGGCTGCGTGCAGCCGGGCGGGACAGACGGGGATCTCACCAACGACTGGCCGGCACTACGCGCACCCAAGATGTTCGTGCCGATCACCGATACCTGCCTGCCCCGCGTCACCGCGGTCGTCCAGGCGAGCACCTACGAGACCGTGGACTGCGCCCGCAACCACCTCGCCGAGGCGGTCCACGTCGGCACGTTCGGCACAGCAGCAGCCGAGGGTTCGCGGCCGGAGGCGGGGTCGGCGGCGCTGCGCACCGCCCGGGCCGAATGCGACCAGCGCGCCCGGTTGGTGCTCGGCGGCGACTGGCACACCGCGCGACTCACCCTCAACATCGCCCTGCCGTCGGCGGCGGCCTGGAACAGCGGCGCCCGCTGGTTCCGCTGCGACCTGAGCGAGACCGACAGCATCGACAACACCCGGCCGGTCAACCGCACCGGCAGCCTGCGCGGAGCGCTGATCGGTGATTCGCCGCTGGTGCATCGCTGCTTCGATCCGAAGCTCATCGGCGACAGCCTGAACTACATGGCCCCGGTGCTCTGCACGGAGCCGCACGGCGCCGAGTTCGTCGGGGTGTACATCGAGCAGAACCTGACCTGGGAGCAGTTCGCCGGCACGGCCGGCCAGGCCCACAAACGGTGCATGGAGCTGATCGCGGCCTTCGCCGACGTGCCCGACAACGACGACCTGCCCTACCGCGCCGGGTCCATCTTCTACCCGCCCTCGCAGCGGGAGTGGGAGGAGGGCGACCGGGGGGTCCGCTGCCTGCTCTGGAGCGACGACCGCAAGCTGACCGGCTCGATGCGCGGGGTCGGCCCGCAGGGACTGCCGATCGCCTGAGCCTGGTGCCGTATGCTCGCGCAACGTGGCGGGCCGCGACCGGCGGAACGCGGGGCCGGCGGCGCTTCGACAGCGCAGTGTGCTTCCGCTGCCCGCCGTCGCCGGCGGCGTGGAGCAGGAGGGCGACGGGAATGCGACGGTGGCTGACCGGAGTCGCGCTGGGTGCCGTGGTGACGACGACCCTGATCGGCTGCACGAGACCGGCCGGGATCGACGGTGACCTGCTCGACGGCTGGGCGCCGATGGCCGCACCGACGACGTTCACGCCCGAGGCCGGGACCTGCCACACCCGCCCGCAGGACGTCGGCTACTTCAGCGCCTACGCGCCGGTCGACTGCGCGCAGCCGCACCGGGCCGAGACCCTGCACGTCGGGACACTAGCCGCTGTGGACGGCAGGCGCCCACCGGAGACCGGCAGCACGGGGATGCGCACCGCGTTCGACGAATGCGACCGCACGGCCCGTGCGGCACTGGGCGGCGACTGGCGGGGCGCTCGGATCGGGATCAGCGTCGTCCTCCCGTCGCCGCAGGCATGGACCGGCGGGGCACGATGGTTCCGCTGTGACGCCCACGAGCTGCGCGGGCTCGACACCCCGGTCCCGGTACGCCGCACAGCCAGCCTCGCCGGCTCACTCGACGGGTCGTCGTCGTTGCGGCACAGCTGCTTCAACGCGAAGACCGAGGGCGACGACGTGACCGAGATGGTGGCCGTGAAGTGCAGCGCCCGCCACCGGTCCGAGTTCACCGGCATCTGGCAGGCCCCCGACACCAGCTGGTCCGCCTTCCTCAAGGACGCCGACCGGGCTCACCGCGGTTGCCGCAGCACTATCGCCCGGTTCACCAAGGTGCCGGACGACGGCAACCTCCAGTACCGGGTCGGGACGATCTTCTACCACCCGTCCGAAGGCGAGTGGCGCAGCGGCAACCGGGCAGTGCAGTGCTTCCTGTGGATCAGCGACCGCACGCTCAACCGGTCGATGAAGGGTGCCGGACCGCAGGCCCTGCCGATCAACTGAGACGGCCCCTGGCAGCGGATCGCCTCGGCTGATCGTGCGTCAGGTGCGGCGCAGCAGGGCGAGGAACATCGCGTCCGTGCCGTGCCGGTGCGGCCACAGCTGCACCGTCGGTCCGTCGCCGAGCCCGGGCATCCCGGCCGGCAGCAGCGGCCGGGCGTCGAGGAAGTCCACCGGCGCACCGCAGCGGCGGGCCGCCTCGGTCACCGTCACGTGGGTCTCCACGGTGTGCGGCGAACAGGTCACGTAGGCCACCACCCCGCCGGGGCGGACCGCCCGCAGCCCGGCCACGAGCAGCTCGCGCTGCAACCGGGTCAGGGCGGAGAGATCCGAGGGCTGGCGACGCCAGCGCGACTCCGGCCGGCGGCGCAGCGAACCCAACCCGGTACACGGCGCGTCGACCAGCACCCGGTCGAAGTGTTCCGCCGGCAGCTCCGCCTCCGCACCGACCAGCCGACCGTCGGTGTGCACCACGGTCACCGGCAGCCCCCGGGTCGCGCTCGTGACCAGCCGGGCCCGGTGCTCGGCGACCTCCACCGCGGTCAGCCGCGCGTCACGGTGCGCCGCCAGCGCTCCGAGCAGCGCCGACTTGCCGCCGGGACCGGCACACAGGTCGAGCCACCGACCGTCCGCGCCGTCCACCGGCGCCTCCGCGAGGGCGGCGGCCACCAGTTGGGAGCCCTCGTCCTGGACATGGGCCCGGCCGTCGGCGACCGCGGCCAGCTCACCGGGCGCGCCGCCGCCGAGGTAGACGGCGTACGGCGAGAAGGCACCCGGCGCGCCGTGCACCTCGTCGGCGAGTTCTACCGGATCGGCCAGGCCGGGCCGGGCGCACAGGTGCACGGCCGGACGCACATTGTCCTCGATCAGCAGGCGGGTGGTCTCACCGAGATCCCCGCCGAGCGCCTCGCTGAACGCCCGGACGATCCACTGCGGATGGCTGTAGGCCAGCGCCAGATGACCGATCGGGTCGGTCTGCATCGGCGGTGCCAGTCTGGTCACCCACCCGTCGATGTCGCTGCCGGATACCTCACGCAACACCGCGTTGGCGAATCCGGTGGCACCCTGGCCGACCGAACGGACCAGGTCCACGGTCGACGAGACGGCCGCGTGTGCCGGCACCCGGGTGTGCAGCAACTGGTAAGCGCCGATCCGCAGCGCGTCGCGCACCGGCGGGTCGATCCGCTGCACGTCCCGGCCGGCGGCGGAGCTGAGGATCGCGTCGAGGGTGCCGAGATGGCGCAGCGTGCCGTAGGTCAACTCGGTGGCGAAGGCAGCGTCCCGACCGGTCAGGCCCGCGTTACGCAGCACCGTCGGAAGCACCAGATTGGCGTACGCGTCGTCGCGGTGCACCGCCTCGATCGCCTCGTACGCGGCGTACCGTGGCCGGTCCGCCGCCGGCCGCCCGGCACGCGGCTCCCGGCGCTCCGTGCCCCGGCGGGGTGCGGTGTCTCTCACGCCAACTCCTCCCCACCGCTGACCCGGACACCACGCGCCCAGTCGGCCGCGGGCATGGCCCGCTTGCCCGCCGCCCGGACCTCGCCGAGCCGGACCGGCACGGTGGCCGTGCCGGCGACCACCCCGGTCCTGGCGACCAGCAGTTCCCCCGGTCCGAGTTCGGGCGCGTCGGGGGCCTGGGTCACCGGTCCGAGCTTGATCCGCTCGCCCCGGAACGTCGTCCACGGGCCGGGTGCGGGAGTACAGGCGCGAATCCGCCGGTCCACCGCGAAGGCGGGATCGGCCCAGCGCACCCGGGCGTCCTCCACGGTCAGCTTGGGTGCCAGCGAGACCCCGTCAGCGGGCTGCGGTTCCGCCCGGGCGGAGCCGTCCGCCACCGCGTCCAGCACCGCCACCAGCAGCCCGGCGCCGCTGTGCGCCAGCCGCTCCAGCAGGTCACCGGAGGTGTCGGCGGACTTGATCTCGTCGGTCAGCGTGCCGTAGACCGGACCGGTGTCCAGCCCCTCCTCGAGCTGGAACACGCTGGCCCCCGTCAGCTCGTCGCCATGCAGCACGGCGTGCTGCACGGGCGCGGCTCCCCGCCATGCCGGCAACAGCGAGAAATGCAGGTTGACCCAGCCGTGCCGGGGGATGTCCAGCGCCACCGGCGGCACCAGCGCGCCGTAGGCGACCACCGGCACACAGTCGGGCGCCAACTCCCGTAGCCGGTCCAGAAACTCAGGTTCACGGGGACGCCCCGGGGTGAGCACCTCGACACCGTGCTCGTCGGCCCAGGCTCCGACCGGGGAGCGGTGCAGGCCCCGACCGCGCCCGGCCGGGGCGTCCGGCCGGGTGACCACGGCGAGAAGTTCGTGCCGGGAGTCGGCCACGGCCCTCAGCGCGGGAACAGCAACGGCCGGCGTACCTGCAAAGATCACTCGCACCGGTTCACCGCTCCAGGCCGAATGGGCTGCCGACGGTGTGCGGGCTCAGTTTGACCGTTGGCGGGGCTGCGGCGTCGTACCACTCGGCCTGACGGATCGCCTTCATCGCTTCCTTGCGGCCGACCGGATCCAGCCGGTCGACGAAGAGTACCCCGTCGAGGTGATCGGTCTCGTGCTGGACGCAGCGTGCCATCAGCCCGGTGCCGACGATCTGCACCGGGTCGCCGTAGCCGTTGAAGCCCTTGGCGATCACGTTCTGTCGGCGTCTGGTGTCGAAGTAGAGCCCGGGGATTGAGAGGCAGCCCTCCGGGCCGTCCTGCTCCTCGACGTCCGGGAACTCCAGCACCGGGTTCACCAGGTGACCGAGCACGTCGTCGACGTCGAAGGCGAACACCCGCAGGCCCACTCCCAGCTGCGGCGCGGCGAGGCCAGCGCCGTTGCTCTCACGCATGGTGTCGGTCAGGTCAGCGACGAGCTTGCGCAGCTCGACGTCGAAATCGTCCACCGGATCGGCCGGCGTGCGCAGCACCGGATCCCCGAACAGACGGATGGGCTGGACGGTCACGCGGGTTGGCTCCTTAACGGCGGACGGCAGTGCCGTACCAGTCTACGGAGGGCCCGACGCCGCCCCGCCCGGCGCATCACGAAAGGTGGCCGGTGACCTCAGCCGGCGGCGCCGGGCTCCCCCGCCAGCACCGCGTCGCCGGCGAGCAGGGCGTGCTCCGGCAGCGGCAGGTGGATGTCGTGCGCTGCCTCCCAGTCGTGGATCAGGCTGGGGTGGGCCTGCTCGGCGAAGTAGTCGATCGCGCTGCGGCCACCCACCACGGGCTCCTCGACCTCGGCGACCAGCCGGCCGGGCACCAGCCGGAACCCGTTGCGCACGGCGGCGCTGAGCCGGCGGTGCCCGTTGATCACGAAGAAGTACTCGCCGGTGTAGCCGATCTCGATCGGCTCCAGACCGGTCTCGCCGGCTGCGGCGACCTCGGCGGCCAACGTCGAGTCCCAGAGGCCGCGCAGGCCGGTCACGTCCTCGGTCGGGTAGACGCGGCTCGGGTCCAGCAGCAGCAGCGGCGGAGCGCCACGAAGCACGTCGGGAGCGAGCCGCCCCTCGTACACGTCGACGATGCGCTCGATCACCTCTCCGACGGGGGCGCGGGTGGTGTCGCAGATCAGGTCGTAGTTGCGCAGCCGGGCCTTGTCCACGCCGTACCGGATGAGGAACCGCCCGCGCTCGCTCTCGCTGCGTTCCCTCAGCCGGGCCTTGGCCTCCTCCAGCGAGGCGTAGCTCTCCGCCGGTCCGGAGGGGCGCAGCAGCACCCGCCGGGCGGCCTCGCTCGGTTCGGTGATCATGTGCACCTTGAGCGCATCGGTGAAGAAGTGCCAGGCCAGCCTGGAGTCCATCACGAGGCTCTCACCGGAGGCGGCGATGTCCCGCTGGAGCTGGTCGACGTAGCCGTCTACCGCCTGGTCCAACTCCGCGTGCAGGTTCAGCTGGAGCGCGGTCATCTGCCGGTCCTGCGCCATCTGCCGGTAGAGATCACCGACGCTGACCCGACGCAGGCCGAGCCGCTTGGCGATCTCGACCGAGACGGTGCTCTTGCCGCTGCCGAGGTCACCGTTGAAGACGATCGACTGACGAACGGTCACGACTGGTCCACCCCTGATCACGGCCGGTCTAGCTCATCAATGTCCGCGCCGCACAGACGCGGTTCCGCCGTCGTCGGGCCACCCTCCGACACCTCCAGTTCGACCTGGATCTGTCGCACACCCGGCATGACGGGCGATGCTACCACCTTCCCAGGGTCAGACCCGAGGACGCGGCGACGAGCAGGCGCGCCGACACACAGAGTCATGATCGGCTCACAAATCGCAGCGATTGGGGCGTTGGCCGGTACCCACCGTCACCGACCGATCAGAACAACGTGAGCGGGTCGACCTGGAGACGGACCGGATCCGCCGCCTTGCGCGCGCTCCGAGAACCGGCCGCCAGGTGCAGCGCCTCAGCCAGAGCCGACGCCCGTGCCCGGGGCACCCGCACCAGCATCCGTTCCCGCTCCCCCTCGGCCGGCACCGGGCCCAGCAACTCCGCCCCGTCGGGTAGCCGCGCCTGCGCCAACAGGTCGGCCACCGCGGCGGGCAGGCCGGTAACGCTGGCCATCCGCATGGCCGGCGGGAAGCCCAGCTCCCGCCGCTCGGCCAGTTCCCGGGCGGCGAACCAGCCGGCGTCCCAGCGCAACAGCGCCTGTACCGGGGCGAGGGCACCATCGGCGACCACCACGACCCGACCACCCGTGGCGGCCGGCCGGGCCAATGCGGCCGCCGCCGTCCAGCGACGTAGGGCCTCCTCCCCCGCGCGCAGGTCGGCGCGGGTGAGCAGCGCCCAACTGTCCAGCAGGAGCACCGCGCCGTAGCCGCCGGCCGCGACCGGCTCGGCTCCGGGGGTCGCGATCACCAGCCCGGCGCCATCGGGAACCTCGGCCAGCACCTCCTCCCGCCCGGAGGTGCGCACCGGCACGCCGGGGAAGGCCCGGCCCAACTCCTCCGCCGTCCGGCGCGCACCGGTGACCGAGGCCCGCAGCCGCCGCCCGCCGCAGTGCGGGCAGGCGTAGGCGACGGCGGCCCGGCCACACCAACGGCAGGCCGGCGTGCCACCGGCCGACGGCAGGCCGAGCGGCCCGGCGCAGTGCGGGCAGCGGGCCGGGGTCCGGCAGTCGGCACAGGCCACCGACGGCAGGTAGCCGCGGCGGGGCACCTGGACCAGAACCGGCAGCTCCGACCGCAACGCCTCCCGGGCGGCGGTCCAGGCCAAGCTCGGCAGTCGTGCGGTCGCCGCGCCTGGATCGCGGGCCAGCTGCGGATCGTCGCCGGTCGGCGCGATCGCGGGGGTGCGTGCCCGCAGCACCGCCCGGTCGGCGACCACCTCGCGCGCCCAACCGGTCTCCACCAGCAACTGCGCCTCGGCGGTGCGGGCGTAGCCACCGAGCAACGCGCCGGCGCCCTCGATCTGGGCTCGGGTGAGCAGCACCTCGCGGGCGTGCGGGTACGGCGCCCGAGGCTCGGCGTGCAGGTCGTCGCCGTCGTCCCAGATGGCCACCAGTCCCAGCCGGGCGACGGGGGCGAACATGGCCGCCCGGGTGCCGATCACCACCGGCGCGCCGGCCAGGCGGGCGGCGAGGAAGGCGCGGTAGCGCCGCGCGGGACCGAGTGCGGCGGAGAGGCAGACGTGCCGGGTCGCCCCTAGCCGTACGGTCAGTGCGGCATCGAGTCTGTCCAGGTCCCGTCCGTCGGCGACCACCACCAGGGCACCGCGGCCGGCGGTCACGGTGGCGGCGATCGCGGTGGCGTAGCGGGCGGCCCAGTCCTCACCGGGCAGTGCCGACCACACGGCCCGGGGCTCGCGCCCGTCGGCCAGTGCCCGCAGCAGCGCCGGTCCGGCCGGATAGTCGCCCCATCCGTCGGTTTCCGGCGCCGCCGCGCCCGGGACCGGTTCGGCGGCCGGGACCGGCTCGGCGGCCGGGACCGGCTCGGCGCCGGGCTCGCCGGCCGGAGGCTGGGCGAGGATCTCCTTCTCCACCCGGGCGTGCCGCGGCGGGACCGCGAGGCGCAGCACGTCGGCGAGGCTGCCGGCGTACCGGTCGGCGACCAACCGGGCGAGCCGGGCCACCTCGGGGGCCAGCACCGGCACCGGGGATACCACCTTTTCCAGGTACGCCAGCCGGGGATGGTCGGACCGCTCGACCCGCTCCAGCAACCAGCCGTCGACCAGTTGGCCGGCGAAGCGCACCTTGACCCGCACGCCGGGCACCGCGTCGGCGGCCAACTCCTGCGGCACCAGGTAGTCGAACGGACGGTCCAGGTGTGCCAGCGGCACATCGACGCAGACACGGGCGACCGGCGACCCGTCAGCGGGCCGCCGGTCGTCACGCCTGGTGGTTGTCAGGCTCCCGCGGCCGACTTGAGGTCGGCGGCCCGGTCAGTGTTCTCCCAGGTCAGATCAGGCAACTCGCGGCCGAAGTGCCCGTAGGCGGCGGTCTGCGCGTAGATCGGACGCAGCAGGTGCAGGTCCCGGATGATGGCGGCCGGGCGCAGGTCGAAGATCTCGGTGACCGCCTTCTCGATCGAGGCGACCGGCACCGTCTCGGTGCCGAACGTCTCGACGAACAGGCTCACCGGGTGCGCCTTGCCGATCGCGTACGCGACCTGCACCTCGCAGCGCTCGGCCAGACCGGCGGCCACCACGTTCTTGGCCACCCAGCGCATGGCGTACGCGGCCGAGCGGTCGACCTTCGAGGGGTCCTTGCCGGAGAAGGCGCCACCACCGTGCCGCGCGTAACCACCGTAGGTGTCCACGATGATCTTCCGTCCGGTAAGGCCGGCGTCACCCATCGGGCCACCGATCTCGAACCGGCCGGTCGGGTTGACCAGCAACCGGTAGCCCTCGGTGTCGAGCCCGAGGCTCTCCAGCTCGGGGGCGATGACGTGGTCGCGTACGTCGGGGCTGAGCAGCGAGTCCAGCGAGATGTCCGCGGCGTGCTGGCTGGACACGACGACGGTGTTCAGCCGCACCGGACGCAGTCCGTCGTACTCGACGGTGACCTGGGTCTTGCCGTCGGGGCGAAGGTACGGCACCGTGCCGTCCTTGCGGACCGCGGAGAGCCGCCGGGCCAGTCGGTGCGCGAGCGCGATGGGCAGCGGCATCAGCTCGGGCGTCTCCGAGCAGGCGAAGCCGAACATCATTCCCTGGTCGCCCGCGCCCTGCGCGTCCAACGCGCTCTCGGACGCACCGGTTCGCAGCTCGAAGGCGTTGTCCACACCCTGGGCGATGTCCGGTGACTGGGAGCCGATGGAGACGCTGACGCCGCAGGACGCGCCGTCGAAGCCCTTCTTGGACGAGTCGTAGCCGATGTCGAGGATGGTTTCCCGCACGATCGTCGGGATGTCTGCGTACGCCTTGGTGGTCACCTCGCCCGCGACGTGGACCTGGCCGGTGGTGATGAGGGTCTCCACCGCGACCCGGCTGTGCGGATCCTGGGTGAGCAGGGCGTCGAGGATGCCGTCGCTGATCTGGTCGGCGATCTTGTCCGGGTGGCCTTCCGTGACCGATTCGGACGTGAAGAGGCGGCGTGTCACGGCACTCCTAGGTTATTTGACGTCGTTCCGCGGCAGTGTAGTGGCCAACCGTCTCCGACGGCGTCGACGGTCGTGTTGTGGTCCGAACGGTCAGGAGGTGTCACCGAACGAGCCGGGCGACCACCAGATCCCACACGCCGTCGGCGAGATCCTCCTTGGACTGTTCGGGCATCCGGGTGACCGAATCGTCCGCGCCGATGACGGTGGCCGCGTTGGTCTCGGCGCCGAAGACCTTGTCCGGCCCGACCTCGTTGATGACGATGAGGTCGGCCCGTTTACGGGCCAGCTTGGCCCGTCCGTTGGCCTCGGCGTCGCCCGTTTCGGCGGCGAACACCACCAGGAACTGCTCCGGTCGGCGACGCTGGCCCAACTCGGCGGCGATGTCCGGGTTGGTGACGAGTTCGATGGTGGGTGCCGCGCCGTCGTCCGACTTCTTGATTTTGCCAGGCGTATAGGTCGCCGGTCGGAAATCGGCCGGAGCCGCCGCCATCACCACCACGTCGGCGTCGAGGGCCGCTGTCAGCGTCGCCTCCCGCAACTCGCCGGTGCTGCCGACCCGGACCAGGTCCGCCCCGGCCGGATCGGCCAGCGACACGTTGGCCGAGACCAGCGTCACCCGGGCACCGCGGGCAAGGGCGGAGCGGGCGAACGCGTAGCCCTGCTTACCGGAGGAACGGTTACCGAGGAAGCGAACCGGGTCCAGTGGTTCCCTGGTGCCACCGGCGGTGACCACCACGTGTCGACCGGTCAGGTCGGCCGGGGCGTCGAGGCCACGGACCAGGATGCGGCGGGACACCGCGAAGATCTCGGCCGGGTCGGGCAGCCGCCCCTTGCCGGTGTCCACGCCGGTGAGCCGTCCCACGGCCGGCTCGATGACGTGTACGCCCCGGGCGCGCAGCGTCGCGACGTTCGCGACGGTGGCCGGGTGCTCCCACATCTCGGTGTGCATGGCCGGCGCCAGCACCACCGGGCAGCGGGCGGTGAGCAGGGCGTTGGTGAGCAGGTCGTCGGCGAGCCCGTGGGCCGCCTTGGCCAGCAGGTCGGCGGTGGCCGGCGCGACCACCACCAGATCGGCGCGCTGCCCGAGGCGTACGTGTGGCACCTCGTGCACGTCGGACCAGACGTCCTCGGCCACCGGCTGCCCGGAGAGCGCCGCCCAGGTGGGCGCGCCGACGAACCGCAGCGCGGCGGCGGTCGGCACGACCCGGACCTGGTGACCCGACTCGGTGAGCAGGCGTAGCAGTTCGCACGCCTTGTAGGCGGCGATGCCGCCGCCTACACCGAGGATGACCCGGGCGCCCATCGCCGCGATGGAGGCTACGGCTGGTCGGTCGGCTCGGCGGTGAGCAGGCCCGCGTTGATCTCGCGCATCGCGATCGAGAGCGGCTTCTCCTGGGGGGTGGTCTCGACCAGTGGGCCGACGTACTCCAGCAGGCCCTCGCCGAGTTGGCTGTAGTAGGCGTTGACCTGGCGCGCGCGCTTGGCGGCGAAGATGACCAGCGCGTACTTGGACGTCGTCTTCTCCAGGAGCTCGTCGATCGGCGGGTTGGTGATGCCTTCGGGGTTGGCGATGGATCCCACGGATGAACCTCTGCGTCTTTCGCACGGACCGCGCGAGCGCGGTGCCGGCGCTCAACCGCGCGTACGCGGCCGGGCCGGAGCCAGGAAGGAAGAACCGGTGAATCTTACCAGTTCGTCCACGACCCGATCGGTGTGGTCCTGGGAAAGGCAGTGGTCGAAGGCCGCCACCACCGCCGGGGCCGGAAGCCGACCGGGCGGATGGAGTAGGACCAGTCGCGCCTGCGGCCACTCGGCCCGGACCAGCAACGCCCCGTCAAGGTCGAGCGGGAGCAGGACCGGCTGCCCGGCGGCGAGCCGGGCGCACACCGGCCCGGCTTCCGTGCCGCGCCGGTAGGCCCCGAGCCGGCTCCACTCCAGCAGTCCACCGGAGGCGAGCCGACGATCGAACTCCGCCGAGGTGACGAAGTGCCGGTGGACGCCGTCAAGCTCGCCGTACCGGCGGGGCCGGGTGGTGACCGCGACAGGCGTCCACACGGACGGGGAACGCGCCCGGACCAGCTCGACGACACTCTCCCTGCCAGCGCCGGATGGGCCAGCCAGGACAGTGAGCCGAGCCGCCGGGCGCGCCTCGTCATCCAAGCTCACTGCTTGTTTCTACACGCAGTCGTGCTCAGTTTGCGGCGAACTCCCCAAGCAGGGCCTTGCGCTGCTGCTCGCCGAGGCCACGGAGGCGACGGCTGTCGGCGATCTTGAGCTTCTCCATGATCTGGGTGGCCCGGATCTTGCCGATGCCCGGCATGGCCTGCAGCACGGCCGACACCTTGAGCTTGCCGACGACATCGTCGGACTCGGCCCGCTCTAGGACGGCACCGAGGGTGGTCTTGCCCTGCTTGAGCTGCTCCTTCAGCTCGGCACGGGCTTTGCGGATCTCCGCAGCCTTTTCCAGCGCGGCTGCGCGCTGCTCGGGGGTCAGTGACGGGAGCGGCACCAGTTCTCCTCAGGTCCCTATCGCGACGGGCGGACGCGCCGCCGCATCTGTGAAACGTGGTGTCGCTGTGAACCGAGGGGTTCCCAGCGCGGGGAAAACTAGCGGTCAACGGAGCTTTCGGCAACGTGGGCACGCGCCGATCACCGCAAAGTGACCGAGCTGTCAGTCAGTCAGGACATTGCCAGCACCGCTCGGCAGGCCGCCACCGCCCGGTCCGCGGCAGCCCGCAACGCCTCCGGATCCGGCCCGGCGCCCAACACCTCCCGCGAGTACGCGGGCAGCACGGCAGGCAGCGCGGACCCGAAGACGACCCGCAGATCCGCCGCCGTGGCGCCTTGGGCGCCGAGGCCCGGCGCGAGCAGTGGACCGTTCACCGCGGACAGGTCGCAGCCGGTCTCCCCGACCGTCGCACCAATCACCAGGCCGATGCTCCCGAGCGGCTCGACACCCGCGTTGAGCTGGGATATCTCGTCGATCACCAGCTGCGCCACGGTGCGCCCGTCGGTGCCTCGGGCCCGCTGCACCGAGGCGCCCTCCGGGTTGGAGGTGAGCGCCAGGACAAACACTCCGCCGCCGTGTTCGGTGGCGAGTTCGAACATCGAGGCAAGGGAGCCGACCCCCAGAAAGGGGCTTGCGGTCACCGCATCGACATACATCGGACTGGATGGGTCGAGGTACGCCGACGCGTAGGCCCGGACCGTCGAGCCGATGTCGCCGCGCTTGACGTCGAGCAGAACGAGCGAGCCGCGTTCGCGTAACTGTCGGATAGTTGACTCAAGTACCGCCAAGCCTTGGGACCCGAATCGCTCGAAGAACGCCGACTGGGGCTTGACCACCGCAACCCGGTCACCGAGGGCGTCCACGACCGTCCGGGCGAAGCGCTCGACTCCCCTCACGTCATCACCAAGACCCCAACTCGCCAGCAATGCTGGATGTGGGTCGATTCCCACACAGAGTGGACCGCGCGTGGTGATCGCACGCTGCAATCGGACGCCGAAGCTCTCCATTTCGCCAACGCCTTTCTCTCGTTCTCCGGCTGCCGACGCCGCCACAGCCACCTTGCCGATCAACCAGACCTACTCAAATTCGTCCGATACACGGGTGGCCAGCTACTCAACCTAGATCATCGGCCAAATCTGTCTACTCAACTCCGGCCGTCCCCTGGCATCGGTCTACTCAGCCCTCAGCCAGCCTCGACCGCTGCCGCGACGCCCGCGACGATCAGCGCCAACTCGGCCCCGGTAGTGACGTACGGCGGCATCGTGTAGACCAGATCGCGGAACGGACGCAGCCACACCCCGCGGGCCACCGCCGCCGCCGTGGCCGCCGGCAGGTCCACCTCGTGGTCCAACTGCACCACGCCGATCCCGCCGAGCACCCGCACGTCAGCCACGCCAGGTGCGCCGAGCAGCAGCTCCAGGCCGGCGCGCAGACCCTGCTGGAGCATCGACACCTGCCCCGCCCACTCCCCGGTCCGCAGCAGGCCGAGGGAGGCATTGGCGACCGCGCAGGCGAGTGGATTACCCATGAATGTCGGTCCGTGCGCCAACACCCCGCCGGCCCGGATGCCCCGCGCGACCTCCGCCGTGCAGAGCGCCGCCGCCAGCGTGAGGTAGCCACCGGTGAGGGCTTTGCCCACACACATCACGTCCGGCGCGATCCCGGCGTGCTCGGCGGCGAACATCGTGCCGGTGCGGCCGAAGCCCGTGGCGATCTCATCGAAGATCAGCAGGATCCCTTGCGCGCGGGTCACCTCCCGCAGCACCCGCAGATAGTGCGGATGGTGGAAGCGCATCCCGCCGGCGCCCTGCACCACCGGCTCGACGATCACCGCGGCCAACTCGTGGGCGTGCCGTTCGACCGCGTCGACCAGCGCCGCCTCGTACGCCGGATCGGGCACGGTCTCGAAGCCGCCCGGTGGCGCCGGGGCGAAGACCTGCCGGGGCAGCACGTCGCCCCAGAGGTGGTGCATGCCGCCCTCGGGATCGCAGACGCTCATCGGGTGGAAGGTGTCGCCGTGGTACCCGCCCCGCCAGGTACCCAACCGGCGGCGCTGCGGCCGGCCGGTCGCCCGCTGATACTGCAGGCACATCTTCACCGCGACCTCGACGCTGACCGAGCCGGAGTCGGCGAGGAACACGTGCTCCAAGCCCTCCGGCGCCAGCTCGACCAGGCCGCGGGCCAGTTCGACCGCCGGTGCGTGGGTGAGCCCACCGAACATCACGTGACTCATCCGGCCCAGTTGGGCGGTCAGCGCCGCGTCCAGCACCGGATGCCGGTAGCCGTGGATCGCCGCCCACCAGGACGACATCCCGTCGACCAGCTCACGACCGTCGGCCAGGCGCAGCCGCACCCCCTCGGCGCCGTCCACCAGATACGGCGGCACCGCCGGCGGCAGCGCGGCGTACGGATGCCAGACGTGCGCGGCGTCGGCGGCGAGCAGCTCCTGCGGCGTCACGACCCGGACACGGCGGGCACCGGTGCGGCCCGTGCCGCGCGGGCCACCGCGCGGGGCAACGCCGGGCCGTGGTAGATGAAACCGGTGTAGAGCTGCACCAGGCTAGCGCCGGCGTCGAACATCCGGGTCGCGTCGTCGGGGTCGACGATGCCGCCCACGCCGACGATCGGAAGTTCTCCGCCCGTCTCTGCGTGGACGAAGGCGACCACCTGCCGTGCCCGGTCGGCCAGTGGCCGACCGGACAGCCCACCGGCCTCGCCCGAGCGGCCCTGGTCGGTCAGGGCCAACCCGTCCCGGCCGAGAGTGGTGTTCGTGGCGATCACACCGGCGGCACCCCGGGCCAGGCACACCTCCAGCAGGTCGGCGATGGCCGACTCGGTCAGGTCGGGGGCGATCTTCACAAGCACCGGCTTCTCCCCCGCCAGCGCTGCCAGCAACGCGTCCAGGTGGCCACGGTCCTGCAACGCCCGCAGCCCGGGGGTGTTCGGGGAGGAGACGTTCACCGCGAAGTAGTCGCCGTACCCGCGCAACGCCCGGTACGACGCCTGGTAGTCCGCCACCGCGTCGTCCAGCGCCGCCACCTTCGACTTACCCAGCGAGATCCCCAGGGGTACGCCGATCGGGCCGGGCAGCGCCGCGAGCCGGTCCGCCAGCGCCTGCGCACCGGCGTTGTTGAAGCCCATCCGGTTGATCACGGCCTCGCTGGCTGGCAACCGGAAGAGCCGTGGCCGGGGGTTGCCCGGCTGCGGGTGCGCCGTCACCGTGCCGACCTCGACGAAGCCGAAACCAAGCGCCGGCCACGCCGGCAGCGCCACGCCGTCCTTGTCCATCCCGGCGGCCAGCCCGACCGGATTCGAAAACCGCACCCCGAACACGGTGCGGGGCGCCGCCACGGCGTACCGGGCCCGCACCGCCGCCAGCGCCACCGGCATCCGCGACAACGCGGCCAGCCGCCGAAGGGTGAACTCGTGCGCCGCCTCGGCGTCGCCGCCGCCGAGGCGGAACAGTCCACGCCGCACGGTCCGCTCGAAGATCACCGTTGCGCCCGCAGTTTGGCGTGCAGGTCCTGCAGCGGGCGCACCTGCATGTCGCCACGCAGGCGGGCCTCGATTCCCATGACCGCGGCCGCGGCCCCGGGCACCGTGGTGACGCACGGTATGTCCGCGGTGACCGCCGCGCTACGGATCTCGTACCCGTCGGACCGGGCACCCGCCCCGGAACCCTGCGGTGTGTTGATCACAAGTGCGACCTGGCCACCGAGGATCAGCGACACCGCATCGTCGTCGGCACCGGCCTCGTAGTGCTTGGGTACCTGCTCACAGGCGATGCCGTGGCGGCGAAGCACCTCGGCGGTGCCGCTGGTGGCGACGATCTCGAAGCCGAGGTCGGCGAGACGTTTGATCGGGAAGATCATGCCGCGCTTGTCCCGGTTCGCCACCGAGACGAAGATCCGACCCTGGGTCGGCAGCGACCCGTACGCCGCCGACTGGGACTTGGCGAAGGCGTGCCCGAACGAGGTGTCGATGCCCATCACCTCACCGGTCGACTTCATCTCCGGACCGAGCAGCGAGTCCACGCCCTTGCCGGCCGGCGTACGGAACCGCTTGAACGGCAGCACCGCCTCCTTGACCGCGATCGGCGCATCCGGCGGCAGCGAACCACCGTCGCCGGTCGCCGGCAGCATCCCCTCGGCGCGTAGTTCGGCGATGCTCGCGCCGAGCGCGATCCGGGCCGCCGCCTTGGCCAGCGGCACCGCCGTGGCCTTGGAGACGAACGGCACGGTACGCGAGGCACGCGGGTTCGCCTCCAGCACGTAAAGTGCGTCATCCTTCAGCGCGTACTGCACGTTGAGCAGGCCGCGTACCCCGACGCCCCGCGCGATCGCCTCGGTGAAGCGACGGACCTGGGCCACGTGCGAGCCGGCGAGAGTTATCGGCGGCAACGCGCAGGAGGAGTCGCCGGAGTGGATCCCCGCCTCCTCGATGTGCTCCATCACCCCGCCGAGGTACACCTCTCCGTCGGCGTCGCAGAGCGCGTCCACGTCGATCTCGATGGCGTCGTCGAGGAACCGGTCCACCAGCACCGGATGGTCCGGGGAGATGTCGGTGGCCCGCCCGATGTAGGCGCGCAGGGTGACATCGTCGTAGACGATTTCCATGCCGCGCCCGCCCAGCACGTACGAGGGGCGGACCAGCACCGGATAGCCGATCTCGTCGGCGATCTCCTTCGCCTGCTCGTACGAGGTGGCGGTGCCGTGCGCCGGCGCGCGCAGACCGGACCGGGTCAGCAGCGACCCGAAGGCACCCCGATCCTCGGCCAGGTGGATCGACTCCGGGGAGGTGCCGACCACCGGCACCCCGGCGTCCTTGAGCCGCTGGGCCAGCCCGAGCGGGGTCTGCCCGCCCAGCTGCACGATCACCCCGACCACACCCGGCCCGCCGGCCGCCCGGCCGCAGTGGTGCTCGGCGTGCCAGACCTCCAGCACGTCCTCGAAGGTCAACGGCTCGAAGTAGAGCCGGTCGGCGGTGTCGTAGTCGGTGGAGACGGTCTCCGGATTGCAGTTGACCATGACGGTCTCGAATCCGCCGCACGGCGCGCTCCGCAACGCCTGGACGGCGTGCACGCAGGAGTAGTCGAACTCGATGCCCTGGCCGATCCGGTTCGGCCCGGAACCGAGAATCAGCACCTTCGGCCGCGCCGAGCCGGCCACCTCGGTCTCCGCGTCGTACGAGGAGTAGTGGTACGGGGTGCTGGCCTCGAACTCGGCGGCGCAGGTGTCCACCGTCTTGTAGATCGGCCGGACGTCGAGCCGGTGCCGCAGCGTCCGCACGCCGTCCTCGGCGGCCAACTCGGGCCGCAGCGCGGCCAGTTGCCGGTCGGACAGGCCGGCCCGCTTCGCCCGACGCAGCAGCCCGGCGTCCAGGACCGGCGCGGCGACGATCTCGGCGCGCAGCTCCACCAGCGCGGCGATCTGGTCCAGGAACCACGGGTCGATCCCGCCGGAGGCCACGCTGACCTCGTCGATCGAGGCGCCCAGCCGCAGCGCCCGCTCGACCGTGTAGAGCCGCCCGTCATGCGGGGTGCCCAGGGCGGCGAGGCTGTTCTGCTTGGTCGCCCCCGCCGGATCCGGCACACTCCAGAAACCGGCCTCCCTGGTCTCCATTGACCGCATCGCCTTGTTCAGCGCCTCGGTGAAGTTGCGTCCGAGGCTCATCGCCTCGCCGACGGACTTCATCGTGGTGGTCAGCTCCGCATCCGCGCCGGGGAACTTCTCGAAGGCGAACCGGGGGATCTTCACCACCACGTAGTCCAGCGTCGGCTCGAACGCCGCCGGCGTTCTGCGCGTGATGTCGTTGGGGATCTCGTCGAGGGTGTACCCGATGGCCAGCTTCGCGGCGATCTTCGCGATCGGGAAGCCGGTCGCCTTCGACGCCAGCGCCGAGGAGCGGGACACCCGCGGGTTCATCTCGATGACCACGATGCGCCCGTCGGCCGGGTTCACCGCGAACTGGATGTTACAGCCGCCGGTGTCCACCCCCACCTCGCGCAGCACCGCGATGCCCAGGTCGCGCAGGCGCTGGTACTCCCGGTCGGTCAACGTCATCGCCGGCGCCACCGTCACGCTGTCGCCGGTGTGCACGCCCATCGGGTCGACGTTCTCGATCGAACAGACCACCACCACGTTGTCGTGCCGGTCCCGCATCAGCTCAAGCTCGTACTCCTTCCAGCCGAGCACGCTCTCCTCGATCAGCACCTCGTGCACCGGGCTGGCGGCCAGGCCGGTACCGGCGATGCGCTCCAGGTCCGCGTCGCTGTGCGCCATGCCGGAGCCGAGGCCGCCCATGGTGAACGACGGCCGGATCACCACCGGCAGGCCCAGCTCGGCCACTGTCTCGCGGACCTCGTCCATCGAGTGGCAGACCCGTGAGCGCGGCACCAGGGCCGACGGCTGCTCGGCGCCGATCCGTACCCCGGCCCTGGCGACGACCTCCTTGAACAGCTGCCGGTCCTCGCCCCGCCGGATCGCCTCGATGTCGGCGCCAATCAGCTCGACACCGTACTTTTCCAGCACCCCGGCCTCGTGCAGCGCCACGGCGGTGTTCAAAGCGGTCTGCCCGCCGAGGGTCGGCAGCACCGCGTCCGGGCGCTCCCTGGCGATGACCAGCTCGACGAACTCGGGGGTGATCGGTTCGACGTAGGTGGCGTCGGCGAACTCCGGGTCCGTCATGATGGTCGCCGGGTTCGAGTTGACCAGGCTGACCCGGATCCCCTCGCTGCGCAGCACCCGGCACGCCTGGGTGCCGGAGTAGTCGAACTCACAGGCCTGCCCGATGACGATCGGCCCCGAGCCGATCACCAGGATGTGCTTGAGATCCGTCCGTCTAGGCATTCGTGCGCCCCTCGCTGTGGGTCCGGCCCTCGATCAGCTCGGCGAAGCGGTCGAAGAGGTAGTCCGCGTCGTGCGGGCCGGCCGCCGCCTCCGGGTGGTACTGGACGGTGAAGGCAGGCACGTCGCGCGCCCGCAGCCCCTCGACCACGTTGTCGTTGAGGCAGATGTGCGAGACCTGGACGCCGCCGAACTCGGTCTCGATCACCTGGTCGGGCGTGACCGCCCCGGCGCCGACACCCGGCACCTCCACCGCGAAGCCGTGGTTGTGGCTGGTCACCTCCACCTTGCCGGTGGTCCGGTCGAGCACCGGCTGGTTGATGCCCCGGTGGCCGTAGCCGAGCTTGTACGTGCCGAAGCCGAGCGCCCGGCCGAGAATCTGGCTGCCGAAGCAGATCCCAAACAGCGGCACCTCGCGGCGCAGCACCTCGCGGGCCAGCGCGACCGGGGCGTCGGCGGTGGCCGGATCGCCGGGACCCGGTGAGAAGAAGACCGCGTCGGCGCCGGTGGCCAGCAGATCCTCGATGGTCGAACCGGCCGGCAGGACGTGCGTCGTCACACCGCGGGCGGCGAGCCGGCGCGGCACGTTGCGCTTTATCCCCAGGTCCAGCGCCGCGACCGTGAACCGGTGCTCCCCGTCGGCGGCGACCACGTAGGGCTCCGCCGTGGTCACCTCGGCGGAGAGGTCCGCGCCGACCATCTGCGGCGCCTGACGGACCCGGGCCAGCAGCGCCTGCGGGTCGTGCTCGACGCTGGAGACGCCGACCCGCATCGCGCCGCGTTCACGCAGGTGGCGGGTCAGCGCCCGGGTGTCGACCCCGCTGATGCCGACCACACCCTCGGTGGCGAGCCGATCCTCCAGCCCGCCGGTCGTCCGCCAGTTCGAGCTGACCCGGGCCGGGTCGCGGACCACATAGCCGGCCACCCAGATCCGCCGTGACTCGTCGTCGTCGGGGTTGACTCCGGTGTTGCCGATGTGCGGCGCGGTCTGCACCACCACCTGACGGTGGTACGAGGGGTCGGTCAGCGTCTCCTGGTAACCGGTCATCCCGGTGTTGAAGACCGCCTCGCCGAAGGTCTCCCCGACGCTGCCGTACGCCTCGCCGTGAAACGAGCGCCCGTCCTCCAGGACCAGGATCGCTGGACGCCTACGACTCATGCCGCGCCTCCGACCCGGACTGGGTGCTCCGCTGCGCTGCGCTCCTCGCTCGGATCACTTGACTGCCTTTCCGTCTAGGACCGTCGCCACGCCACGCAGGAAGGTCGCCACGATGCGACCCGGCAGCGTCATCCGGGCGTACGGGGTGTTGCGGCTGCGGCTGGCCAGCTCCGCCGGTTCGATCACCCGGCGGGCCGCCGGGTCGATCAGCGTGAGGTTCGCCGGCACGCCCGGGGCCGGATCGTGGCCGTGCCCGGTCAGCCCGGCGATCCGGGCCGGGGCGCGCGACATCCGCTCGGCGATCAGATCCCACTCGGCGCCGAGCACGTCGAGGGCGATCGACAGCGCCGTCTCCAGCCCGAGCATGCCCGGCCGGGCGTACGCCCACTCGCACTCCTTGTCCTCCACCGCGTGCGGGGCATGGTCGGTGGCGACGATGTCGATCACCCCGTCGACCAGTGCGGCGCGCAGGGCGACAATGTCGGCGGCGGTACGCAACGGCGGGTTGACCTTGTACAGCGGGTCGTACGCTCCGGCTGGGCTCCAGTTGTTCGCCAGCGCGGGGCTCGCAAGCTCACTTCTCCCGCTCACGACTGCGTCGGTGAGCAGCAGGTGGTGCGGAGTCACCTCGGCGGTGACGCGTACCCCCCGGGCCTTCGCCTGACGCAGCACCTCGACGCTGCCGGCGGTGGAGACGTGGCAGACGTGCAGTCGGCTGCCGACATGCTCGGCCAGCAGCACGTCCCGGGCGATGATCGCCTCCTCGGCGACCGCCGGCCAGCCGGTCAGGCCCAGCCGGGTGGACACCTCCCCCTCGTGCATCTGCGCGCCCTCGGTTAGCCGTGGCTCCTCGGCGTGCTGGGCGATGATCCCGTCGAATGCCTTCACGTACTCCAGCGCGCGGCGCATCAGCCGCGGGTCGGCGACGCAGTGCCCGTCGTCCGAGAAGATCCGCACCCGGGCCGCGGAGTCGGCCATCGCGCCCAGCTCGGCGAGGCGCTCGCCGGCCAGGCCGACGGTGACCGCGCCGATAGGCTGCACGTCGACCAGCCCGGCCTCACGGCCGAGCCGCCAGACCTGCTCGACCACGCCGGCGGTGTCGGCCACCGGAGAGGTGTTGGCCATCGCGCAGACCGCGGTGTAGCCGCCCAGGGCCGCCGCCCGGGACCCGGTCTCGACGGTCTCGGCGTCCTCCCGGCCGGGTTCGCGCAGGTGGGTGTGCAGGTCGACCAGGCCGGGCAGGGCGACCAACCCGTCGGCGTCGACGACGCCCGCATCCGGCGCGGACAGCCCCGGGCCGGTCTCGGTGACGACGCCGTCGCGGATCAGCATGTCGGTCGGCGCGGCACCGAGCACACTGACATTCCTGATCAGGTAAGCGTTCAACGGTTGATCCCCCCGAGCAGCAGGTAGAGGACGGCCATCCGCACGGAGACCCCGTTGGTGACCTGTTCGACGATGGTGGAGCGCGGTGAGTCGGCGACCTCCGGCGTGATCTCCATGCCCCGGTTCACCGGGCCGGGATGCATCACGATCGCGTGCTCGGGGAGCCGGCGCATCCGCGGGCCGTCCAGACCGTATCGGCGGGCGTACTCGCGGGCGGACGGGAAGTACGAGTCGTTCATCCGTTCCCGCTGCACCCGCAGCATCATCACCACGTCCGACGACGGGAGCACCGCGTCGAGGTCATAGCAGACGTCGGTGCCCGCCGCGATGTCGACGGGGATGAGGGTGGGCGGCCCGACCAGGGTGACCTTGGCGCCGAGGGTGGACAGCAGCAGCACGTTGGAACGGGCCACCCGGGAGTGCAGCACGTCACCCACCACCGCCACCGACAGGCCGGCGAGCCGTCCCAGCCGGGAACGCATCGTGTACGCGTCGAGCAGCGCCTGGGTGGGATGCTCGTGGGTGCCGTCGCCGGCGTTCACCACCGAGCCGTCGACCCAGTCGGCGAGCCGGTGCGGTGCGCCGGAGGCGGGGTGCCGGACGACCACCGCGTCGGCCCCCATCGCCTGCAGGGTCAGCGCAGTGTCCTTCAGACTCTCACCCTTGGTGACGCTGGAACCCTTCGCCGAAAAGTTGATCACATCGGCGCTGAGCCGCTTGGCCGCCGCCTCGAAGGAGATCCGGGTACGGGTGGAGTCCTCGTAGAAGAGGTTGACCACGGTCCGGCCCCGCAAGGCGGGCAGCTTCTTCACCTCGCGGCCGGACACGGCGGCCATCTCGGCCGCGGTGTCCAGGATCAGGGTGGCGGTGTCGGCGTCGAGGTCGGCGCCGGAGAGCAGGTGCCTGATCACCGGCCCCACCTTCCGTTCGCGGCTGTGGGGCCCCGCTGCGCTGCACTCCTCGCGCTCACCGTGCGCCCTCTCCGTAGAGGCGGACCTCGTCGGTGCCGTCGGTCTCGGCCAGCGTCACCTTCACGTTCTCGGCGAGCGCGGTCGGAATGTTCTTGCCGACGTAGTCGGCGCGGATCGGCAGCTGCCGGTGCCCGCGGTCGACCAGCACGGCGAGCTGCACCGACGCCGGCCGCCCGAGGTCACCGAGGGCGTCGAGGGCAGCGCGGACAGTCCGCCCGGAGAAGAGAACGTCGTCGACGAGGACCACCCGCATGCCGTCGATCCCGCCGGCCGGCAACTGGGTCGGACCGACCGCCCTGGTCGCGTTGCGGCGCAGATCGTCGCGGTAGAGAGTGATGTCGAGCACGCCGACCGGCACGGCGATGCCCTCGAAGGCGCTGATCCGGGCGGCCAGCCGGCGGGCGAGCGGGGTGCCACGGGTGGGGATGCCGAGCAGCACCGTGTCGGCCGCGCCCTGGGTCTTCTCCAGAATCTGGTGTGCGATCCGGTCGACGACGCGTTGCACGTCGACGCTGGCCAGGATCACCTTCACCGAGGGTTGTCGCGGTGCCGACGATGGGGCAGCCGGGGGGTAGGCCACGACGGACCTCCTTCCCCGCCTCACTGGACGGGTCGTTAAAGGATGTCGGATCCTCCGGGCCGGCCACAGTCGGCCGGTGGAGGGGCTGCGGCCACGTTACCAGTGGTCGGCGCACCGATCGCGCTCGGGCACAGGTGTCCCGAGCCACGCTCGGTTGTCGCCTCCGCGCACCGGTTCAGCAGACGAAACGGGACAACCCAGCCTGGGTGCCGGAAGGGAGGGTCACCACCACTTGACCAGATTTCCGAATCCCCGTACCGTCACGCTCCGTAGCGATCGCTGGGAGAACCCCGAGCAGCACTGGGAGTGTCCGAATGCCCTCTGAATACGCCAAGTCTCTGGGCGCCCGTCTGCGCTCCATCCGCCAGCAGCAGGGTCTGTCCCTGCAGGGGGTGGAGGAGAAGTCGAACGGGCGCTGGAAGGCGGTGGTGGTCGGCTCGTACGAGCGCGGCGACCGCGCCGTCACGGTGTCCCGCCTGGCCGAGTTGGCCGAGTTCTACCGCGTTCCGGTCTCGGAGCTCCTGCCCGACGGCAGCGGCGTGCGACACGAGCCGACCAGCAAGATCGTCCTGGACCTGGAGCGCCTCTACGACGAGGCCAGCGAGGACCTCGCCTATGTCGCCCGGTACGCGCGCGCCATCCAGCAGCAGCGCGGTGACTACAACGGCCGGGTGTTGTCGATCCGCGCCGACGACCTACGCGCCCTCGCCATCGTCTACGACGCCTCGCCGTCGGGCCTGATCGAACGGCTCACCGAGCACGGCGTACTCGTCGCCGACCCCCGGGCGTTCTTCGCCTCCTGAGCGCCGACAGCGAAAGGGCCCGTGCCGGACGGCACGGGCCCTTCTCGTCGTGGTTTCCCGCCAGCCGTCGTGACCTGTCAACGGGTGGCGTACTCGGCGATGCGGCCGAGCAGACCGTTGAGGAAGCGGGGCGAATCGTCGGTCGACATCTGCCGGGCCAGCTCGACCGCCTCACTGATCGCCACCGCGTCGTCGATCTCTTCGACGTAGAGCAACTCGTAGACCGCGATCCGGGCGAGGTTGCGGTCGACCACCGGCATCCGGTCCAGCGTCCACCCCTCGGCGTAGCTGGAGATCAGCTCGTCGATCCGATCCAGGTGCCCGGCCACGCCCTCGACCAGACCGACTGCGTAATCGAGGTGGTCGGGGCGCGGCCTGGCGATCCGATCGAGGTAGCCGGCCAGCACCTCGACCGGCGGACGATCACGCAGGTCGGCCTCGAAGAGCACGTCAAGCGCCCGCTTACGCGCCTTGCGGCGCGCCGGCATCTGCTGCTTCGGACCCTCCGCCATCAGGAGCGGCCGAGGTAACGGCCGTCGCGGGTGTCGACCTTGATCTTCTCGCCGGTGGTGATGAACAGCGGCACCTGCACGGTCGCGCCGGTCTCCACGGTCGCCGGCTTGTTGCCACCGGTGGAGCGATCGCCCTGCAGGCCCGGCTCGGTGTAGGTGACCTCCAGCACGACGGAGGTCGGTAGCTCGACGTAGAGCGGCACCTCCTCGTGGGTGGCCACGGTCGCCTCGGCCTCGGGCAGCAGGTAGTTGGCCGCCTCACCGACCGTCCCGCCGAGCACCGTGATCTGGTCGAACGTCTCCAGGTCCATGAAGACGTAGTCCTCGCCGTCGGCGTAGAGGTACTGCATCGTGCGCTTGTCCACGGTCGCGGTCTCGACCTTGGTGCCCGCGTTGAAGGTCTTGTCGACGACCTTGCCGGAGAGCACGTTCTTCAGCGTGGTGCGCACGAACGCACCACCCTTACCGGGCTTGACGTGCTGGAACTCGACGACGGACCAGAGCTCCCCGTCGAGGTTGAGTACCAGGCCGTTCTTCAGCTCGTTGGTGGTGGCCATTTCCTGCCTTGATCAATTGGTGGACAGACCTGGCAAGTCTACTAGCCAGACCGCTACCCGCCGCCCGCCGCCCACTTCCCCTCCCGCATCCTTCGCTCTGCTTCCACCCACGTAACGGTGACTGCCGGTAACGGCCGCACCCAACGATCTCGATGGGGGTGCCGCGCGCCGACGCTGGTCAGCCGCTGTTGCGTCCGGTGAGGCAGAGCCAAGGATGCACGTACGTGGGTGACGGCTGCGACGACACGTCACGGACCGTGGCCACACGAAGAGTCTCCTCGGGCGGACTCAGGGGTGGCCCGCCCTCGGCGGCCTCAGCCGGCCTGGTCCCGGCCGGCGGCCAGGTACTGCAGGGCGAGGCGGTAGCCGTCGACGCCCAACCCACAGATCACCCCGGTCGCCACCGCCGACACGACCGAGTGGCGCCGGAACTCCTCCCGGGCATGGATGTTGGAGATGTGCACCTCCACCAACGGTCCGCGCAACATCGCACAGGCGTCCCGGACCGCGACGGAGTAGTGCGACCAGGCTGCCGGGTTGAGCACCACAGCCGCCCCGTCGTCCGCCGCAGCGTGCAGCCAGCCGAGCAGTTCGTGCTCGACGTCGGTCTGCCGGACGGTCACGCTCAGCCCGAACTCGCGCCCGGTCGACTCGCAGAGCTCGACCAGATCGGCGTAACTGGTCACCCCGTAGACGTCAACCTCACGAGTGCCGAGACGACCGAGATTCGGTCCGTTGAGCACATGGACCTTCATCGGGACACCGCCCGGTACGCCTCGTGCAGCAGCTCGTCGTCGGGGCCTTCCAATATCGCCGGCCGGGCCAGCCCGTCGAGCACCACGAAGCGCAGCAGGTCACCCCGAGCCTTCTTGTCGACCCGCATGGTTGCCAGCAGCCGTGGCCACGCCTGCGCCGGGTAGCTGGTGGGCAGCCCGAGCGCGGTCACCACGGCACGGTGCCGCCGAGCGGTACCGCCGTCGAGCCGGCCGGCGAGGCGGGCCAGTTCGGCCGCGTACACCAGGCCGACCGCGACCGCGTGACCGTGCCGCCAGCGATAGCCCTCCACCTTCTCGATCGCGTGGGCGAGGGTGTGCCCGTAGTTGAGTACCTCCCGCACACCCGACTCGCGCAGGTCCGCGGAGACCACGTCGGCCTTGACCCGAATCGCCCGCTCGACCAGTTCCCGGGCGACCGGTCCGGCCGGATCCGTCGCCGCGGCCGGATCCCGCTCGACCAGGTCGAGGATGACCGGATCGGCGATGAAGCCGCACTTGACGACCTCGGCCAGCCCGGCAGCCAGGTCGGCCGGCGGCAGACTGTCCAGCATCGCCAGGTCGGCCAGAACCCCGACCGGCGGGTGGAAGGCGCCGACCAGGTTCTTACCGGCTGCCGTGTTGATCCCGGTCTTGCCGCCCACCGCCGCGTCGACCATCCCCAGCAGCGAGGTGGCCACCGGCACCCAGCGCACACCACGCAGCCAGCACGCCGCCACGAACCCGGCCAGATCGGTGACCGCACCACCACCCAACCCGACCACCGCGTCGGTACGGGTGAATCCCGCCTCGCCGAGCCGGTCCCAGCACTGCGCCGCCACGTCGACGTGCTTGGCGGCTTCGGCGTCGGGCACCTCGATCGCCAGCGGGGTCATGCCGGCCGCTGCCAGCCGGGCACCGACCGCGTCGGCCGACGCCTTCAACGGTGGGGCGTGCAGCACCGCCACCCGGGCGGAGTCGGGCAGCAGGCCGGGTAGGGCGTCGAGCAGGTCGCGTCCGACCAGCACTTCGTACGGGCGGTCCCCGCCGACTGGAATTCGGGTCACCTCGTCCATCGCCCGGCAGCCTAGCCCACCAGCCGGCGGCCGAACCGCCGCCCGCACCTCGCGCCCGATGGGTGGAACGAGAGGTTTAGCGCCGGGCTGGCCGGGCACAGGGGCCCTTTCTTACCGCTTGAGCAGGGGGACGATCTCGGCGACAATCGCCTCCGGCGGGCGCCCGTCGGTGATCACCGTGGCGGTGGCCACCTCGGCGTAGAGCGGGCGGCGCTGGTCCATCAGATGCTTGAGGGTGGCCCGGGGGTTGATCGCCAGCAGCGGCCGGCCGATACCGAGCCCGACCCGCTTGACGGCGTCGGGCAGCTCGACGGACAGGTGCACCACCCGGTGTCCCACCAGAATTGCCCGGTTCTCCTCAGCCAGCACCGCGCCGCCGCCGAGGGCGAGCACTCCGGTGCAGGAGGCCAGCGCCGTGGCCAGGGCCGCCCTTTCGAGGGTACGGAAGTGCTCCTCCCCCTCGTCGACGAAGATCTCCGAGATCGGCTTGCCCGCGAGATGCTCGATGTCGGCGTCGGTGTCGCGGAACTCCACGCCGAGCGCGTCGGCCAAGCCCTGCCCGATGGTGGTCTTGCCCGACCCGGGCGCGCCCACCAGCACGCAGACGGGACGCGGCGGACCGGTCACCGGATCACCAGGGCGTCGAGGTAGCCGGCCAGGTTGCGGCGCATCTCGGCAACCGAGTCACCGCCGAACTTATCCACCGCCGCCTCGGCCAGCACCAGCGCGACCATCGCCTCGGCGACGACCGCGGCGGCCGGCACCGCACAGACGTCGGAACGCTGGTTGATCGCGGTGGCCGGCTCGCCGGTGGTGACGTCGACCGTGGCCAGAGCCCGGTTGAGCGAGGAAATCGGCTTCATCGCGGCCCTCACCCGCAGCGGTTCACCGGTGGTGATGCCGCCTTCCAGGCCGCCGGCCCGGTCGGTGATCCGGCGTACGCCGGTGGCGGTGGGCATGATCTCGTCGTGCGCCTCGGAGCCCCGGGACCGGGCCTGCTGCCAGCCGTCGCCGATCTCCACTGCCTTGATCGCCTGGATCGACATCAGTGCGGTGGCCAGCCGGGCATCGAGTTTGCGGTCCCACTGAACGTGGCTGCCGAGGCCAGGCGGCACCCCGTACGCCAGCACCTCGACCACGCCGCCGAGGGTGTCGGCGGCCTTCTTCGCGGCGTCGACCTCGGCGACCATCCGGGCGCTGGCCTCGGGGTCGAGGCAGCGCAGCGGGTCAGCGTCGATCCGTTCGGCGTCCTCCGGCCGGGGCCGCAGCCCAGATTTGACGGCGACCGGACCCAACTCGACCACGTGCGAGACAAGCTCGACGTCCAACGCCTGCCGCAGCAGCGCCTTGGCCACCGTGCCGACGGCCACCCGGGCGGCGGTCTCCCGCGCGCTGGCCCGCTCCAGGATCGGCCGGGCGTCGGGGTGGCCGTACTTCTGCATGCCGGCCAGGTCGGCGTGGCCCGGCCGAGGGCGGGTCAGCGGGGCGTTGCGGGCCTGGCTGGCCAGCTCGTCGGCGTCGACCGGGTCGGTGGCCATCACGGTGCGCCACTTGGGCCACTCGGAGTTGCCGACCCTGACCGCGAACGGGCTGCCCAGCGTCACGCCGTGCCGCAGGCCGCCGATGACCTCGATCTCGTCCTGTTCGAAGGCCATCCGGGCACCCCTGCCGTAGCCGAGCCGGCGGCGGGCCAACTCTCCGGCGATCTCGGTGGAGGTCACCTCGATTCCGGCCGGCACCCCCTCCAGCAACGCGACGAGGGCGGGCCCGTGCGATTCCCCTGCGGTCAGCCAGCGCAACACAGCGGCCAGTCTGTCACGCCCGGTGCCCGCGGTCCCGCACCGCCCACCGCGTCCCGCCCTGCGGACGCGGCGCACGGCGCGGCTGCTCAGATGCCTCGGCCCCGGGCGTGCAGGGCACGCAGCACCGTGTCGGCCCGGAGCAACCGCCCGGCGACCGCCAGGGCCAGGTAGGCGCGGGCTTCGCGCGGGTTGCCGCGGATGGTCCGGCCGGCCCAGCGCATCGCGTCCCGGGGGTTACCCGAGGCGGCCCGGGCGAAGGCGATCTGCCCGGTGACCCGCGCCCGACCCGCCGGCTGACTGTCGAACTCGGGGTAGCGGTCCAGCAGCCACCGCAATGCCACGGCGATGGTGTCCCACCGCTGGGCGAAGTAGGAGCGCCGGTGCCAGCGCACCAGCACGTACGGGGTGGGCAGGTTGACCAGCGGCGCGCTGCGGGCGGCCCGGAGCAGGAACTCGTAGTCCTCGGCGTAGCTGCCCGGGATTTCCTCGTCGACGAGTCCGAACCCGTCGCGCAGTGCGGTCGCCCGGATGAGGAAGGTCGACGGGTGCAACTCGGTCATCCGATCCCGCAGCAGGTCGGCCAGGCTGATCGAGTCGCGGGCCAGCACCCGGTCGACGGAGCGCCCGTCGTAGCTGATCCGGATGCCGCAGCTGACGAAGTCGGTGCCGGGCACGTCGGCCAGCGCGTCGGCCTGGGCCCGCAGCTTGCCGGGCAGCCACTCGTCGTCGTCGTCGCAGAAAGCGACCAGTTCGCCGGTGGCGGCCAGGATGCCCGAGTTGCGGGCGCCTGCCAGCCCGGGGGTGCGGGTGTTCGTCACCACCCGTACCCGCCGGTCCGGGCCGGCGAGTTCGGCCAGTGACGGCTCCGGTTCGCACTGGTCGTACACGGCGACCACCTCGACCGGCCCGGGGTACTCCTGCGCGACGATCGCGCGAACCGCGGCCCGCAGCAGTTCCGGGCGTTCGCGGGTGGGCAGGACGGCACTCACGCTCGGGTACCGGGTCACCGGTTCCGCCTTTCGTCGGGGCCGGACTCGCGCCACGGCCGCCACCAGGGTCGGTGTGGCCGCCGCGCGGCGGTGGCCACCAGGTCCTCGACGATCACCGCCACCCGCCGCACCGCGGCGCGCTGCCCGCTGGCCGCCTCGGCGTCCACCGACACGGCGAAGTGCGAACGGTCGGCCAGCCCGGCGGCGAGCGCGTCGAGCAGTTCCCGTCGGGACTCGCAGAGCGCGATCAGGCCGGCCGCGCCGAGCCGGCGGGCGAACAGCTGTTGGTGGTCGTCGACGTGTTCACCGTGGGTCGGATCCCGGGGCACCACGATCGGCAGGTGCCCGTGCCGGCGGGCCTCCAGAATGGTCGCCGGCCCGCCGTGGCACACCACCAGGTGGGCAGCGGCCATCGCGGCCTGCAACTCGGCGTGGCCGAGGAACGGCACCGCGTCGGGCAGCCCGGCGGTCCGGGTGTGCCCGTGCTGCACGGTCAGGTCGACGCTGTCGGCCACCTCCGCGTGCCACTCCCGCAGCCACTCGACCAGCCGGTCGAAGGGGTGTCTGTCGGTGCCGACGGCCACCAGTAGCCGGAGCCGGGTCACAGCAGGGTCCCCACGACGGTGGCCTCAGGGTACTGACGCCGCTGCTCCTCCCACTGCACCAGCATCACGGACAGGAACGGGCGGCACAGCCGGGCGGTCAACGTCGGTGTGTCGATCCGGTCGTAGACCTCGATGTAGATGGTCGGGATGCGCCGGAGCCGGGCGAGCACGACGAACGGCACCGCCACGCCCGCGCCGGTGGTGACCACCGCGGCCACCCGCCGCCGGCGCAGCAGCCGGGCGGCCAGCACCGTGTTGCGCAGCAGGTTTCGCAGGTCGCGGGTGGTCGGATGGTACGCCGGCACGACCTCCTCCCCGGCGAGCAGCGACAGGGCCTCGGGGGTGTCGAAGGTGACCCAGCACCGTCGCCAGGTCTCGTACCAGGGTCGCAGGGCGAGCAGTTGGGCCAGGTGCCCGCCGCTGGAGGAGACCAGCAGCAGCAGCGGCTGTGTCCCGGGCTGTTCGGTCGTGGTGTTCACGCGACTCCATCACCGCCAGCTCGCTTCTCGAGCGTGTCCAACAGCGCGGGGTGCAGTGCCGCGTTCCAACCGGCGCCGGCGTCGGCCAGCCGCCAGGTGCGCAGCCACATCTCTACCAGGTAGGCATCGAGCACCAGGTGGCGCTGTCGGGCGTCCAGCCCCAGCCGGTCGCCGTACCGGTCCAGCCACCGCCCGGCGATGTCGGCGGCCGGGCCGGCCGGCTCGCCCCGCAGCACCACGGCACGCTGGAAGGCGTCGTGGGCCAGGTCGAAACCGACGGGTACGTCGGGGCCGCTGTGCTCCCAGTCCCAGGCCACCAGTTCGCCGCCGTGCCGGCCCAGGTTCCACGGCACCCAGTCGCCGTGCCAGTGCCCGAACTCGACAGCGACCTGGCCGTGCCGCCGGGTCAGCGCGCCGACCGCCGCGACGGCCCGCCGCCCGGCGGGGCCTGCGGCGGCCCGCTGGGCCTCCGCCGCCAGCCGGGCCAGGAACGGTGAGCCGGCCAGCGGCCGGGGTGCGGCGGGCGGGCGGCCCCGGCGAGCCACCGCCAGCAACGCCGCCAGGTCGGGCGCGGCGGCGGTCCGTACCCCACGGACCTGGGCGGGCAGTGGCTCGATCACCGCGATCACCTGTCCGGCCCAGTTGACCTCGGCGAGCAGCCGGGGTGTGTCGGGGTGCCCCGCGCGGCCGGCCAGGGCGGGCAACTCGCGCAGCGCCGCCGCCTCGGCGCTGACCAGCGTCCGGGTGGCGTCGTTCCAGCCGATCTTCGCGTACCCGCGGGGCCTGCCGCTGTGGTCGAACAGTTGCAGCGTGGGCTTGTGGTTCGGATCCGGCGGGCGGATGCCGCACGCCGCGTACATCGGTGCGCCGAGGGCGGCGGCGAGCCGGTCGGCGAGGAGCACCGCCGCCGGGTCCAGCCGGTTGGGCAGGGCCACGATCAGTACCGGAAAGGGCGCCCTGTCGACAACCCCCACCCGGGCGGCCGCACCGAGCAGGGCCCGCGCCGCCCGCACCGTCGCCGGCCGCAGCGCGTTGTACGCCAGCAGCGCCGCCGCGGCGACCCGGGGCGAACCGTGCGGCAGCAGGAACCGCGCCCCGGTGACCGACGGTACGACCGCGTACCGGGCCACCACGGTGTGTCCGGCCGGCGGGACGGCGTCCACGCTCAGCGCGATCCGGTGGTCGGCGAAGACCGCCCGGGTGGCCCAGCCCAACCCGTCGGTACGCCGGCGAGGGTCGGTGGCGGCCGTGGCCGGCGCGGTCACGCCGCCCGGTCCGGCCAGTCGAGCGGAGACCCGAGCCGCTGCCGGAGCGCCTCGTTGTACGGGCGGTAGTACTCGGTCAGCTCGACGCGCAGCGGCGGCGGCAGCGGAGCGGACCGCCGGCCGTTGTAGACCTTGAAGTCGGGCAGGTCGACGGCCGGCAGGCCGAGGAAGTCCAGGGTGCGCCGGTAGGCCGCCCGTGCGTCGCGGAAGAGTTCCTCGCTGGGTAGGACGAACAGTTGACGTCGGTCGAAGTGGGCCAGCCACGGTTCCAGGTGCTCCAGGTACCGACCTCGGGCCCGATAGCTGTACCAGTCGAACCGCCGGCTGCAGTGATCCGGCTCGGCGATCAGCCGTTCCCGCTCGCCCGCCGTACGCTCCTGTTCGGCGGCCAGCGCGGCGGCGAAATCCAACGGCTCGACGCCGTTGGCCCGCCGCTCCTTCCAGTGCGAGTACGCCCGTTCCACCGGATCGCGCAGCAACACGATCAGGCGTGCCGCGGGCATCGACGAGGCGACCCGTTCGGCGACCAGGGGATGGAACATGTACAGCGGGGCGGCCTCGCCGACGCGGACCGGGCCGCCGTGGCGGCTCTCCAGCAGCTCCCGCTGCCGCACGGTGGGAAAGTGCGAGCGGTACCACGCCTCGCCGTGGCTCCAGTGCTCCTCGAAGTAGTGCGAGGACTTCGTGTTCCAGGCCGGGAAGAGCCGGGGCACCAGCGGGTGCGCGATGAGGTAGTTCCACAGCGAGGTGGTACCGCCCCGCTTGGTGCCGATGATCAGGAAGTCCGGTAGGGGACGGCGTTCGCTGGTGCGGATCCCGTAGTCGACGAGGCTGCCCCGCACCCGGCTCGTCACCTGGGCCGGCACCAGTTGTTTCACTCGGTCCCGAATGGACGACACGACGTTCTCACCTGCCTTTCGAAAGCCGTGGCGGGTCGTCGGCCGGCGGCCCGCCACGGACCTGCAACATGGTCGCCCGAATGCCGTCCCGAACCCGGGTAAAAGTCAGCAAACCGACGCAGATTGCGCCTAACGCGGCCAGCGACGACGCCAGCCCCAACAGGCCCCGGCCGGCCACCACCAGACCGACCACCGAGGCCAGGCCGACCCCGCCCACGGTGACCACCGCCGCGACCAGCATCCGGGCGTCGGCCAGCGGCTGGCCGACCATCAGCCGGGCGCAGGTGGCCGCCGTGAGGTTCTCGGTGACGATGCCGGCAGCCCAGGCCACCGCTGCTCCGGTCGCGCCGTGGGCCGGGATCAGCACCAGCCCGAGACCGACGGTGACCAGCAGCCCGGCCAGCGCCCCGGCCAGGTGCAGGCCGCTGCGCCCACCCATCAGCAGCATGCTCTGCACGTTGCCGACGCCCGTGTTGACCAGCATGGCGAGCGCGAGCACGGTCATCGCGGTGGCGCCGTCGGCGAAGTCGGCGCCGAACAGCGCCAGGAAGGCCGGCCCGAAGACAGCCAGCAGCAGGTACACCGGCCACGAGAGCACCAGTCCCCAGGTGGTCAGCTGCCGGTGCACCGCCGCTGCCGCCCCCCGCTCTCCCCGGCCCAGCAGTCGGGACAGCTGCGGGGAGACCGCCACCCGCAGCCCCTGCATCGCCAGTTGACCGGCGAGCACGTAACGACCGACCGCTCCGAAGACGCCGGCCTCGGCGGAACCGGCGAGCGCCGAGGTGAGCAGCACACCGATCCACATGCTGCCGGCGTCGATCGCCGCGGAAGCGGCGCGCGGCAGCGCGAAACGCCAGAACGTGGACCAGTCGGCGGGCCGGGAACGCAGCCGTGCGCCGGCACCCACGCCGAGCGGACCGACGACCAGGATCAGGCACACCAGCAGGGCGAGGGCGGCGGGCACCAGCCAGCCGGTCAGGCCCACCAACAGCCCGCCGCCGACGAGCAGGGCCGCGCCGACCAGCACCGGTCGGGCCACCGGAAGCAGCAGGAACTGCACCGCGACGTAGGCCCGCATCGGTCGTACGCAGCGCAGCACGGCCAGCAGCAGGTTCATCGCGACCACCACGGGTACCGCCGCGAACGTCACCACCAGCAGCGACCTGCCGGCCGGTCCCAGGAGCCGACCCGCGAGCGGCCCCGCGACCAACGCACCGCCCACGGCGACCAGCACGGCCACCAGCAACGGCGGCACCATGGCCACCGGGAGCACCCGGGCGGCGTCGCCGGTCACGCCGGCCCGGCGCCGGGGCAGGGCCCACATCAGCCCGGTCTCCGCGCCGAGAGTGCAGACCGCGGCGGCGACGGTCACCACGCCGATCGCGGCGAAGAACGCGCCCGCCCCGGCGGGGCCATAGCCATGGGTGATGACGACCGCGAGCAGGAAACCGAAGAGACCGCTGGCCGCCGCGCCGAGCAGCCCGGCGAGCCCGCTGCGGGCACTGCGCCGGGTCTCGGTCACGCCGTCCACCGTGGTCGGGGTGGTGGTCATGCGGGCAACACCGCCGCCCGGTGCCGCGTCGGTCGCTCCCGCTCGGTGAGCGCCATGGCGAAGGCGACCGCGTAGAAGGCGACCGCGAGATTCTGGTTGGCCATCCCGTAGACGGGCACCTGCACCAGGCAGATCACCGGGACCACCGCCAGCCACTGCCCGGCCGCCGAGGTGGCCCGGGCGCAGTACAGCGCGGCGGCGACGAGCCCGGCGAGGAAACACAGCAGCGCGGGTACGCCGTGGCTGAACAACACCAACCAGAGCTGCCCCTGGGTGCCGATCGGCGCGTCCGCCGAGACGGTGTCCACATCCAGCGGTGCGCCGTAGCCCAGCCACGGCGAGTCACCCACCCGGCGCAGCACCTCGGCGTAGAGCGACAGCCGGTCGGTGGTGGTGTCGCTGGACCGGACCCGGGTGCCGATCAGTTCGGTGATCGGGATGAACAGCATCACGATCCCGCCGACCACCAGCACCGCGACGATGGAGGCGGCCACCCGCGTGTTGCCGCGCAGCACCGCCCGCGCCCCGAGCACGGCCAGTCCGGCACCGAGGCTGAGGAACATCGCCCGGTTGAGCGTGAGGAACGCCGGCACCAGCGACAACGGCAGCGACACCAGCAGCGCCCACCGCATCGGCCCGCGTCGGCGCAGCATGGCGTACGCGACCACGCAGGGCAGCGTCATCGCGTACGCGCTGCCGTAGGTGTTGGTGTACGGGTACGGAGCAGCCGGCCGGTAGATCGGGTCGAGCGACCGGGCGCTGAACTCGGCGGTGCCGAGGTGGACCATGTCGTTGACGAACGGCACGCCGGCCAGGCCGCCGGGCAGCAGCGCCTCGACCGGGGTGGTCAACTCGAAGCGTGGCACCAGCACCCCCAGCCAGCCCAACGCGACCAGCCCGAACCAGAAGGCGCAGAGCGGCACCAGGACCCCCGCCTGGTCGGGGCGTTCCCGGGCGACCGTGTACACGTAGACCGCGACGACCAGGGCGGTCAGGTAGAAGCTCAGCCGCAGCGCGAAGGGCAGCAGTGACACCGGTGACTGCAGGCGGGTGGCGCTGGCCACCACGATGGCCAGGAACAGCAGCCAGATCCGCATGGCGGGCGGCGGCGTCACCCGGCCCCGGGTCGCCAGCATCGTGAACAGCAGGGCGCCCAGCAGCGGCCAGCCGAGGTAGAAGAAGCCCGTTAGCCACCAGAGCGGGACCAGCCCGAACATCGCGGCCAGCGGCCACATCGGCAGGCGTGGTGGCGGTGACGGTACGGCCTGCGGTGCGGGTCGGGCTGGCCGGGGGGGCTCGGTCGTCGCCGGCGCGCGGAGCAGCGGCACGCCTCAGCTCCGGCCGCTGCGACAGAGCACGAATCCCAGCGGCTGCACCCCGGCCGCGCGCAGCCGTTCAGCGAGGCGGCGCAGGTCGTCCTGGCGGGTCCGGTCGCGCTCGACCACGACCACCGCGGTGCCCTGCCGGGCCACCACCACCCCCCGCTCGTCGGCCTCGGCCGGCGGGGCGTTGTACAGCACGAGGCGGTGGTCGGCGCCCTGCCGCCAGGTGCCGAACCGGACGCTGCCGGCGCCCACGACCACCTGCTCGTTGCCGGTCGGACGGCCGTTCACGGCGTGGCCGACGGTGTGGGCGACCCGGGGCAGGGTGAGCGTCGCCTCCGGATCGGTCGAGGGCCGGGCGCCCCGTGGATGCGGGGAGGGACGCCGGGTGATCGCCTCGGTGGGGCCGTCATCGGTGTCCGTCGGGGCGGCCCGCGGCCTGGGTACGGCGGGTCGGGTCGGGTCGATGCCCGCCGGCAACCGGTCCCGGCCGGCGAGTACCGCCGCCCGGAGCCGATCGGCACGGCCACTGTCATCGGCCACGAACACCTCCCGCCCGGCCACGGCGAGGGCGACCGCGAGCCCGGCGGTGATCGCGGTGGCGTCCTCGCGGGCGGTAACCACGGCGACCCTGGCGGGCTGGCGCACCCGCTCGGCGACGGCCATCGCGACGTACCGGACGTCGGCGTCGACCGCCCGGCCACGCAGCCCCTTGCGCCGGACGGTGCCGAGCAACGGCAGGCCGGTGCTGTCCCGGGCGTCGGCCACGCTGCGGATCCGTCGGTCCACCGACTCCCAGCCGAAGGCGAGCACCAGCCCGATCACGGTGCCGCCGAGCAGCCCACCGGCCAGCAGCAGCGGGTCGACGGCTGACGCGGTCAGGGCCGGCTCGGCGCTGCGGGTGACCCATCCGGGATTCACGTCGACCGCGGCGATCTCGGTCCGCGCGGAGTTGAGTTGGGTGAGCTGGTTGTTGATGCCGCTCAACTCTGCGACGGCGGCGTTGGCGGTGGTCTGGTCCCGGGCGTCGGTGATCCGCCGCTGCACCGCGCCCTGCTGCTCGACGACCTTGCTGATGCTGGCGTCGTAGGAACGCAGCATCTCACCGCGCTGCCTGTCGTACATCGAGCGCCGGACGTCCAGGTAGCTGCGCGCGGCGAGGTTGGCGCCCTCGACCGCCCGGTCGCCGCTGCCGGCCCGGTAGCCGAAGCGCAGGATCTGTCCACCGGCGGGCACCTCGACCTGGAGCGCCTCGCGGACCGCCCGCTGGTCCGTGCCGAACGTCTCGGCGAGCTTGCCGACCACTTCGGTGCCGGTGGCGATCCCGCTCTCCACGTTCATGTTCACCGCCCGGTCGGCGGCGGCGCCGCTGGGCGTGAAGGCGTCGGTGACCACCGGCCGGACCGCGACCACCGCGCTCGCCGTCACCGCGGCCGGTGCCAGCAGCAGGTAGCCGGACACACCGAGCAGCCCGGCCGCGGCCACCGCCGCGACCAGCCGGATCCGGTGCAGCGGTACCCGCAGCACATCGGTGATCGCGACGGTCCGGGGCGGCGCGGCGCTGCGGTCGCCGCTCCAGATGCTGGTCGGGGCGTCAGTCATGGAACTTCTTCGCTATCTGTTGTGGGTTGCCGATGACCACGACCCCGGGCGGCACGTCCGCCCGCACCACCGTCGCGGCACCCACCACGCTGTCCCGGCCGATCCGTACACCCTTCATGACCATGGCGTGCGCCCCGATCCACACGTTGTCCTCGACGGCGATCGGCGCCCGGCTGGCCGCCGTCGGCGCGTCGTGCCGTCGGACCGGTGCGAGGTTGTGGAAGTCGTTGTCCAACAGTTCGCAGTCCGACAGCAGGCAACGGTCCCCGATGGTCACCGAGGTCCAGGAACCTATCCAGGTCGCGTTGAGCAGGCAGTGCGCGCCGATGCGCACCTCGCCCGAGCCGGCGAAGCGGACCAGCTTGTTCAGCCGGGTATGGTCGCCGATGCTCACCCGTACGCCGCGCCGCAGCCGCAGTCGACCCCGGATCTGCACGCCCACGCCCAGCCGCAGCCGCGGATAGCGCAGCCGGTACCAGCCGCGCTTGGCCGCGAAGACGGTGCGCACCGCGAGTCCGTGCCGGATGGCGGTCAACGAGCCTCCCAGGTCGACGGGCCGGCGGCAAAGCGCCCGAGAGCGGCCCAATGTGAACAAAATATCCGGACATCATGACGAACGGTGAACGTCAGTGCACGGAAAAGAACATCGCTGGGCGTGACCATGTCAGCGCCGGCGTGCCGGACGCGATCACGATCACCTCACTGCCCCTGACCACCGGCGCCGGGGCGGACGTCGGATCGAACGGCACGCTGCGCAGCGCGCCGTCGGTGCCGCCGTACACGATCCGCCCGTTCACCCAGGCCATGCCGCGCACCGTCGACCAGCTGACACCCGTGGTCGGCAGGGTGAACTCCGTGGCGCCCAGGTAGTTGCCGTCGATCTCGAAGTAGCGGTAGTGGAGGCCGTTGGCGCCACCGCGGGTGTAGTAGAGCCGACCGTCCAGGAAGAACGCCCCGGTCAACATGGCCGGTGCGAACCAGTCGTTGTAGCCGGACGCCTCCCAGGGCACGCCGATGGTCGAACCTGCGAACATCGAGATGTCGATGCGGCTGCCCGTCGGGGTGCCCGGTACCAGGCGCGACCAGTAGATCCGGTCATCGACCCGCCAGGTCGCGCCGACGCCGGTGTAGTTCGGCTGATCGACGGTCCCGGCCTCACCGAGGGAGGTGCCCCGCAACGGCACCCTCGCCAGCCGCGAACCGCCGACACCGAGGTACAGGTTTCCACCGCTCGCCGTGGGCGGGTTCTTCGGCGTGATGCCCCGCCCGCCATGGATCGGGAACACGCCGAGCCGCCCGTGGTACTCGCCGCCCATGCCGTCGGAGTTGTGCCCGAAGTAGAGGCCGTCGGTGCCGCGCCAGAGCACCGGCACCGACGAGCCCCAGGAGGTGGCGCCGATGGGCAGCGCGGACCCGCCGGTGCGGCGCGGGTTCCAGTTCACGGGCATGCCGGTCGCTGGGGTGACCGCACCGATACCAAGCCGGTCGACCGCGCCGTCACCGGCCTTGTCGGTGGCGTTCGGGTTGTTCAGCCAACGGAAGTGCCCGCCGAGGTAGATGACGTTGTCGGAAACCTCGACCGAGGTGATGGTGTCGTTGCCGGTGAAGTTGACCCAGGTGGCGAGCTGGCCGGCACCCTGGGACGCGGTCTCGAAGCGGACCAACGCGTCGCAGTACGCGGCCGGCCAGCCCAGGCCGCCGTTCGTGCCGACCACGAACCAGCTGCCGTCGCCGCCGAACCGCACGTCCTGCACGTAGTGCACGAACGACTTCGGCGCGACGCACGGCGGCGCGAACTTCTCGGTGCTCCAGTCGAGCACGCTCGGCGTGCCGACCAGGCCCACCAGGGCCATCTGCTCGCGCGGCAGACCGTTGACCGAGCGGAAGTTGCCGCCGACAACGAGCGTGCGACCGTCGGGAGCCACGTCGATGGTCCAGGCGTACATGCTGGTGCCGTGGCGGCCGACGGTGGTGTTGATGTTGAAGGTCGGGTCGATCGCGCCGGTGGTCGCGTCGAGCCGACCCAGGCCGCTGTGCGCAGTGCCGTTGAGCCAGTTGAACGCACCGGCCACGTAGAGCCAGTTGCCGTGCCGGACCAGGTCACGCACCGTACCGCCGTCTGAGCGACCGGCCCAACCTCCGATGATCATGCCGGTGGACGGGTCGAGCGCCACCAGGTTGCGGCGTTCCACCCCGTTGACGTTCCGGAACGCACCGCCGACGATGAGCGTCCCGCCCGGCCCGGCGACAAGGGAGTTGACCGCCCCGTCGAGCACCGGCAGGAACGCCGGGGCGAGGGCGCCGGTGCTCGCGTCGTACGCGAACAGGTGACGCCGGCTCACCCACGGGGCGTTCACCGCCTGGCGGACCTGGGTGAAGCTGCCTCCCACAAACACCCTGCCGCCCACCTGCGCGAAGGCACGGACCTCACCGTCGCGGGCGTGTGGGGTGTGGTCGACGGGGTCCGTCGCCACCAGGGTCGCCGGCTCGGGTACCGGCACCACGGCCGCCGGCACCACGGCGGGCGCGGCAGCCGACGCCGGGACGGGCGCCGCCAGCACGGCCGCGACGGTGACCACCACGACGGCACCGACGCGCGGTCGACGTCGACGGATCGGACGCCCCAATGGGAGAAATCTGGGCACGCTACGCCTCCATAACGGGTAAGGATGCACGTAGCGTGCCCATCCCGCCCCGGAGGGCGACATCCACCGATTGGCTGGACGACGAATCCGGAAACAGACGCAAGCGGGGGCCGTCGGATGGCCGACAGCGCTCCTGGCCACGCCGGCCGGGAGGCGACCTCAGCTCAACGGCTGCCGCCCACCGGCTGACGCAGGTAGGCGTCCTGCCCGGCGACGGCGAACCCGGCCAACGCCGCCGGGTCGTGGTTCACCGTCATGTTGCAGGTGCCGGTGGTACGCGTCATGCCCGGCGAGTTAAAGTAGACGGCCGCCTTGATCTTCGGATGGGCCTTCAACGCTGCCGGAAACTCCTCGAACCAGCGCCGCTTGGCGCTCGGATCGGAGGCGTCGAAGTTCGTGCCGAACTCGGCCAGCATCCGGGGCTTACCCGCGCCGATGCCGTTCTCGTCGAGCCAGCGGTAGAAGCTCCCGATGGTCGTGGCCGGGCTCTTCCATAGCGAACTGCCGTTGCAGACGTGAAAATTGTACGGGTCCCACGCCACCCAGTCGACGTAGCGGTCGCCGGGGTAGAGCCCGGCGTACCGGTCGTGGTGGCCGGACCAGCCCATCATCGTCCACACCCAGACGGCGTTGCCCGCCCCGGCGGCGGCGAACCGGTCGTGCACGTGCCGCCAGGCCCGGACGAAGTCCGCGTCGCTGCCCTTGGCCGGCTCGTCTTCCGGCTCGTGGTCGAATCCGATGAACACCGGCGCGCCGATCGCCCGGATTCGTCCGGCGACCGCGTCGATGGCCACGTCATACCGCCCACTGGCGACGTCTGTCCAGGTCAGCACCGTACCGGAGGAGAAGATCCGGCTCTCCCAGGCGAAGAACATCAGCCGCCCCTCGCGCATCTGCTGCTGCTGGTACGCGTCGGGGAAGGCGCCGTTGCTGCCGGTGTTGGAGAAGTCGTGGTAGCGGTGGACGATGTCGAAGCTCCGCCCGACCTGCCGCTCCACGTCGGTGACCGCCTTCCCGTGGTCCCACCCGGTGGCGGCGTTCGACGGCGAGTACATCCCCCACCACGCGCCGCACGACGGGACCAGATGCGCGGAGACCTGCCCGCATCCGAGCGGATCGGCCAGTGGCGTCGGTGTGGGGGACGGCGAGGTCGGGCCGGCACTGGACGGCGGGGCCGGCGACACGGGTGCCCGGCTGGGTGCCAGCGAGGGTGTTGGGGGCAGCGACGGCGTGGCGGTCTGCGCCGAAGTGGGCGCGGCGCTCGGCGACGTCGCAGGGGTGCCGACGCCGTAGCTGAGCAGCAGGCGGGGGCGCAGGTCGGAGCTGCGGTTCTCCGCCGACGCCCAGTAGCTGCGGGTGGCCAGACCCGTCTGTGTCAACGCCACCGTCCAGGTGCCGTTGCCGCTGATCAGCGCCGAGACGTCCCACTCGTTGAAGCCCGCCCCGACTCCGGTGACCGCATCCAGGGCCGCGCCGACGAGCGCCGGTGACGGCCGGGCGGCGCGGGCGTCGAGCCGGGAGGCGTGCGCGGTCACCGTAGCGTCGGACGCCTGCCAGGCGTGTACCCGCAGCACCGCGCGCACGTTCGCCGCGTCCGCCGGCAGGGCGGTCACCGCGAAGGCGAGGACAGCCTGCCGGACGCCACGCGGATTGCCGTCACACCGGGCGGGACAGGTCGACAGGGTCGTCTTGACGCCGTTGTCGCCGTCCTGGGGCACCGCCGTGGCGGTCGTGTCGGCCACCACCGGGATCGACAGGTTCTCGTCGGCGAGCAGAGGCACCACGGTCGCGGCGGCGCCGAGGAGCACGGTGGTGCCGATGAGGCCGATGACCACGACCCCGCGCCGGTGCCCGCGGTGCCGGGTGAGGCGGTGCAGTCCACGCCTGCTCACGGATACTCCCTGCGTCCCTGGGGTGACGCTGAGCAGCGTATCCATCGCTGTGAGAATACGAGCGGACGACAGTGGGACCTAAGCGTGTCTTAACCGCCGCCTAAGACGGCATCCTGACGGCTGCCGCCTCGGGGGCAGGTGGTCAGGCGGGCACGAAGAGCCCCGGACTCCGCCGGGGGCCTCGCCTGTCAGGACGTGGGTCAGCCCCACCGGGCCGGACTGCTTGGCCACTTCGACGAAGGAACGCCACGATCCCGCTTCGAGTCGGAGCGTGCCGCCGTACCCGGTAGGGAATGCCCCTGCGAAGCCGGCCAAGATCTGCGTCGTCTCGACGATTCGGAAGGTCACCCGGTCCGGGCGGCGGCGAGGGCGGCGGCCATCGCCGGCCGGGGCGCGGGCACGCCGGTGAACTGCTCGAACTGGCCGATCGCCTGGGCCAGCAGCAGGTCCAGGCCGGAAACCACCCGGCAGCCGGCAGCCCCGGCCGAGGCAGCCAACGGGGTCGGCCACGGGTCGTAGATCGCGTCGAAGAGCACCGTGCCCGGCCGCCAGCGCACCGCGCCGGCCACCTCGTCGACGGCACCCTTGGGCACGGTGGAGACCAGCACGTCGACGCCGGCCAGCAGCGACCCTCCGGACCCAAGCGCCTCCGACCGCAGCGCCTCGGACCATGGCGCGACGGTCATGGCCACCCCGAGCGCCGCCGCGACGGGCGCCAACGCGGCGACCGCCGCCGGCCGGCGGGCCGCCACGGTCACCCCGGCCGCGTGCAGGTGGGCCGCCGCGGCCAGCGCCGCCCGGGCGGTGCCGCCCGCACCCAGCACGGCCACCGTGGCGCCGGGGCGTACGCCAGCCTCGGTCAGCACCTCGACCATGCCGATGACGTCGGTGTTGTCGGCGTACCAGGAGCCGTCGAGGCGACGTACCAGTGTGTTGGCGGCGCCGACGGTGGCGGCGACCGGCGAGACCTCGGCGGCCACCGCGAGCGCCGCCTCCTTGCCCGGCATGGTCACCGACAGACCGGCCCACTCCGGGCCCAGGCCGGCAACGAGGTCGGCCAGCTCCGCCGCCGCGCACTCGATCCGGGTGTACGACCACCCGGTCAGGCCGGCAGCGGCGTAGCCGGCGTTGTGGATCACCGGGGAGAGCGAATGCGCGATCGGCCTACCCAGCACCGCCGCCCTGTGCACCGACGCCCTGTTTACCGGCCCAGCCAACGTCGCTCCTCAACAGCAGGGAAACCTGTCGCCCAACATCCACCGATGTCGACAGCAGCCTGCGGCACACCTCCACCCTCGGGAACATCGGCGTCGGCGTCGTCGACCTACCCTCGACTCCACCAGTACGACGGCGACGATCGAACTCGGGTGCTCCGCCGTCGATCGGCCGGCCGGCCGCTACAGAACACCAGCCTCTCTAGCCTTCTGAATGTTCCTCAGGTGCTGGTCGTAATCCTTGGTGAAGGCAGAGTTGCCCTCCTTGTCGATCGCCACGAAGAAGAGCCAGTCTCCTGCCGGCGGATCCATTGCACCCTCAAGCGCTTCCCTGCCCGGATTGTTGATCGGGGTGGGGACCATTCCCCGCAACTTGCGGTTGTACGGGTTCTTCGGGTTGTCGAGGTCACTCTCCGTCATTTGACCGGAGGTTTTACCCTCCTGGCCGGTCATCTCGAAGTAGTAGTTGACCGTGACGTCCATCTCCAGGCAGCCGCAGGGGAAGGTCTGCGAATAGACCCGGTTGTAGGCGACCCGGGCGACCTTGCCGAGATCCTTCTTGGTGCCGGCCTCGGCCTGGGCCAGCGACGCCACGATCAGCGCCTCGTACGGGCTGATACCGCCGCGCTCCTCCTGCACCCGGTCGGCGAACTCCAGCTCACCGGTGACGGTGAGGAAGTGGTCGACCATCTGCCCGAGGATGGCCTCGGCGGTGGCGTCCGGCGGGATCTCGTAGGTGTCCGGGTAGAGAAAGCCCTCGATCGACTTCTTGACTTTCTTGCCGTCGTCCCGGGTGAACCACCAGTCCGGTACGCCGAGCGTCTCCGGGTCCTTCGCGGCGGCCTCGAACTCCTTGACCGGGATGTCGGTGTGTTCACTGAGCAGCTCGTAGATGCTCTTGGCGGTGCGCCCCTCGGGGATGGTCACCCCGTCGACGATCCGGCTCTGCGGGTCCAGCATCGCGTTGAGAGCGTTCTCGCCGCTCATCTCCTTGCGGAGCTTGTACGTGCCGGGCTGCACGTTGCGGCTGCGCGAGTTGTCCTCCGCCGCCTCCAGAAACGCCTTGGTGCTCTTGATGACACCGGCGTCGCGCAGCACCACGGCCATGTCGGCCAGGAACGCGCCCTGCGGGATCTGGACCGTCACGTCCTCGGTGCCCGCACCGTCGAAGTCCGGCGTGACGAAGTAGTTCTGGATGCGGTCGAAGCTGTAGAAGGCACCGCCACCGATGCTGCCGAGCAGCACCACCGCCAGCAGCAGGGCAAGCACCGTCTTGCCCCGCCCACTGCCGGAACCGCCGTCCTTACGGCGGCCTCGGCGGTGCTTGCCCTTGTCCCCCCGGTCCTGCTCGTCGAACCCGAGGTCCAGTTCGTTCATCATTGCGTCCGCCTCCGCTGCGCATCCAGCCAGCTCTGCAGAATTTCCACCGCGGCGGCCTGGTCGACCACCGCCCGTTGTCTCTTTCCCCGGACACCGCGCTCGGCAAGCCTACGGCTCGCCACGACCGTGGACATCCTCTCGTCGGTGAGCGTCACCGGAACAGGCGCTATCACATCGGCCAGTTGTCGAGCGTACGCCCTCACATGCTCCGCTGCGGGGCCATCTCTGCCGGCAAGGTTGATCGGGAGGCCCACCACCACCTGGACCGCCTCGTGCTCGGCGACCAGCGCGGCAAGCTCGGTGAGATCCGACGGCACCGCGCCTGGCCTGGGCTTCTGCTCCCTGGCCAGGGTGACCAACGGGGTGGCTAGGACCATGTGCGGGTCGGACCGGGACACCCCGATCCGCACCTGCCCGACGTCGACACCCAGCCGCACACCCCGGAGCGACTCGGTCACGTCGCGTCACCTCCCCCGACGGGCAGGTCAGGGCGGACCGACCCGGCCCGCCCTGACCCGCCCCGCTGGTAACTCACGCCGGCGTCCCACTGCACTCGCTCACGCCTCGGCGACCGCCTTCTCCACCGTCAGGAGCAGCTTCGGCAGCTCCGACTCGGGCAGCCCACCACCCTGGGCCAGCTCGGGACTACCTCCGCCGCGTCCGGAGAACGCGGCCTTGACCAGGTCGTTCGCGGCTAGGCCACGGCTGCGGGCAGCGCCGTTCACCGCCACCACCAGCGACGCCTTGCCGTTGGCGCGGGCGGCCACCGCGACCACGCCCGGCCGGGACGTGTCGATCCGGCCCCGGATCTCCTGGGCCAGGGTGCGGACATCGTTGCCGGCCGCGCCCTCGGGCGCCTCGATGCCGACATAGGCGACCCCGCGCACGTCCTTGGCCTGGGCGGCGAACGCCGCCGCGCCACCGAGCACGAGCTGGGCGCGCATCTTCTCCAACTCCTTCTCCGCGTCGCGCAGCTGGGTGACCGTCTGCTCGACCCGGTCGGCGACCTGATCGGAGGGGACCCGGTACAGCTCGGCGAGGCGGGCCACCAGCAGATGCTCGCGGGCCAGAAAGTTGAAGGCGTCCATGCCCACCAGCGCCTCGACCCGGCGTACGCCGGATCCGATGGAGGACTCGGAGAGGATCTTGACCAGGCCGAGCTGGCCGGAACGGGCCACGTGGGTGCCGCCGCACAGCTCGCGGGCGTAGTCACCGACCTCTACCACCCGGACCTGGTCGCCGTACTTCTCGCCGAACAGGGCCATGGCGCCGATGCGACGCGCCTCGTCCAGCGAGGTGACGAAGGCGTGCACCTCCAGGTCGGCCAGCAGCACCTCGTTGACCTGCTGCTCCACGTCCCGCAGCACGCTCGGCGCGACACCGGTGGCAGTGTTGAAGTCGAACCGGAGCCGGCCCGGGGCGTTCAGCGAACCGGCCTGGGTGGCGGATTCGCCGAGAAAGTTGCGCATGGTCTGGTGCACCAGGTGGGTGGCGGTGTGCGACCGGGAGATGGCCCGACGCCGGCTGGCGTCGATCTCGGCGTACCCGGTCTCTCCCGCCTGAACCTCGCCCCGGATCACCCGGGCCCGGTGCACGATCAGGCCCGGCACCGGCTGCTGCACGTCGAGGACCTCGACCTGGCCGCCACCCAACGTGATCATGCCGACGTCGGGCTGCTGGCCGCCGCCCTCCGCGTAGAACGGAGTGGTGTCGAGGACCAGCTCGACCAGGTCTCCCTCGACCGCCGCCGTTCGTGGACCGTCGGTGCCGAGCACCGCCCGGACCGTCGACTCGCGGGCCACCTCGGTGTAGCCGGTGAAGGTCACCGGCCCGCCCGCGTCGAGCACCGACCGGTACGCCGACAGGTCGGTGTGGCCGGTCTTGCGGGCCTGCGCGTCGGCCTTGGCCCGGGACCGCTGGTCGGCCATCAACCGGCGGAAGCCGTCCTGGTCCACGTCGAGGCCCTGCTCGGCCGCGATCTCCAGGGTCAGGTCGATCGGGAAACCGTACGTGTCGTGCAGCTGGAACGCCTTCTCCCCGGACAACGCCTGCCCACCGCCGCTGCGGGTCTGCGTGATCGCGGTGTCCAGGATCGTGGTACCCGCCCGCAGCGTCGCCAGGAAGGCATCCTCCTCCGCGTACGCGTACGCGGAGATCCGGTCGAAGTCGGCAGCCAGCTCCGGATACGACGGGGCCATGCAGTCCCGCGCCACCGGCAGCAGCTCCGGCAGCGCCCGCTCCTGCCAGCCGAGCAGGCGCACCGAGCGGATGGCCCTACGCATGATCCGCCGCAGCACGTAGCCACGGCCCTCGTTGCCCGGGGTCACCCCGTCACCGATCAGCATCAGCGCGGTACGGACATGATCCGCGATCACCCTCAGCCGCACATCGTCAGGGTGCGACTGGTTGGCCGCGTGACCGGAGTTCGCGCCGTACCGCTTGCCGGTCAGCTCCGCCGCCCGCTCCAGGATCGGCCGGACCTCGTCGATCTCGTACAGGTTGTCCACACCCTGCAAAATCGACGCCATCCGTTCCAGCCCCATGCCGGTGTCGATGTTCCTCCTCGGCAGCTCACCGACGATCCGGAAGTCCTCCTTGCTGGTCACGTCCGCGATCTCGTACTGCATGAAGACCAGATTCCAGAACTCCAGGTACCGGTCCTCGTCGACCTCCGGGCCGCCCTCGGCGCCGTACTCCGGACCCCGGTCGTAGTACAACTCCGAACACGGGCCCGCCGGACCGGGTATGCCCATCGACCAGAAGTTGTCCTTCTTGCCCCGCCGCACGATCCGCGCGTCCGGCACCCCGGTACGCCGCCAGATCCCGTACGCCTCGTCGTCGTCCAGGTAGACGGTCGCCCAGATCCGCTCCGGATCCAACCCGAAACCACCGGCGTCGACCGACCTCGTGGCCAACTCCCAGGCGAACGGGATCGCCCCGTCCTTGAAGTAACCGCCGAACGAGAAGTTCCCGTTCATCTGGAAGAACGTGCCGTGCCGGCTGGTCTTGCCGACCTCGTCGATGTCCGGCGTCCGGATGCACTTCTGCACACTGACCGCCCGTGCGAACGGCGGCGCCTGCTGACCGAGAAAGTACGGAACGAACTGCACCATGCCGGCGTTGACGAACAGCAGGTTCGGATCACTGATGGCGGGCAGCGGAGCGGACGGCACCACCGTGTGCCCGTTCGCCTCGAAATGGGCGAGGAACCGCCGCTTGATCTCCGCCGTCTTCATCGCTGGTGATCCTCCGGAAAGATTGCTCTGTCGCCGACCCGCGGGTCCTCCCGCAGCTCGGCGAACTGGTCGTCGAACGCCTCGCCCTGGGCGAACGCCTCGTGGATCTGCTGCTCCCGCTCAACCATCCCGTAGCGCACGTCCGCCACGAAGCTACGCAACTCCTCGACCAGGCCGCCAGCGGATTGGGACAGGTTGCCGGCGATGCCGGCCGGCGTGTAGGCGTGCGCGGCGCGGGTCGCCTTACGGACCACCACCACGCCGACGGCCAGGCCGATGCCCAACCAGAACAGGCGCCTCATGCTCGTACCTCCGGGTGCTGGCCGGTCAGCGGTTCCCGCGCCGGGCGGCGCGCCGCTGGGACTTGACGGTGTCGCGGACCTCGCGCTCGGTCTCGGCCTGCCGGCGGGCGCTGGCGGCCTTGCGTACCCCGTAGCCGAACGCGGCGACCTTGACCAGCGGGTTGGCCGCGGCGGCAGAGACGACGGTGACCAGGTTGGCGACGTTCGCGCTGATGTTCTGCGCATGGCTGGTCATGGTGTCGACCTTGGCCAGCTGGAGGTTCACTCCGTCGAGCGAGGTCTGCACCTGCTCCAGCGTCACATTGACATTACGAACCGTGGTGTTGACGTCGCCGAGCAGCGGCGCGGTCCGGTCGTTGAGGTCATTGATCATCCGGGTGGTGGCGTCCACGGTGTGCCGCAGCCGAAGGATGGGCAGCGTCAGGATCAGCACCAGCATCGCGAACGCGATCGCCGCGATCAACGCCGCGACCTCCAAAAAACCCACGCCTGTCCTCCTCATACAGTGCCTCGGGGCGCAAGGTCCCCGGGACGCACGACCGTCTCACCACGTCAACCCCTGGCCACCCGCCAGAGCCGGGGCCACCAGAAGCAGACCCTACCGTCCGTGACGACGTTCGGCTCAGGACGGTGGTGACGGCGTCAACTCGCCCAACGGGTCCTCGGACAGCGTCGGGAAGGGATCCTCACCGGTCAGGGACGGGTCGGTGCTCGGCTGGGGCCGGGTCCGCTCGTCGTCGATCGCATTGCGTACCTTCACCGACACCAACGATCCGGGGCACTCCTGCGCTGCGGTGGACGGGTCGGGCGACGGCACCACCGCCGGCTCGCCGTCCACCGGCGGAGGCACACAGGTCCGTTCCCGTACCCACAGGTCCAGAGTCAACTCGTCCCGCCGCCAGCAGGTGTAGCTGCCCTTCTCCTGCTGCTCGGGGCAGTAGTTCGGGGTCCACGGCCGCCAGCCGTCGTCGGCCAGTGCGGCCTCGTACGCCTGAGCCGTCTCCTGTGGCGGTCGCTCCGAGTTGGTGGTGCGCTCCCGCAACCGGCAGTCGAGCAGACACCACTGGCTGCCGCTGACGTCGTCGACCGGATCCACTGCCGCCCAGACCGGCACGTCCAGCTCGTCGAGCGAGGTGAAAGCCGGATCACTGTTCTGCGCCTGCAGGCCGAAGTACGCCGGCACACCACCGAGCAGGACCACGCTGACCAGCACCAGGACGGCCGCCCGAAGCCGGGTCGACCCGTGCGCCTGCTGGCGCGGCTCACCACGACCGTCGGGCCGGTCCTCGGCCCGGTCGGGCGCGGTGGTCTCCGGCCCGTCGGCACGCCGGCCCGCCGGCTCCGCCCCGGGTCGCGGTCCGGCCGGATCGACCGGCGCCACGGCAGCCGCGGCCCGAGCCATCGCCGGACCATCGCCGGCACGCACCGGCGCGACGGCCGACGGCTCCGGGCGCACCGGGTTCCGGTGGGGCGGGATGGCCCGGCCAGCCGGCCGCTCGTCGGGGCGGGACGGGATCACGGTGGCGCGAGCCGCAGCCGACGGTCCGGGGGCGGCGGGACGTTCATCGGCGGCGCGGGCGCGCTCGCCCGGAACGGGACCGCCGTTCGGGCCGGCGTCGGGCCGGGCGGCACCGTGGGCCGGCCCCTGCGGCGGTCCGCCCGGACGGCCCGGACCTCCGGTCACCACCCCGTCGGGCCGGGCGGCACCGCGGGACGGACCGATGGGTACGCCGCCGGGCCGGGCGGCACCACGCGGCGGACCGATGGGTACGCCGTCGGGCCGGGCGGCACCTCGCGGCGGACCGATGGGTACGCCGTCGGGCCGGGCGGCACCTCGCGGCGGGGCCGGGAGCGTGCCGTCCGGACGATTCGCTCCCCTCGGCGCGGAGGGCGGCGTCCCGCCCGCGGCAACTCCACGCGGTGGGCCGGGTGGTGGGCCACCCGGACGAACTGGCGGTCGGGTGATGTCTTTCGGTGGTTCGGAGCCGGCCCGGGACCCCGACGGGTCCGTCGCACCCGCGCCAGGTGGCTCGGCAGCGCGGGTCGGGCGGCCGCGTCCCGCAGGCGGAGCGTCGGAGCGGCGTGGCGCGTGAGCACCTGACCGTTCCGGCCCGCCCTCCGCGCCATGGCGTCTGTCGCCGGCCGGGCGTGGTGGTGGGTCCGTCGGCACCGGCCGCTTGTTGATGGTCGGCAGCGCCGGATCGGTGTGGTGGGCACGACCGGCCTGCCGCAGCCAGTCGGCGGGTCGCTCAGGGCGGCCGGTCCGTCCGTCGCCGGGCCGTGCGACAGGCGGCGGTTCGACGCTGGTGCCGCCCGTGGCGCCGTGCCGTCCGGTGGGTTCCTGTGCCTCGTCCGCCCGTCGGTCCCGGGCCGGCGCCTCCTGCGGGCCGGCCGGGTGGTGGCCCCGGCCCGGCATCTCCGCTCCGATGGCGGGCCGGCGGTCGGCCGGCGGGATTTCCGTCGCCGAAGCCGAGCGACGGCCGCGAGCCGGACCGTCCGCGTCGTCCTGCGGGGCCAGGCGGCCCCGCGGACCGTTTCCGCCGCGCACCGGCGTGGCCGGGCTGCCGGACGACATACCGGGGACCGCGGGCGCGTTGCCGGACAGTGGCACCGCCGAGGCGCCTTCCTCGGTCTCGGCGGCGCGTCGGCGCCCGACCCGCCGGCCACCGGCCGGCCCGCCAGCGGCAGCGGTGGTGCCCGGTGGGCCGGGCGCCGGTCGGGGACCGGCGGCCGGGTCGACCGGACGGGGACCGGCGTCCGGCCGGTCGACAGGCATTCGGCGCTGCCCGGACGGACCCGAAACCGGACCGTCAGGAGCACCGGGCGCCGGGCCGGCGGGGGCACCCGGCCACGGACCGGACGGAGCACCCGAGGTCGGACCGGCGGACGGGGCCGGCCGGGAACCGGACGGCGCGGGGGGAACCGGCTCGCCGGGGCGCGGCTGCCGGGCGGGCGGATCGGCGGAGTGCGGCTGCTGCGGCCAGCCGGCCGGCGGGGTGTTCGGCGCACCGGAATCACGTCGAACGGCGGGCGGAGGACGCTCCCGCGACCCCACTGACGGCGGGCCGGCGCTCGGCCGTCCCGACGGGTTCCCCGGCCAGGGACCGTCCACCGGTCGTGAGCGCGGCGGTTCGGCGGCTGCCCGACGTAGCGGAGGCGCGGCCGGCGGGCCGGCGGTCGGATCCGGCGGTGCGGGATGACCCGGCGGCGGCTGGCCGCGCCCGCCGGCCGGCGGTGGGACAGACCCGCCCGATTCCTGGCCGCCGGTCTGCGGTGCGACAGGTCCGGCCGGAGCGGGACGCACGGGCGGAGCCTGACCTGGTCGTTCCGATCCGCTGTGAGTCGCCCCGGACCCGCCCGGTGCCGGCGCGCCACCGCCGGGGCCCAACTCCGTGCGCTGCTGCTTGGCAGAGCGGAGGTCGTCGATCCAACCGAAGTCCTCGCCGCCGCCCGACTCCTCCGGCGGTGGCTCTGATTTGCCCCGGCCCCAGCGGCGGACCTTGCCCCGCCGCTCGTCCGGGCCGTCGTCCGGTCGCTCCGACGATCTCACTGTTGACCCCTCCCGTCGGCGCTGGCGCCGACCTGATCCGCCGTGTCGGCGTCGGTAGCCGTCAGGCGGTCACCGTCGGTCTCGGACGGCTCCGGCGTCTCTGCCCGGCCGCCCACCGTCGACGCAGCCGCGCCGGCGGGGGTCGGCAACCCGCGGACGATGCGGCGCAGCAACGGCAGCCGGCTGGCCACCGGTCGCTCCGCGCCGTGCTGGCTCGGTCGGTAGTAGTCCGTGCCGACCAGGTCGTCCGGCACGTACTGCTGGGCCACCACCCCCCGGTGGTCGTCGTGCGGGTAGCGGTAGCCGGTGCCGTGCCCGAGACCTCGGGCACCGGCGTAGTGCGCGTCCCGTAGGCCCCTGGGCACCGGGCCGCCCCGGCCGGCCCGCACGTCGGCGATCGCCGCGCCGATCGCCGTGGTGACCGAGTTGGACTTGGGCGCGGTGGCCAGGTGGATCACCGCCTGGGCCAGGTTGAGCTGTGCCTCCGGCAGGCCGACGAACTCCACCGCGTGTGCGGCGGCGGCAGCCACACCGAGGGCGCCGGGGTCGGCCATGCCGATGTCTTCGCTGGCGAAGATGACCAGCCGCCGCGCGACGAATCTCGCGTCCTCCCCGGCGACCAGCATCCGGGCCAGCCAGTGCAGCGCGGCGTCCACGTCGGAACCTCGCAGGCTCTTGATGAGGGCGCTGGTCACGTCGTAGTGAGCGTCACCCGCCCGGTCATAGCGGACGGCCGCCGTGTCCACCGCTCGCTCGGCGGTGGGCAGGTCGATCAGCCCGAGATCCAACGCGGTCGCCGAGGCCGCCGCCGCCTCCAGTGCCGTGAGCGCCTTGCGGACGTCCCCGCCGGCCAGCCGGACCAGGTGGTCCTCGGCCTCCGGCGCGAGGGTGAGCGCGCCGGCCAGACCCCGCTCGTCGAGCATCGCCCGGCGCAGCAGCCGGCGGACGGCCGTGTCGTCGAGTGGCTGGAGGGTGAGCAGCACACAGCGGGACAGCAACGGGGAGATGACCGAGAAGTACGGATTCTCCGTGGTGGCCGCCAGCAGCGTGACGGTCCGGTCCTCGACCGCGGCGAGCAACGAGTCCTGCTGGGTCTTGCTGAACCGGTGTACCTCGTCGATGAAGAGCACCGTCGGCGGGCCACCGGCGCGCCGCTGCCGCCGGGCCGTGTCGATCACTGCCCGGACGTCCTTCACTCCGGCCGAGAGCGCCGACATGGCGACGAAGCGCCGGTCGGTGGCCCCGGCCACCAGGTGCGCGATGGTGGTCTTGCCGCTGCCCGGCGGGCCCCACAGGATGACCGACATCGGCGCGTCGCCGCCGACCAGCTGCCGCAGCGGCGCACCAGGGCTCAGCAGGTGATCCTGGCCGACGAGTTCGTCCAGGTTCGCCGGGCGCATCCGGACGGGCAACGGCGAGTCCGGGCCCACCGCGCCGAGGCCACCGACGCCACCGGAACCCACGTGCGCACCGGGCGCTGCTGCGGGCTCACCGAGGGTGAACAGGGCGTCGGACTCCATCACGAGAACAGTACCGGGCTCGGCCGACAACGCCGGAATCGCGCCGCCGACCGAGCCCGTGACGATCGTTTCCGGTCAGCCACGCCCCGGCCGACGGCCCCGGTACCAACGGCCACCGCCGCCGCCCGGGCCCCGGCCGACGCCCGCCAGGTAGAGCGCGAGCAGCAGCAGGCCGATCAGCACCAGGGTGTTCCAGTTGAACAGGTCCGGCGCGCCGAGGTCGGTGTCGAGCAGGTCGAGCAGCAGGGCGAAGCCGAAAACCGCGGCGGCGGCGATGGCGAGCATGGCGTTCCTCCGGTGGGGGTTCCAGTAGGTCGCCGCGGGATGTACCCGATCGGTCGGCTCGCCAATCTCCACGGTGGATCACCTCGCCCCGCCGCGACGACAGCGGCCGGGCCTACACGCGGCTACACCGGCACCGTACCGCTCACCTCGGTCCGCTTCGGCTGACCGGCCGCCTCACGTCCGGCCCGCCACGCCGGCAGGTACAGCGGCGCGGCGACGGCCAGTACCACCGCGCCGACCAGCATCGCCGTGCTCACCCCGGCCCGGTCGGCGACGAAGCCGAGCAGCACGCCACCCAGTGCGGCGGCCGGCATGGCCGTCATCGAGTTCAGCGAGATCACGCTGGTCCGGTACGGGCCGTCTACCTGCCGGTGCAGCAGCCCCATGTGCAACGGGTTCGCCGCACCGTGCACGACGTGACAGGCCACGAAGGCGATCAGCACCCCGACCGGACCGACGAACAGGGCCATGCCCACCACGGTGGTTCCCTGCACGATCCGCAGCAGCGCGGCGCCGGGCGCGGCACCGAGCCAGCGGATGAGCAGCGGAGTGAGCGCCGCACCGCCGGCCGAGGCGAGCCAGGCCACCGTGCTGGCCGGGCCGAGCAGGGCGGCGGCGCGGTCGGCGTCGCCCAGCACCTCGGCGAGGCGCACCGGGAGCAGGCTTTCGAAGGTGACCATCCCGAAGCCCCAGAACAGCTCGACCGCGACCAGGGCGAGTACCACCCGGGAGCGGCGCACCAGGCCGAGCGCCTCCCCGACCAGGCGCGGGGCGGACCGGATCGACGCCCGCAGCACGCCGGGACCTTTCACCGGCCGCCGCTCCACCAGCAGCGCCAGCAGCGAGATCAGGGAGACCACCTGGAGCAGGACCGCGGCCACGATCGGTGTGGTGAGCGCGCTGACCGGACCGACCGTGCCGAGGGCCACCAGGCCGCCGCTGAACAGGGCGCCGGCCGCGATGCTCAGGCCGAGCACGGTGCCACCCTGGCCGAGCCCGTTCTCATACGCGGCGTCCGGGTCGATGGCGAGGGTGCTGTCGACGTACCAGGACTCCAGCGGGCCGCTGTCCAGTGCGCGGAACACCCCCTGCAACGCCCAGACGGTGGCCAGCAGGGCGAACGAGTCCGCCACCACCAGCAGGCCCATCGAGACCAGACCCACCACGCTCGCCGCGACCAGCACCGACTTGCGGCCCAGGGCGTCAGCGAACCCGCCGGTGGGCAGCTCCAGGGCGAGCACCACCACCCCCTGGGCGGCGGCGGCCAGGCCGATCTGGGTCAGGGTCAGGCCCCGCTCCTGCATCAGCAGGATGATCACCGGAATCAGCAGGCCGGTCGGCATCCAACGCAGGCCGTGCAGGACCAGGTAGCGACGCCGGATCTGGCGTACCGAAAGCTCACTCATCGCTTCCCCCGGGCAGTAGTGGGAGCGAGGCGAGGAATATCTGCACCCGCGCGGCGCCGGGCTCGTCCGGATCGGCCTCGGCGCGGTAACGCTCAAGGGTGCGCCACAGCTCCGCCTGCAGCTCCGCCAACCGGGCCACCGGGATGGTCATGAAGGCGTCGCTCATGCCGAAGGCGTCCCGCCAGGCCGGTGGCCACTGGTCTCGTGCGGCGGCCCACCGCTCGGTGTGCTCGACGAAGTGACGCACCTGCTCGGCCTGGATCCACTCCACCGCCGCTCGTGCGTCCGGATCGTCGTCGAAGTCGGTGTTCTCCCAGCTGGTGACATCGTGTGCGGCCCGCCACCAGCGCTGCCGGGCGGTGCCCCGATCGGGCTCCTCGACGACCAGCCCGACGTCGGCCAGCTGACGCAGGTGGTAGCTGGTGGCGCCGGTGTTGGTGTCCAGCAGCTCGGCCAGGTCGGTGGCCGTCGCCGGCCCCTGCACCCGTAAGGCGCCGAGCAGCCGGGCCCGCAGTGGGTGCGCCAGGACGCGGACCTGCCGGTGATCGATCCGGACCCGTCGCGGCGCGGGTCGCCTCTGCCCGTCTCCCATCAATGCACAATATCTCTGCACAGTCTCTGTGCACAACTGTTGTGCACAGAGACTGTGTGCATCGCCTTCGGGATCAGGCGGCGAGCAGTTCGGTGACGCCGCGCAGTCGGGTGCGGAGCAGACCGACGGCGCGGCCCGAGTCGAGACGCACCTCGGTGGGGCGGACCACTCCGGCCGCGGCGCCGGTGGTGGTCCTCAGTCCCGACGGATCGATGCCCGCCCGACGGGCCACCAACCGACCCAACTCCGCCCGGCTGACCGCGTCCGGGCCGGCCACGTTGAGCGGTCCGGAGTAGTCGCAGGGCACCAGTTCCAGCACCGCGGCGGCGAGGTCGCCCACGTCGATCGGGCAGCGCAGCTCATCGGTGAACAGGGCCGCCCGCCCGGCCAGCGCATCCCGGCAGAGCTGGACCTGCTTGCTCCCCTCCCCGACGATCAGCGAGGTACGCACCAGCACGGCGGCCGGATCGATCGCCCGCACCGCCGTCTCGGCAGCCGCCTTCGCCGCCCCGTACGGGAAGATCGGCGTGGGCTGGTCGTCGTCGGCGTACGCCTCGGGGCGCCCGGCGTGCAGCGCGTCGCTGGAGATGTGCACCAGCCGCGCGCCCACCTGCCCGGCGGCGTACGCGACGTGTGCCGCCCCGTCGGCGGTGACCGCCCAGTCGCCATAACGGTAGGGGGTGCCGATCACGGCGTCCGGGCGTACCGCCGTGATCAGCGCGGCCACCGCGGCCCGATCGGTCACGTCCAGCCGGCGCACCGCCACCCCCGGCACCGCGACCGCACCCGAATGACGTGTCCCCACCACCGACCACCCCCGAGCCACCGCCCGCCGGCACACCTCCCGCCCGAGAAGCCCACTGCCTCCCACGACCAGCACCCGCACCCGACACCCCCTCGGTTGATCAGAAAAGTTCGGGTCACCCAACAGCCGAATCATGACGCCGACTCTTCATCAACAACTCTGCGGGTGCCGGGTGCGCACGGCAGTGCTCAGGTGGGGCTGGCGACCGGGGCGGTAGGGCCGGCGGTGCCGGTGTGCGGGGCCAATTGGGGCTTGGGTTTGGCATCGACGCCGGCCTCGGCGCGCTGCTGGCCGGTGATGGGGGTGGGTGCGCCGGTCAGAGGATCGAAACCGCCCCGGGTCTTCGGGAAGGCGATCACCTCGCGGATCGAGTCGGCGCCGGCGAGCAACATGCAGGTGCGGTCCCAGCCGAACGCGATGCCGCCATGCGGCGGCGGCCCGTAACTGAACGCCTCCAGCAGAAAACCGAACTTGTCCTGTGCCTCCTCGGGCGTGATGCCGAGCAGGGCGAACACCCGCTGCTGCACGTCGCGACGGTGGATACGGATCGAGCCGCCACCGATCTCGTTGCCGTTGCAGACGATGTCGTACGCGTACGCCAGGGCGCGGCCCGGCGCCTCCTCGAACCGGTCGACCCACTCGGCGTTCGGCGAGGTGAACGGGTGGTGCACGGCCGTCCAGCCGCCCGCTCCGCCGTTCTCCTGGTCGGCGGCCGACTCGAACATCGGGGCGTCCACCACCCAGCAGAACGCCCAGGCGCTCTCGTCGACCAGGCCGCAACGCCGGGCGATCTCGATCCGGGCCGCGCCGAGCAGCTCCTGCGCCTGGCGGGTCTCCGCACTCGCGGCGAAGAAGATCGCATCACCTGGCTTGGCGCCGACCGCGTCGGCCAACCCGGCCAGGTGCTCCGCCGACAGGTTCTTCGCCACCGGCCCGCGAGCCTCGCCGGTTTCGGCGTCGAGCACCACGTACGCCAGGCCCTTGGCGCCGCGCGCCTTGGCCCAGTCCTGCCAGCCGTCCAGCTCCTTGCGGGACTGCGCGGCGCCGCCGGGCATCACCACCGCGCCAACGTAACCGCCCACGTCGATCGCCCCGGCGAAGACCCGGAACTGGGTGCCGCGCAGATAGTCGGTCAGCTCGGTCAACTCGACGCCGTAGCGCAGGTCCGGCTTGTCCGAGCCGTACCGCGCCATGGCATCGTGCCAGGTGATCCGCGGGATCGGTCGGGGAACCTCGTACCCAACCAGCTCCGACCAGAGCGCGGCGACGATCGCCTCGCCGAGGTCGATCACGTCGTCCTGGGTGACGAAGGACATCTCGATGTCGAGCTGGGTGAACTCCGGCTGCCGGTCGGCCCGGAAGTCCTCGTCGCGGTAGCAACGGGCAATCTGGTAGTAGCGCTCCATGCCGCCTACCATCAGCAACTGCTTGAACAGCTGCGGCGACTGCGGCAGCGCGTACCAGCTGCCGGGCTGCAACCGGACCGGGACCAGGAAGTCACGGGCGCCCTCGGGCGTGGAGCGGGTCAACGTCGGCGTCTCGATCTCCAGGAAGTCCCGCTCGTGCAACACCGACCGGGCCAGCTGGTTGGCCCGCGAGCGCAGCCGCATGGCCCGGGCGGGGCCGCTGCGCCGCAGGTCGAGGTAGCGGTACTTGAGCCGGACGTCGTCGCCGGCCACCACCTGGTCGTCCACCGGCAGCGGCAGCGGCGCGGCCTCGGAGAGCACTTCCAGCTCGCTCGCCGTGACCTCGATCTCGCCGGTGGGCAGCTCCGGGTTCTCGTTGCCCTCGGGCCGCCGGGTGATCTCTCCGACGACCTTGACGCAGTACTCGTTGCGCAGGGCGTGCGCGTCCTCCTCACGGAGGACCACCTGAACCACCCCGGACCCGTCCCGCAGGTCGACGAAGATGACCCCGCCGTGGTCGCGCCGGCGGGCGACCCAGCCGGCGAGCGTCACCGTGGTGCCGGCGTCCGTCGCGCGCAGGCTGCCGGCGTCATGGGTACGGATCACGGCGTATGTCTCCCTCGTCTGCTCCTACATCACTGCTCCCGGCATTCTGTCAGCTCGGACCCGTACACATTCCATGGGTGCGCCGAAGCGACCCCGGACACGCGGCCGGGCCGCCGGAGGAGGAATCCGGCGGCCCGGTTGCGGAACACCGGTCAGAACACGCTGACGCCGTAGCGGCTCAGTGCCTCGGTGACCGGCTGGAAGTAGGTCGTGCCACCGGTACGGCAGTTGCCGCTGCCGCCCGAGGTCAGGCCGAGCGCGGTGCCGCCACTGAACAGCGAGCCGCCGCTGTCGCCGGGCTCGGCGCAGACGTTGGTGCGGATCAGGCCGGAGACCGAACCCTGGGCGTAGTTCACCGTGGCGTTGAGCGCGGTGACCGAGCCGCTGCGCAGGCCGGTGGTGCTGCCGGAGCGCTGCACCGACTGGCCGACGTAGGCGTTGCCGGCGCCGGTGATGTCCCGGTAGCTACCGTTGTAGAGGTAGACGTTGCCGGCCGCGTTGCCCGAGTTGCTGTGCCGGACGATGCCGTAGTCGTTGCCCGGGAAGCTGGTGCCCGCGCGGGTGCCCAACAGCGAGGTCTGCGCCGAGTTGCTGTACCAGCTCGACGAGATGTTGGTGCAGTGCCCGGCGGTCAGGAAGTAGTAGGTGCTGCCCCTGCGCACGTTGAAGCCGAGCGAGCAGCGCCCGCCACCGCCGGCATAGATCGCCTGGCCGCCGGAGATGAGGGTGCTCAGCGGGGCGGCCTCGGCCTCGATGCGCACCGCGCCCTTGGTGCGGGCGGCGGCGGCCTTGACCCGCTCCAGCTTCGCGCCGGTGACGGTGCTGTCCACGGAGACGACGACCTGGTTGGTGGCCGGGTCGGTCCACCAGGCGGTGCCCGGGATCGCCGCGGAGCGGCTCAGCTCGGCCGTGGCTCGGTTCAGCTCGGCGGCGCCGCGCTTGACGAGCTTCGGCACGGCACCGGCCGCGGCCACCTGACGGGCTGCGACGGCGTCGGTCACCGTGACGACCATTGTGCCGCTGGCGTCGGCGTACGCGCCGACGGCGCGGTCGCCGAGCCGCTCGGCGACGGCGGTCGCGGTTTCGGGCGAGGCGGACGCCGGTGCCGCATGGGCCGGCACGCCGGCCAGTGCACCAGTAACCAGGGTTCCGGCCGCGGCGACGGTGACGGCGCGGCGCAGCATTGACCTTGTGGGTCGCATGTAACAGCCTCCGGAAGGGGGTTTGGGTGCCCTGTCATGGCGACAGAGACGGGGGAAACTCGGCCACCTGGAGAAACGACCAAGCGAGAGAAAGTATTCACATATTTAAGATCGTAAACAAGTCCCCCCCTTTGCCCGGATTCACCCACCACCCACACGTAACCCCTCCGCAACATTATGGACACAGAAAGTCATCTATACGCTCCGGTGACCGCCGCATCCGGCAACCGTGAACCGGAGGCCACCATGATCCTCGTCCGACGCACGCTGGCCACCCTCGCCGGCATCACCGCTCTCGTCCTGCTCGTCACCAGTCCGGCGGCGGCCGACCCCGGCCCGCCGCCAACCTCGATGGCGAGTCTCGGTGACTCGATCACCCGCGGCTTCAACGCCTGCGGGTGGTACGTCGACTGCACCGCCCGCTCGTTCAGCACCGGCAGCCACTCCACCGTGAACAGTCACTACCTGCGAATCCGTACGGTCAGCCCGGGAATCAACGGCCGCAACCACAATGCCGCCAGCACCGGGGCGAAGTCCGCCGACCTGTACGGCCAGGCCGGCACCGCGGTCAGCCAGGGGGTCGGGTACGTCACGATCCTGATCGGCGCCAACGACGCCTGCACCAGCTCGGAGTCGACGATGACCTCGCCGGCCGCCTACCGGGCCAACATCGACGCCGGACTGAACCGGATCAAGGCCGGTCTCCCGAACGCGAAGGTGTACGTGATCAGCATCCCGGACGTACACCGACTCTGGTCGGTCGGCAGGGGCAGCGGCAGCGCCCGCACCGCCTGGTCGCTCTTCGGCATCTGCCAGTCCATCCTGGCCAACCCGACCTCCACCGCCCAGGCCGACGTCGACCGACGCAAACGGGTCCGGCAACGGGTGATCGACTTCAACGGCCAGCTCGCCGCCGCCTGCGCCACGTACGGATCGAACTGCAGGTACGACGGCAACGCCGTCTTCGGCTACCCGTTCACCCTCGCCCAGCTCTCCGGCTGGGACTACTTCCACCCCAACACCACCGGCCAGCAGGCCCTGGCCAAAGCGTCGATCTAGGGCTCATCTTCGCTTCCGAAGATCGACTGATGACGACTAGTCCTAGATCGACGCAGCTCGGGGGGCTGGGAGGGGAGGGTTGGGGAGGGGGTGAGGGGTCAGCGGGGGTGGGCGCCGGGGCCGGGGCGGGGTAGCACGTCGCGGGGCTCGGTGACGTGGTGCCCGGAGGCACAGTGCAGCTCGACGCGGATCTCGGCGCCACAGTCGCGGTGCCCGACGCTGAGCGGCGACCCCCCCGGATCGGCGAGGTACCGGTCGCCCCAGGTCAGCACCGCGACCAGCACCGGCCACAGGTGCAGGCCCTTGGCGGTGAGCCGGTACTCGTGACGTAGCCGGCTGCCCGGCTCGCGGTACGGCTCGCGGCGCAGCACATCCTGCTTGACCAGGCCGGCCAGCCGGTTGGTCAGCACCTGCCGGGGGATGCCGGTACGCAGTCGCATGTCGTCGAAGCGGCGCACACCACTGAACACCTCGCGGAGCACGATCAGGGTCCACTTCTCACCGAGGATGTCCATCGCGCGGGCAACCGTGCAGTTGTCCACCGACCAGTCCAGGGCCGCGGGTCTCATGCCGGCCAGGCTAGTGCGGTGTCCAGGAGTGTGGCCAGTGTCGGGGGGCGAGCGCTGCGCGACGCGGCAGATGTACTGGCCGCGCTGCGCGACGCCGTCACCGCGTCAGGGCTGTTTGACAGGCTCCACCGGCACCGCCAGGCTGAGTCTATGACGCAGACGCAGACGCAGGATGCGACGCGCAGCCGCACCTTTTCCTGGTCCGACCCGAGCATCAACGCCACGCAGGTCGGCCGGCGCAGCGGGCTGAAACTGCTCCGCGCGATGATCGCCGGCGAGCTGGCCGCACCACCGGTCTGGCCGCGCCACCGGTGATGCATCTGATCGACATGGCGCGGATGGCGGCCGACGAAGGGCGCGTCGTGGTCGAACTGGAGCCGCAGGAGTTCCACTACAACCCGCTCGGCACGGTGCACGGCGGCGTGCTGTCCACCCTCCTGGACACCGCCGCAGCCTGCGCCGTCCACACCACCCTCCCGGCCGGCGTCGGGTACACCTCGCTCGGCCTGAACGTGAAGTTCCTCTGCCCGGTGTCGTCGTCGAGACACAGCCAGCGACGACCATACCCAGGGCACTGACCTGGGCTCAGCTCACCAACGGCTTGAGGTCCGCCCGGGGCGGGGTCCACTGCCCCGCCGCCGCGACGGCCTGCTCGCCCGAGCGGATGTCCTTCACCTCGTCGGCCGCGCCGTCGGAGCCGGCGAACCAGACGTACGGGATGCCGCGCCGTTCGGCGTAACGGATCTGCTTGCCGAACTTCGCCGCGCTCGGTGACACCTCGGTGGGGATGCCGCGCGAGCGCAACGCCACCGCGACAGAGTTGCTGGCCCCCCGCAACTCCTCGTTGGTCACCGCCACCAGCACGCAGGTCGGCACGTCCCGGGACACCGACAGTGCGCCCGCGCCGAACAGCAGGCCGAGCAGCCGGGTCACCCCGATCGAGATACCCACGCCGGGGAAGCGGGCGGCACCGGCGCTGGCCAGATTGTCGTACCGACCGCCGGAGCAGACGGAGCCGAACCGCTCGTACCCGACCAGCTGGGTCTCGTAGACGGTGCCGGTGTAGTAGTCCAGACCACGGGCGATCCGCAGGTCGGCCACGCAGAGGCCCGGCGAGTGCGCGGCGGCGGTCTCCACCACCCGCACCAACTCCTGCACGCCCTGGTCGAGCAGCGGGTCGGTGACCCCCAGCGCGTGTACCGCGTCGGCGAACGAGGCGTCCACGGCGGAGATCTCGGCCAGCGCCAGGCAGGACCTGGCCTGCGCCTCGCTCGCCCCGGCCGTGGCGACCAGCAACTCCGCCACACCGGCCGGGCCGAGCCGATCGAGTTTGTCCACCGCGCGCAGCGCCGCCTCCGGATCGGTCAACCCGATGCCCCGGTAGAAACCCTCACAGATCTTGCGGTTGTTCACCTGGATGCGCACCGGCGGAATCGGCAGCGAACGCAGCGCGTCGCCGATGACCAGCGGCATCTCCGCCTCGTGGTGCGGCGCCAGGGTGTCGCGGTCGACGATGTCGATGTCGGCCTGGAGGAACTCCCGGTACCGTCCCTCCTGCGGACGCTCGCCCCGCCAGACCTTCTGCATCTGGTAGCGGCGGAACGGGAACTGGAGCTTGCCGGCGTTCTCCAGCACGTACCGGGCGAACGGCACGGTCAGGTCGAAGTGCAGGCCGAGCGCGTCGTCTTCGGCCACGCCGTCCGGATCGTCGTGCAGGCGCCGGATCACGTAGACCTCCTTCGAGGTCTCCCCCTTGCGCAGCAGTTGTTCCAGCGGCTCGACCGCCCGGGTCTCCAGGGGCGCGAAGCCGTACAGCTCGAAGGTGGACCGGATCCGGTCGAGGACGACCTGTTCGATCATCCGCTGGGCGGGCGTCCACTCCGGGAAGCCCGAGATGGGCGTGGGCTTGCTCATGACGTACTCCTTGATCCCGCGCGGGCCGCGCGGTGAGGTCTCGGCGCGGGCCGTTACAGGCCGCGGCTGGGGGCCGCCCGTCGCCCGTCGCCCGTCCCCGCCACCTCGGCAAGGTACGGGTTGGCGGCACGCTCGCGTCCGATGGTGGTGGCGGGCCCGTGGCCAGGCAGCACGACGGTGTCGTCGGCCAGCGGAAGGATCTTGTCGCGCAGGCTGGTGAGCATCGTCGGCATGCTGCCGCCCGGCAGGTCGGTGCGACCGATCGAGCCGGCGAAGAGCACGTCACCGGAAAGGCAGATCTGCTCCGCCTCCCAGGGCGAGCCGGCGCCGGGCAGCCGGAACAGCACCGACCCGCCGGTATGGCCGGGGGCGTGGTCGACGGTGATCTCCAGCCCGGCGAGGGCGAGCGTCGTACCGTCGGCCAACTCGGCCACGTCATCTGGCTCGGCGTAGGGCAGCCGGCCCCCGAAAAGCTGCGTGAGGTCCATCGACAGCGCTTTCGCCGGGTCGGCCAGCATCTCCCGGTCGTCCGGATGTACGTACGCGGTGATCCCGCGCGCGCCGCAGACGGGCGCCACGGAGAAGGTGTGGTCGAGGTGCCCGTGGGTGAGCAGCACCGCGGCCGGGTGCAGCCGGTGCTGGGCGAGCAGCGCGTCGAGCCGGTCGACCACCCCGATGCCGGGGTCGATGACCACGCACTGTTCCCCCGGTCCGGCGGCGACCACGTAACAGTTGGTGCCGAAGGCGTCCGCGGGAAAGCCAGCCACGAGCACGTCCGCTCCCCTTTCCGTCGAGTCTGTCGAGTCGTCCGCTGCGGGAAGCCTAACCGGCCGCCTGGAACCACTCACGCCATTGGCCCCACCGGCACCAGAGGGCACTGACGCATCCCGATGCAGACGGGTACCGACCTCGTACACCACTTTCCCAGCCGCTACCCGTACACTCTGGCGGGCGTGTGGCGTGGCGCACCTGCCGCCCGACGGGTACGCGACCACCAAGTGACGACCAGGGTAGATGAAAGGGGAGCACGGGTGGCTTCCAGCAGGGACCGGCAGCGCAAACTGGCGCGGGCCAAGCTCGACCGGCAACTGGCTCGCCGGGCCAACGCCGCCAGGCGCCGCCGACGGATCCGGGCCGGCGTCGGTACCGCCCTGATCCTCGTCCTGGTCGTCGCCGGCTCGGCGTGGGCGCTGGGCGCCTTCGACCGGGAGCCGACCGAGGACACCGCCGCCAACGAGGTCTGCCTCTGGACACCGCAGAACACCGACGGCAACAGCAACCTCAAAGACGTCGGCGAACCGGCCACCACCGGCTTGCCGGTCACCGGTACTCGGCCGATGACGATCGTCACCAACCAGGGTGAGCCGGTCTCCGTCGAGTTGGACCTGGCGTCCGCGCCGTGCGCGGCCGCGAGCATCGCCCACCTGGCGAGCCAGTCGTTCTACGACAACACCAAGTGTCACGAGATCACCGCCGAGGGCGCGGTGCGCTGTGGCGACCCGAGCGGCACCGGCCTGGGCGGACCGGCCTACTCGTTCTACGACGAGAACAAGCCTGACGCCCCGGATGCCTCGTCGGAGCCCAGTCCGTCCCCGGACGATCCGCCGACGTACCCGAAGGGCACGGTCGCGATGATCGCGAACCCACCGGGCGCCAACGGCAGCCAGTTCCTGATCTTCTTCGAGGACTTCACCACCACCGAGCCGAGGTTCCCGATCATCGGCAAGGTCACCGCCGGTCTCGACGTCGTCGAGAAGATCGGTGCCCTGCCGACGGTGGACAATGGTGCCGGGGAGAAGGTCAAGCCGGAGAACGACGACGTGGTCATCCAGAGCCTGACCGTCGGCGAGCCCGTGCTGGATCCGGCCTCACCCGCCGATCCCGCCCCCACGGGTACGCCCACCTCGGAGGCTTCCGGCGCGCCCGAGGCCAGCGCGAGCGCCGGCTGACCCAACCGGGAGACCTCGCTACACCGATCGCATCACGGGGCAACCCACCGCAGCGGCACACACACATAGTCCCAGGAGGATCGAGGCGTGACGTCCACCAGAGAGCGGCAGCGCGCGGCGGCCCGCGCCCGGCTCGAGAAGGAGATGGCCGAGCGGGCCACCCGAGCCCGTAAACGCCGCCAGACCCAGGCGGTCGTGGCGGCCGGCGCGGTCCTGCTGCTGGTGGTCGCCGGCACGGCGTGGCTGGCCAGCAACCTGATCGGCGACGACGGCGGTTCCGACGACACCGCCCAGGACGGGGGCCAGACGCAGTGCGACTGGGTCGAGATCCCGGCCGGGGAGAGGACCCCGACGACCAAGGACGTCGGGCTGCCGGACACCCAGCAGAGCCAGACCGGCGCCCAGACCATGACGATCACCACCAACCTCGGCCCGATCACCGCCAGGATCGACCGGGCAACGGTGCCGTGCACCGCGGGGAGCTTCACCCACCTGGCCGAGCAGAACTTCTTCGACAACACGAAGTGTCACCGACTGGTGACCGAGGGCATCAAGGTGCTCCAGTGCGGAGACCCGGGTGCCACCGGCGACGGCTGGCGGGAGTCCGACGGCACCGGCGGCCCGAGCTACCGCATCGCCGAGGAGAACCTGCCCACCGACAAGCGTCCGCCGTACCCGCGGGGCGTGATCGCGATGGCCAATTCCGCACAGCCGGCGAGCACCGGAAGCCAGTTCTTCATCGTCTACGGCGACTCGCCGCTGGACCCGAACTACACCGTGCTCGGCACCATCACCGACGGAATGGAGATCGTCGACGACGTCGCCGCCGCCGGTGACGACGGCGCGTTCGCCGAGCAGGCCGGTGGTGGCCACCCCAAGAAGGAGGTCGTCATCACCGACCTGACCATGGCCGACGCCTGAGCAACCACCATTGCTCTGAAGCGCCCGCCGGCCCCAAGCCGCCGGGCGCTTCACTGTGCCCCGCCCCCGGCGCCCTGACCCGACAACTTAGTTGATCAAGCTCTCGACCCCGTGCGTTGTCCGACCAACTTCTTGAAGAACCGCGCGGAGGGCAGGCCGCGCGAGACTAGGCGCCGGAGGTTACCCGGTAGGCGTCGAAAACGCCGTCGACCTTGCGGACCGTGGCGAGCAGATGCCCCAGGTGCTTCGGGTCGGCCATCTCGAAACTGAACCGGCTCACCGCCACCCGGTCGCGGGTGGTGGTGACGGTGGCGGAGAGGATGTTGACCCGCTCCTCGGAGAGCACCCGGGTGACGTCCGCGAGGAGCTTGTGCCGGTCGAGGGCCTCCACCTGGATGGCGACCAGGAACGTGGAGGCGGAGGTGAGTTTCCAGCTCACCTCGACCACCCGCTCACCCTGGGCACGCAGGTCCTCGGCGTTGGCGCAGTCGTCGCGGTGCACGCTGACCCCGCCGGAGCGGGTCACGAAGCCGAACACCGAGTCCGGCGGCACCGGCGTGCAGCAACGGGCCAGCTTGATCCACACGTCGCTGACCCCGCGTACCACCACACCGGGATCCTGGCTGGACGACCGGCTGCGCGGCGGCCGGGTGGCCACGGCGGTCTCGGCGATGTCCTCGGCCGCGCCCTCCTCACCGCCGTAGGAGGCCATCAGCTTCTGCACCACCGACTGCGCGGAGACCTGGCTGTCACCGACCGCCGCGTACAGCGAGGCGACATCGGCCAGGTGCAGGTCCCGGGCGATCGCCATCAGGTTGTCGGAGGTGAGCATCCGCTGCAACGGCATGCCCTGCTTACGCATCGCCTTGACGATCGCGTCCTTGCCCTCCTCGATCGCCTCCTCGCGGCGCTCCTTGTTGAAGTACTGCCGAATCTTCGTCCGCGCCCGCGGACTCTTGACGAAACCCAACCAGTCCTGCGTCGGGCCAGCCGTCTCCGACTTCGACGTGAAAATCTCGATCACGTCACCGTTGGACAGCGTCGACTCCAACGGCACCAGCTTGCCGTTGACCCGCGCCCCGATGCACTTGTGCCCCACCTCGGTGTGCACCGCGTACGCGAAGTCCACCGGCGTCGACCCCGTCGGCAACGGGATCACGTCACCCTTCGGGGTGAAGACGTACACCTCCTGGCTGGACAGGTCGAACCGCAACGCGTCCAGGAACTCGCTCGGGTCCGCCGCCTCCCGCTGCCAGTCCAGCAACTGCCGCAGCCAGGTCATCTCGTCGATGTGCGCCGGCGGCCCGACGATCTGCGTGCCCTTGTGCTCCTTGTACTTCCAGTGCGCCGCGATACCGAACTCCGCCGTACGGTGCATCGCGTACGTCCGGATCTGCATCTCCACCGGCTTACCGGTCGGCCCGATCACCGTGGTGTGCAACGACTGGTACATGTTGAACTTCGGCATCGCGATGTAGTCCTTGAACCGACCCGGCACCGGCTGCCAGTTCGCGTGGATCACACCCAACGCCGCGTAGCAGTCCCGCACCGTGTCGACCAGGATCCGCACACCCACCAGATCGTAGATGTCGTTGAACTCCCGACCACGCACGATCATCTTCTGGTAGATCGAGTACAGGTGCTTCGGCCGCCCGGTCGTCTCCGCCTTGATCTTGGCGGTCTTCAGGTCGATCTGCACCTTCTGCGTCACCTGCCGCAGCAACGCCTCACGCTGCGGCTGGTGCTCCCCGATCAGCCGGTTGATCTCCTCGAACCGCTTCGGGAAGAGCGTCCCGAAGGCCAGGTCCTCCAACTCCCATTTGATCGTGTTCATACCGAGCCGGTGGGCCAGCGGGGCGAGGATCTCCAGCGTTTCCTTCGCCTTCTGCTCCTGCTTCGGGCGGGGCAGGAAGGTCAGCGTCCGCATGTTGTGCAGCCGGTCGGCCAACTTGATCACCAGGACCCGCGGGTCCTTGGCCATGGCGACGACCATCTTGCGGATCGTCTCGGCCTTGGCCGCGTCACCGAGCTTCACCTTGTCGAGCTTGGTGACCCCGTCGACCAGCAGGGCGACCTCGCCACCGAAGTCCGCGCGCATCTGGTCGAGGGAGTACTCCGTGTCCTCGATGGTGTCGTGCAGCAGCGCGGCGACCAGGGTGGTGGTGTCCATGCCCAGGTTGGCCAGGATCGTCGCCACCGCCAGCGGGTGGGTGATGTACGGGTCGCCGGACTTACGGTACTGACCCGAGTGCCAACGCGCAGCGGTGTCGAAGGCCCGCTGCAACAGCCGCGCGTCCGCCTTCGGGTGGTTCTCCCGGTGGGACGAGATCAGCGGCTCCAGCACCTCGCTGACCTGCGAAGACTGCCACGGCGCATTAAACCGCGCCAGCCGCGCCCGGACCCGGCGCCCAGTGGGCGCGTGGGAGAACGCGAAGCCACTGCTCGGCGACGGGTCGGCGGCGGCCTCGGCGGAGGTGACCTCCGCGCCGACGGCCGGACGGTCCCCGTCGCCGGTGGGTGTCACCACTGCGGGTCCGCCGCCCGACGCCGGTACGACGGCGCCGTTGCGATCAGTCAGCGAGCCGTCCGCGTCACCTGTCGGGTGCACCGTGCCCTCCACCGGAGGAACGACATCGTGGGACACCGGCCTCCTCACCGCTCGCCGGGGACAGACCGACCGCGCGCCGGCCGGTGTGGTCTAGCGCCGCTCAGACGGGTCACCGTCCGGTCAGCAATGGGCAATGCTACCCGCACCCGGAGTGCCCTGCCGCTCCGCCGGACGGACGGTGCCGGGTCCTTGGGCGGCCACCGCGCCTCAAACGGTCAACAGCGCATGCACGGGACGCGGCGCCAGCCGGTCCCGGCCACCGAGGAAGGCAAGCTCCAGCAGCACGGTGAAGCCGGCGACCGTGCCACCGGCCCGCTCCACCAGGTCCAACGTCGCCGCGGCCGTGCCGCCGGTGGCGAGCACGTCGTCGACCACCAGCACCCGGTGACCGGCCGTGAAGGCGTCCTGGTGCACCTCCAGCGTCGCCTCGCCGTACTCCAGCTGGTAGGAGGCGGCGTAGGCGGGCCGGGGCAGCTTGCCGGCCTTGCGTACCGGCACCACACCGACCCCCGTCGCGTACGCGATGGCCGCGGCGACCACGAAGCCGCGCGCCTCGATGCCGACGACGGTGTCGAAGGACTCCCGTCCGTGGTGGGCCACGATCCCGTCGATCACCTCGCGGAAGGCGTCACCGTCGGCGAACAACGGCATCAGGTCCTTGAACATGACGCCGGGTTTGGGGAAGTCGGGCACGTCGAGCACTCGGCTGGCCACCAATCGGGCCGCCTGCGGCCCGCTGTCTCCGCGTACCCCGGCGCTGTGTGTCTCCGTCACGGCTGTTCCGCTCCCCTTCACGTGGCCGCGGCGTCCCGCACACTGCTCGCACAGCATGCGGGACGCCGCCGGTTTCCGTCTCCTACCGGGTGGTTCCCGGCGGTCTCAGCGCCGCTTGGCGCCGCCCGGACGACTGCCGCCCCCACCACCGGGGCGCCCACCGCGGGCGCCACCGGAGCGCTTGCCGGACGGCCGGGCGCCCACCTTGGGCGCGGCCGCGCCGGCCATGGCGCCGGCCTCCGCGGCATCTGGCTCCGCCGTGGGTTCGGCCGCCGGGGTCGCGCCGACCTTGACCGAAGTCTCGTTCCGGCTGACCGCCGCCCGGCGGGCCAACACACGCCTGTTGTGTGCCTGGATACGCGGGTCGCGGCTCTTCAGCACCACCAGCAGCGGGGTGGCCAGCATGATCGAGGTGACGAAGGCCATCGCCATACCGACGAACAACACCAGACCGAGGTCCTTCAGGGTGCCCGCACCGAGCAGGCCGGCACCGATGAACAGGATGCCGCCGACCGGCAGCAACGCCACCACCGAGGTGTTGATCGACCGCATCAGGCTCTGGTTGACGGCCAGGTTCGCCGCGTCGCCGTACGTCTGGTTGTTGTTCGCGGTGATCCCCCTGGTGTTCTCCTGCACCTTGTCGAAGACCACCACCACGTCGTAGAGGGCGAAGCCCAGAATGGTGAGGAAACCGATGATCGTCGACGGGGTCACCTCGAACCCGACGATCGAGTAGATGCCGGCGGTGAGGAACAGGTTCGACACCAGCGAGAAGATCGCCGCGACGGCCATCTGCCACTCGAACCGCAGCACCAGGTAGACCGTCACCAGCGCGAGGAAGACCAACAGACCGATCAGTGCCCGGTTGGTCACCTGACTGCCCCAGGCCTCGCTGACCCGGTTGCTGGCGATCTCGGCCGGGTCGATGCCGAGAAGCCGGCCCATCTCGACCCGGACCGCCTCGGCCTGCTCGGCGTCGAGCTGGGTGGTCCGCAACTCGTAGAACTCGCCGCCGCCACCACCGCCGACCTGCTGGGCCGTGACAACGTGGGCGTCGTCGCCCGCGCCGGCCAGCGCCTCGTCGGCGCGTGCCTCCGCGTCCTGCATGGTTCCGACGCTGGTCGGAACCTGGAACGAGTTGCCGCCGGCGAACTCGATGCCGAGGCTGAAGCCCCGAAAGATCACGCTACTGAGCGCGATCAGCACCAGCACCGCGGCGACCGTGAACCACGCCTTGCGGCGGCCCACGATGTTGAGGCCGGCCTCACCTCGGTAGAGGCGGGCTGCCAGACCAGTCTCAGCCATCTCAGGCCTCCTTGACGCGCTGGTTGCGGGGCGGGGTGGCCTGCGCCGACCGGGTCGGTAGCACCCGGCCGAGCCCGCTGACCCGGGGGGACAGGAACGCCTTGGTCCCGGCGAACATCGTCATGATCGGATGCCGGAAGAGGAAGACCACCAGCAGGTCGAGCACCGTAGCCAGGCCCAGGGCGAAGGCGAAGCCCTTCACCGTGCCGACCGAGACGATGTAGAGCACCAGCGCCGACAGAATGGTGATCGCGTTCGCCGAGATGATCGTCCGGCGGGCCCGGATCCAGGCGCGCGGCACCGCGCTGCGCGGGCTGCGGCCCTCCCGGATCTCGTCCTTGAGCCGTTCGAAGTAGATGACGAACGAGTCCGCCGCCACGCCGAGCGAGACGATGATGCCGGCGATGCCGGCGAGGGTGAGCGTGAAGCCGATCTGCCGGCCGAGCACCACCAGGGCCCCGAAGAGCAGCAGGGCCGACAGGATCAGGCTCAGGAAGATAACCGAGCCCAGCAGGCGGTAGTAGAAGAACGAGTAGATGATGACCAGCAGCATGCCGATGCCGGCCGCGAGCAGACCGGCCCGCAGGTGGCTGGCGCCCAGGGTGGCGGTGACGTTCTGCTGCTCCTGCGCCTCGAAGGTGACCGGCAGGGCACCGTAGCTGAGGTAACCGGCCAGCTCGCTGGCCTCGGCGTTGCTGAAGTTGCCGGTGATCTGCGAGTTGCCGGTCAACACGCCCTGGATCTGCGGCGACGAGATGATCCGGTTGTCCAGCACCACGGCGACCCGGCACTTACCCTCGTCGCCGAGCGCGGAGGCGTCGCACGCCTGGCCCTCGTTGTTGAACGCCTCGCGGGTCAGGGCGGTCCACTTGTCCTGCCCGGAGCCGGTGAAGTTCAGGCTGACCACCCACTGGCTGGTCTCGTCGCGCACCGCGTTGGCGTCGGAGACGTCGGTGCCGAGCACCTTCGCCACGTCCAGCAGGTTCTTGGCGTAACCCCCCTCACAGGCGACGGCCTGCTGCTCCGGGTCAGAGATGGACGCCGGCGGCCGTTCGTCGAGCTGCGGGCAGCCGATCGTCGGCACGTTGAACTGCATCTGCGCCGGCAGCACCGCGACCTCCCGACCGTTGAGGTCGGCGAACGGCTTGAGCCTGTCGGCCAGCGACGGGTCGGTGCTCAGGTCGGCCGGCGCCTGCAACGCGCTCGCGGCGGCCCACGCCTCGGCGCCCACCTTCTGCTCGACGGCCCGGCGCTGCTCCTCGACGCTCTGCGGCACCTCCTCGGTCGCCGCCGGTGACGGGGTCGCGGCGGGGCTCTCGGACGGAGTCGGGGTCGGCGCTCCGCCGCCCTGACCGCCCGGGGTCGGCGACGAGGTGGCCTCGGCGTCGGGCGTGGGGCTCACGCTGCCGGACGGGGTCGCCTGAGGACTCGGGCTGCCCGACGGCGTGGCCTCGGGGGTCTCGGTCGGCGCCGGCGCCGGGATGGTCCCGCTGCCGTCCACAATCGTCAGCACCTTGCGGAAGCGCAGCTCGGCGGCGTTGCCGACCTCGTTGAGGTCGCGGTTCTCACCGGGCAGGGAGATGACGATGTTGCGGTCGCCCTCGGTGACCACCTCGGCCTCGGCGACGCCGTACGCGTTGACCCGGCTCTCGATGATCTGCCGGGCGCGTTCGAGATTGTCCGCCGTCGGGGCCCGACCGTCGAGGGTGTTGGTCGCCTCCAGCGTGAGCCGTGTGCCGCCGACCAGGTCAAGACCGAGACGGGGTTCGAGCCGGTCCTTCCAGCCACCGCTGGCACCGCCCGAGAAGAACACCAAAAGATAGAGGACGACGAAGATGCCGCCGAGTACGGCCAACTGCCGGCCCGGGCGCATCTGTCCCTGAGGTGGTGCCACGGCTGTCCTGTCTCCCTGTGGTCACGCCACCGCGGCGCGGCGGCGGGTCGGCCGGCTGCCCGACCGACGGTCTGCCTTCCGAAGGCCCCCGGGCTGACGCCGCCGCCTCGGATGGTCGACGCGAGGCGCGTGGACCGGACGGACCGGCGCACCGACGCCCGGCGTCGGCCATCTATCCAGTTGTTCCACCGCGCACGGCGGCCCCCGCTCGGGGACGCGTGCGGGCACCTGCACCCTGGTGTCCGGAGGCCGGCGACCTGGGTGGGCGCGGTGTTCAGTCCTTGACGGCGCCGGCGCCGGGTTCCTCGGCCGTGGCCTCGGAGGGGAGCTCCGCCCTGGTGACCACCCGGGCGATCGCCGGACGGGCAAAGCGGGCCTGCACTCCGGGAGCGACCTCGAGCAGGACGCTGTCGTCCTCGACACCGGTGACCGTGCCGTAGAGCCCGCCGATGGTGACCACCTCGTCGTCCGGGGAGAGCGCCGACTGCATCGCCTCGGCCTCGCGGCGGCGCTTCTGCTGCGGACGGATCATCATGAAGTACATGACGCCGAAGAGCAGGGCGATCATGAGGATCGGCGTGAAGCCGCCCGCACCGCCGCCTTCTGCTGCGTAGTGCACGGTTGTCGACCTTCCCATTGGCCTCCGGCCCGGTGCGTGAGCACCAGAGCGGAGGCGGATTTTCACATCCTGTACAGACCGCGGCGAGTCTAGTCGGTCAATCTGGGAACGCCGAATGCGGCACAGATCACGAACAGATCACGCATCGTCGGTGTCCACCGAGAACAAATCGGGCGACGGCGGAACTTCAGCCGCAAATGTACCATTCGGTGGTGTACGCCCCAGGTGCTGCCAGGCGGCACCAGTGGCCACCCGGCCCCGGGGCGTACGCGCCAACAGGCCGGCCCTCACCAGGAACGGCTCGCAGACCTCCTCCACCGTGTCCGGCTGCTCCCCCACCGCCACGGCCAGAGTCGACAGGCCGACCGGACCGCCCCGGAACGAGTCGACCAGGGCGGTCAACACCGCCCGGTCGAGCCGGTCCAGCCCGAGCTCGTCCACGTCGTACACGGTCAGCGCCGCCCGGGCGGTCTCGACGGTGACCACGCCCTCGGCGCGCACCTCGGCGAAGTCCCGCACCCGACGGAGCAGGCGGTTGGCGATCCGCGGCGTCCCCCGGGAGCGCCCGGCGATCTCTGCCGCCCCGTCGTCGGTGATCGGTACCCCGAGGATGCGCGCCGAGCGGTGCAGCAGCGTCTCCAGGTCGGCCGGTGCGTAGAAGTCGAGGTGCGCGACGAAGCCGAAGCGGTCCCGCATCGGGCCGGTGAGCAGGCCGGAGCGGGTGGTCGCGCCGACCAGCGTGAACGGCTCGACGTCCAGCGGGATGGCGGTGGCGCCCGGCCCCTTGCCGACCACCACGTCGACCCGGAAGTCCTCCATCGCGCTGTAGAGCAGCTCCTCCGCCGGCTTGGCAATGCGGTGAATCTCGTCGATGAACAGCACGTCGCCCTCGGCCAGGCTGGTCAGGATCGCCGCCAGGTCGCCGGACCGCTCGATCGCCGGCCCGCTGGTCACCCGGAGGCCGGCGCCCAACTCGGCGGCCACGATGTTGGCCAGGGTGGTCTTACCCAGGCCAGGTGGCCCTGACAGCAGGATGTGATCGGGTGGGGAGCCGCGCCGCATCGCCCCCTGCAGCAGCAGGTCGAGCTGGTCACGGACGCGGTGCTGGGCGATGAACTCGTCCAGCCGCTTCGGCCGGACACTGACCTCCGCGTCCAGGTCCGCCTCGTTGACGTACGCCGAGACCAGTCCGCCGTCCGGCTCACTCATCGGGTGCGACCAAGCAGCCGGATGGCCTGCTTCAACAGCACCGGTACCGGCGGGGTCGGACCGTCGACGGTCTCGGCGACCGCCGCCACCGCCTGATCGGCCTGGCCCGCCGTCCAGCCGAGCCCGACCAGCGCCTGGCGGACCTGCTCGGGCCACCCGCCACCGGTGACACCGGCCGCGCCGTCGGCGCCCACCACGACCGGACCGATCCGGTCCCGCAGCTCCAGCACCAGGCGTTCGGCGCCCTTCTTGCCGACGCCGGGCACCCGGGTCAACGCCGCCGTGTCGGCGTTGGCGATCGCTCTTCGCACCGCGTCCGGGGTGTGCACCGCGAGCACCGCCTGCGCCAGTCGCGGACCGACCCCGCTGGCGGTCTGTAGCAGCTCGAACAACGACTTGGCCTCGTCGTCGGCGAAGCCGTAGAGAGTGAGCGAGTCCTCCCGGACCACCAGGCTGGTGGCCAGCCTGGCCGGCTGGCCGACCCGCAGGTCGGCGAGCGCGCCCGGGGCGCACTGCACGGCCAGGCCGACTCCGCCGACCTCGATCACCGCGTGGTCCGGTCCGGTGGCGGTCACCACGCCGCGCACACTGGCGATCATCTCGCTCCTCCTCGTCTGACCCGGTCCGCGGCGGCGGCCAGCTTCGACCGCGTGCCGCCGCGCCACACGTGGCAGATCGCCAGCGCGAGGGCGTCCGCGGCGTCGGCGGGCCGGGGCGGCTCGGACAGCCGCAGCAGCCGGGTGACCATCGCGGTCATCTGCGCCTTGTCCGCCTGGCCAGATCCGGTCACCGCCGCCTTCACCTCGCTCGGGGTGTACGTCTGCACCGGCAGCCCGGCCCGCGCGCCGGCCAGCACCGCAATACCGCTGGCCTGGGCGGTGCCCATCACCGTGCGCATGTTGTGCTGGCTGAACACCCGCTCCACGGCGACGCTGTCCGGCCGGTGCTCGGCGACCAGTTCGGCGAGGGAGCGGTCCAGGTGCAGCAGCCGGATGGGCAGCTCGTCGGCCGGATCGGTGTGCACCACGTAGTAGGCGACCAACATGCAGGGTCGACCCGGCACCCCCTCGACCACTCCCACCCCGCAGCGGGTCAGTCCTGGGTCGACGCCGAGCACCCGCACACCGCCTCCTCCCAGCCGCCGGGCAGTACGTGTGTTCGACACCCTACCGAGGTCGCCGACACGCCGTGCCGCGGGACACGCCCACCCACTGCGACCCCGCCCCACCCCGCCACGTCGTACAGACCGTGATGTCGCGTCCACCCACATGGGGCGGCGCGAGTATGTGCCATGACGCCATGTGCGCCCGGCCACACAGCTCGTAGCTTCATGCGCCATGACGGCAGAACCCGTGGCGGTCCCCCACGTCGTGAACGTCGACCTCGCCGGTCGTACCGCACTCGTGACGGGCGGAGGAGGCGGCATCGGCCGGGCCTGCGCGCTACGGCTGGCCGCGGCCGGCGCCACCGTCCTGGTCGTCGACCGCAACGTCGAGGCGGCGAAGCTGGTGGCCGTCGAGGCGGGCGGGCGGGCCGAGGAGGTGGATCTCGCCGACCCCGAGGCGGTGGGCCGGCTCGACGCGGACGTGGACATCGTGGTCAACAACGCCGGACTCCAGCACGTGGCACCGATCCAGGACTTTCCCGTCGAACGCTTCGAGTACATCCAGCGGGTGATGGTGGAGGCGCCCTTCCTGGTGATCCGGCGGGCGCTGCCGCACATGTACGCCCGCGGCTGGGGCCGGATCGTCAACATCTCCTCGGTGCACGGACTGCGCGCCTCGCCGTACAAGGCGGCGTACGTGTCGGCGAAACACGCCCTGGAGGGGCTGTCCAAGGTGGTGGCGTTGGAAGGGGCGACACACGGCGTCACCGCCAACTGCATCAACCCGGCGTACGTGCGTACCGCGCTGGTGGAGAGCCAGATCGCCGACCAGGCGGCCACCCACGGCATCCCCGAGACCGAGGTGGTCGAGAGGATCATGCTGGCCCGGGCGGCGATCAAGCGCCTGATCGAGCCCGAGGAGGTCGCGGAGCTGCTGGCCTACCTCTGCTCCCCGCCGGCGGCCTTCCTCACCGGTGCCTCGATAGCGCTCGACGGGGGTTGGACGGCGAACTAGCACTGGTCACCCGCACAATGTCGGTCATGTCGTCACCGGTGGAGTTCCTGGAACTGCTCGCCCGGGAGGCCGCCGCGGTCGAGTTCGAGGGACCGCTGGTGGCCGCCCGGTCGGCCGGGCTGCCCGCCGACCAGATCGCCGAGGTGGAGCAGGCCAAGGCGGTGGCGCTGCGGGTCCGCGCGCTGTTGGAGCGCCGCCGCCGCCGGGAGAGCGAGCTGTCCGGCCTGTACGACACGGTCAGCGACCTGGCCGGGCTGCGCGACCTGGACGACGTGCTGCGAGCGATCGTGCACCGGGCCCGACATCTGCTCGGCGCCGACGTCGCCTACATGACCCTCGACGACGCCGGCCGCGGCGACACGTACATGCGGGTGACCGACGGCTCGGTCTCCGCCCGGTTCCAGCGGCTGCGGCTGCCGATGGGCGCCGGCCTCGGCGGCCTGGTGGCCCAGTCGGGTGCCCCGTACGTCACCGCGGACTATCCACAGGACGAGCGCTTCCACCACACCCGGGAGATCGACGCCGGGGTGGGCGAGGAGGGTCTGGTGGCCATCCTCGGGGTTCCGCTACGGCTCGGCTCCACCAGCATCGGCGTGCTCTACGCGGCGAACCGCTCGGCCCGGCCGTTCGCCCGCGAGGAGGTGGCGCTGCTGCTTTCGCTGGCCGCGCACGCCGCGGTGGCGATCGACACCGCCCGGCTACTGGCGGAGACCCGCTCCGCGCTGGAGGAGCTGTCGTCGGCCAACACCACCATCCGCGCGCACAGCAGCTCGGTGGAGCGCGCCGCCGCGGCCCACGACCGGATGACCGCGTTGGTGCTGCGCGGCGGCGGGGTGGAGGACGTGGCCGCGGCGGTCACCGAGGTGCTCGGCGGCGCGCTGCTGGCGCTCGACGCCGACGGGCGGCTGCTGGCCCGGGTCGGCGAGATCGATGAGCCGCTCCGAGGGGACATCATCGAGGCGGTGGCGGCGTCGCGGACCGAGGGACGCAGCGTGCGCCGGGGCGCGCTCTGGTACGCCGCCGTGGTGGCCGGAGCGGAGAACCTGGGCGTGCTGGTGCTGCGTCCCGAGGAGGAGCTGGCCGACGCCGACCAGCGGATCCTGGAGCGGGCCGCGCTGGTGACCGCGCTGCTGCTGCTGTTCCGGCGTACCGTCGCCGAGGCGGAGGGTCGGGTCCGGGGCGAACTGCTCGACGACCTCATCGCCCGGCCACTGCGGGACATCGACGCGCTGCGCGGCCGGGCCCATCGCCTCGGCGTGGACCTGGACGCGCCGCACATCCTGGTGACCGTCGGTGACGACGCCATCGCGGCCACCGGCTCGGCCCGGCAGCGGGTGCTCTCCTGGGCCATTACGTACGCTTCGACCAGGGGCGGGCTGGCCGCGGCGCGCGACGGCCGGGTGGCGCTGATGCTACCCGGCCAGGATGCCGGTGGCAGTGCCCGCGCGGTGGCCCGTGACCTTGCGCGGATCACCGGCCGGCCGGTGACCGCCGGAGCGAGCGGTCCGTCGGCCGGCCCGGCTTCGCTGACCACCGCCTTCCGGGAGGCCGACCGCTGCCTGAGCGCCCTCGGCGCGCTGGGCCGGGCCGGGCAGGGGTCGAGCGCCGCCGAGCTGGGCTTCGTCGGGCTGCTGCTTGGGGCCGTCGACGGCGGCGGTGACGCCGACGTCAGTCGGTTCCTCACCGCGACCCTCGGCCCGGTGGTCGACTACGACGCCCGGCGGGGCACCGCGCTGATACGGACGCTGGAAGCGTACTTCGGGGTGGGCGGCAGCCTGGCCCGCGCCGCCGAGCAGCTGCACGTGCACGTCAACACGGTGACCCAGCGGCTGGAGCGGGTCGGTCAGCTGCTCGGTGGCGACTGGCAGCAGCCCGAGCGGGCCCTGGAGGTGCAGCTCGCGTTGCGGCTGCACCGTCTGCGGGCCCCTGGCTGAGCCCGCTCGGGCGGCGGCGGACACCCCGGGCGGCGGCGGTCAGTCGGCGCGGATGCCGGTGAGCACGCCATCGACGATCTTCTCGGCGAGTGTGGTCTCGTCGAGGTCGGGGTGCCAGCGCATCACCCGCTGGATGAGCATCGGACCGGTGAGGATCGCCATGGTCACGTCGATGTCGAGGTCCGCGCGGAGGTCGCCGGCGCGCACGCCGCGTCGCAGGACCTCCCGCATCACCGTCCGGCGCGGCTCGATGATGCTTTGGTAGAGCGCGTGGTGCTCGGGACTGCGGTTCACCTCGGGCACCAGGCTGGGCATGATCCGTTCCGCCCGGGGGTCGATGGCGTGCCCCACCGCGCCGACCAGCGTGATCAGGTCGTCGCGGACGGATCGCCCGGCCGGCTGTGGCACGTGGCCCTTGAGAGTCCGCAGCGCGTCGCGCAGCAGCACGTCCTTACCCGACCAGCGGCGGTAGATCGTGGCCTTGCCGACCCCGGCCCGCGCGGCGATCGCCTCGACCGAGATCGCCTCGATGGTGCTGCCCTCCGCGAGGAGGTCCAGGGTGGCCTCGATGATCGCCTCGTCCGCGCGGACGCTCCGCGGCCGCCCAGGGGGTCGCGGAGGGTCCGCCGTGCTACTCATCCCCTCATTGTCCCTGACGCGGCACGACACCGGCCAACTCGGGTTCCCCGATAGGGGCCGGTGCACCGACCTCGGACCGGCCCGGCATCCAGCGCAGGGCCACCAGAACGCCGGCCACGGCGACCAGCGTGGCCAGCAGCGCCGAGACGTGCATCGCCGAGACGAAGGAGTCGTTGGCCGCCGCGACCAGCTGCGGCCCCGCCGGACCGAGCTGACCGGCCGCGGCGTACGCGCCCGCGATGGACTCGCCGGCCGCCTCGCCGGCCGCCGGCGGCAGCTCCGCCAGGGCCGGTTCGATCCCACTGCGGTAGCCCGCGGCCAGCACCGAGCCGATCACCGCGACGCCGAGCGCGGCGGCCACCTGCCGGATGGTGTTGCTGACCGCGGAGCCCACGCCGGCCCTCTCCCGCGGCAGCGCCGACATGATCGACTCAGTGGCCGGCGGCATGATGTTGGCCATCCCGACGCCCTGCAGGAAGAACGCGACCAGCACCACCCAGATGGGCGTGGCGGCGTCGACGAAGGCGAACGCGCCCAACGCCACCGAGGTCAGCACCAGCCCCACCGCCGACACCATCCGGGCGCCGTACCTGCGGACCATGGTGGCGCTGCGCGGGGCGAAGGCGAGTTGGGCGACCGCGAAGGGCAGGAAGAGCAGGCCGGTCTCTAGCGGGCTGTAGCCACGCACCAGTTGCAGGTAGAACGAGCTGAAGAACATCACGCCCATCGCGGCGAAGAAGACCAGCCCGATCATCGCCACCGGGGCGGCGAAGCGGGGAACCCGGAACAGCCGGATGTCCAGCGACGGGTGGCTGCTGCGCCGTTCGTGCAGGACGAACCAGGCGAGCACCCCGACGCCGCCGACGATCGAGACCCAGACCAGGGGCCGACCGAAGCCGTGCTCGCCACCGTCGATGATGCCGTAGGTGAGGGCGACCAGACCGACCACCGACAGCAGCACGCCGAGCGCGTCGATACGGCCCGGTTCGGGGTCCCGCGACTCGGGCACCAGCAGCGCGACCAGGACCACGCCGGCCGCCACGACGGGCACGTTGATCAGGAATACCGAGCCCCACCAGAAGTGCTCCAGCAGCAGGCCACCCAGGACCGGACCGATCGCCACCGCCAGACCGACCGCGCCGGCCCAGGTCCCGATGGCCCGGGCCCGTTCGCGGGGGTCGAAGACGTTGGAAATGATCGACAGGGTCGCCGGCATGATGGCGGCGCCGCCGATGCCCATCAACGCGCGGGCCGCGATCAGCTGGCCGGGACCTTGCGCGTACGCCGACAGCCACGACGCCAGTCCGAAGAGCACGAGCCCGATCAGCAGCATCCGGCGGCGGCCGGCGCGGTCACCCAGCACGCCGAAGGTGAACAGCAGTCCGGCGAAGACCAGCGTGTACGAGTTGATCGCCCGTTCGAGCTCGCCCTGGCTCGCGCCGAGCCCGTGCACCGGGTCGGCGAGCGTTCGCAGTGCGACGTTGAGGATGGTGTTGTCGAGGACGACCACGAGCAGGCTGATCACCAGCACGCCGAGGATCGCCCACCTCCTCGGGTGTCCGGCGTTCTCGTTCGGTCGCATCTCGGCCCCCAAATTCCGACACGGTCCCGTCCGCATCACCACTGAGCGTAGAGCAGTTACGATACGGAACCGATCCGTATCGACAGTGTCCCCCGCCACATTGATGGCAGCTTGACCCGGAGGGCTAAGTTGATGATCAACTTAGCGAACCCCTGAAAGGTCCCCGTCATGCCCTTCGGCTTCATCCTGGCGATCATCGCCGCCGCCATCGCGGCCATCACCCTCGCCGTCGCCCTGCTCGGCTCGCAGCGCCAGGTGCGGCAGACCAGCGCCCTGGCGGCGATCGGCGCCCTGATCGGGGCGATCGTCCTCACCGTCGCATCGAGTGCCCACTCGGTACCGATCCGCTCGGTCGGCATCGTCACCAGCTTCGGCAAGCCGACCGGTGAGGTCACCGGCTCCGGCCTGAAATGGGTCACCCCGTGGCAGCGCGTCGGCGAGTGGGACGCCGGGCGGCAGAAGTACGACCACATCGGCAGCGACCACTGCGTACGGGTCCGTACCGGCACCCTGGCCGACGCGTGCGTGGAGGTGCTCGTCGAGTGGCAGGTCCAGCCCGAGAACGCCCCGAAGCAGTTCATGGACTACAAGGGCGACTTCGAGAGCTTCCGGGGACAGCGGGTCGGGGTCCAGCTCGACAGCGCGGTGAACGACGCCTTCGCCACCTACAACCCCCTGGAGCGCATCGACTCGAAGACGGGCAACCTGAACGTCGACCTCAAACCCTTCGCGGCGAGCATCAAGTCCAACGCCGAGGGCCGGCTGGCCGACGACGTCGAGATCCTGTCGGTCACCATCACCAGGGTCAACCACGACGACAAGACCGAGGGCAACATCAAGGCATTCCAAGACAAGCTCGCCCAGACCCGCAACCTCGAACAGGACCGCCTCAACGCCGAGATCCAGAAGCAGATCACCGAGACCAACGCCACCGTGGACAAGGTGACCCGCTGCCTGGAGATCGCCGACAAACACGGCAACACCCCGGGCCTGTGCATTAACCCGGGCATCGTCACCGGCAAGTAGCCCCGTGACGTCCCGTCGATCTAGGGAAAAGAGCTGTCAGTCGATCTCCAGCGACGACGACCACCCCTAGATCGACGGTCATGGGAGCGCCGCCCGCTCCGCACCGGCGAGCCGTCCCCGGTGCGGAGCGGGCGGCGCGGTCAGGAGGTGAGGGCGTCGAGGGCCAGGTCGACGTCCTCGGTGGTGGAGTAGAGATGGAAGGAAGCCCGTACCCGGCCGGCCCGCACCGCCGCGCGAATCCCGGCCCGTTCGAGCTTCTCCTGCGCGTCGGGCACCTCGACGGTTACGATCGCGCTGTGTCCGGGCGGCTGCCCCAGCCCGGTGAGGAAGCGGTTGGCCAACGCCACATCGTACGCGCGCACCACGGGCACGCCGATCTCCAACAGCAGGTCCAGCGCCGGCGCGGCACCCACCCAACTGAACCAGGCCGGTGAGATGTCGAACCGGCGGGCGTCCTCGGCCAGCCGCAGCGGCGGGCCGTAGTAGGAGGCGTGCGGGTCGTGGCCCGCGTACCAGCCGGCAGCGTCCGGCCGCAGCCGGTCCCGCAACGTTGGGGCGAGGTAGGCGAACGCGGTGCCCCGAGGGCCCATCAGCCACTTGTACCCGCCAGCCACCACCACGTCGGCGCGGCCCGCGTCGAACGGCAGCCAGCCACACGCCTGGGTGGCGTCGACCGCGACGAGCGCACCGTGGGTCCGGGCCGCCGCGACGATGTCGTCGTACGCGGCCACCGCGCCGTCGGCGGACTGCACCAGACTGAACGCCACCAGGTCGGTGTCGGCGTCGACCGAGGCGGCCAGTTCGGCCAGCGGCACGGTACGTACCTGGACTCCCCGTGCCTCCTGCACCAACCAGGGAAAGAGGTTGGAGGTGAACTCGACCCCGGGTACGACCACCCGGGCGCCGACGGGCAGCGCGGCGGCCACCGGCGCCAGTAGCTGCGAGACGGTGCCGCCGACCGCGACGTCGACCACCGGCACCCCGACGATCCGGGCGAAGGCGGCCCGGCACCGATCGGTGGCCCCACCCCAGGTCCTCCACGACCCCTGTCCCGCCCGCCAGTCAGCCAGCGCCTCCTGCAGCGCGTCCCAGGCCGGGTCCGGAGGCAGCCCGTAGCTGGCGGTGTTCAGCCACCCCGGCCGTGGTTGCCACACCTTCTGCGCCTGTTCCAGTTCCACGACCCGACGCTAGCCGCCCCGGCAGCGCACCCTAAGCGCCAATCCGGCCCCTCTGGCCCCCACCCACCCCAGCTCGGCCCCCCGCCCCGTCGGCCACGCAGGTGTGGCACCTGACCGGACCGGCTTGTCGCGACCACCTCACCAGAGCTGCACGACTCGACGCGCGGATGGGGGGGGGATCAGGTGACGTTGGCTGGGCCGAGGACGGTCTTCAGGTCGGCCATCAGGGCGGTGGTGGCCGCCACCCGGACCGGGCCGAGCCGCCACGTCGCGCTTCGGCTGCCGTTGAGCAGCTTGACGTGCACCTCGGCGTCGCCGGGGTGCAGCACCAGGGTTTCCTTGATCCTCGCCACCAACGGCGGGGTGCAGCGGGTCACCGGGATGGTGAGGGTCACCGGCTTGTTCGCCGTGCTGATGCTGACGTCCGGCAGGGACATGTCCATCGCCATGATGCGCGGGGTGTCGTCGCGCCGGTCGACCCGGCCCTTGACCACGACGATCGCGTCCTCGGCGATGTACTGGCCGATCACCTCGTAGGTGTTCGGGAAGAACAGCGTCTCCACCCCGCCGGCGAGGTCCTCCAGGGTCGCCGAGGCCCACGCCCGCCCCTGCTTGGTGACCCGCCGCTGCACTCCGGAGAGGATGCCGGCGAGGGTGACCACCGCGCCGTCGGGCACGGTGCCCTCCTCGGAGAGGGCGGCGATGGTGGTGTCGGCCGCCGCGCCGAGGATGTGCTCCAGGCCGAACAGCGGATGGTCGGAGACGTACAGGCCGAGCATCTCGCGCTCGAACGCGAGCTTGTCACGCTTGTCCCATTCCCCGTCGGCGATGGTCGGCATGACCGTGGTGCTGGTCGCCGTCTCGGTGTCACCGAAGCCCGCCCCGAACAGGTCGTACTGCCCGACGGCCTCCTTGCGCTTGACGTCGGCGTACGCGTCGATGGCGTCGGCGTGCACGGTGAGCAGGGCCTTGCGGGAATGCTTGAGCGAGTCGAACGCTCCCGCCTTGATCAGCGATTCGATCGTCTTCTTGTTGCAGACCACCGCGTCCACCTTGGACAGGAAGTCGTAGAAGTCGGCGTACTCGTCCCTCTCCGCGCGGCAGCGCATGATCGAGGCGACCACGTTCGCGCCGACGTTGCGGATCGCGCCGAGACCGAAGCGGATCTCCTTGCCGACCGGGGTGAACGGCCCGGCCGAGGTGTTGACGTCCGGCGGCAGCACCTGGATGCCCATCCGCCGGCACTCCGACAGGTACATGGCCATCTTGTCCTTGTCGTCACCGACGGAGGTGAGCAGCGCCGCCATGTACTCGGCCGGGTAGTGCGCCTTCAGGTAGGCCGTCCAGTACGACACCAGCCCGTACGCCGCGGAGTGCGCCTTGTTGAAGGCGTACCCGGCGAACGGGACCAACACGTCCCAGACCTTCTGGATCGCGTCGTCGGAGTAGCCGTGTTCGCGACAGCCGTCCCGGAACGGGATGAACTCCTTGTCCAGGATCTCCTTCTTCTTCTTGCCCATCGCCCGGCGCAGCAGATCGGCCTGACCAAGGGTGTACCCGGCGAGGATCTGCGCGGCGCGCTGCACCTGCTCCTGGTAGACGATCAGGCCGTGGGTCGGGGCGAGGATCTCCTGGAGCGGCTCCGCCAACTCCGGGTGGATCGGGGTGATCTCCTGGAGCCCGTTCTTGCGCAAGGCGTAGTTGGTGTGCGAATCCACCCCCATCGGGCCGGGGCGGTACAGCGCCAGGACCGCGGAGATGTCCTCGAAGTTGTCCGGCTTCATCATCCTCAGCAGCGACCGCATCGGCCCGCCGTCGAGCTGGAACACGCCCAGGGTGTCGCCTCGGGACAGCAGTTCGTACGCGGGCTTGTCGTCCAGCGGCAACCCCAGCAGGTCCATCTGCTTGCCGTGGTTGAGCTGGATGTTCTTCACCGCGTCGTCGATGATGGTCAGGTTGCGCAGGCCGAGGAAGTCCATCTTCAACAGCCCGAGCGACTCGCACGTCGGGTAGTCGAACTGGGTGATGATCACCCCGTCGGAGTCCCGGCGCATCAGCGGGATGTGCTCCACGATCGGCTCGGCGGACATGATGACCCCGGCGGCGTGCACGCCGGTCTGCCGGATCAGGCCCTCGATACCGCGGGCGGTGTCGATGACCTTCTTGACGTCGGCCTCCGCCTCGTACATGCCCCGGATCTCGCCGGCCTCGGCGTACCGGGGATGCTTCGGGTCGAAGATGCCTTCGAGGGGGATGTCCTTGCCCATCACCGCCGGCGGCATGGCCTTGGTGATCCGGTCGCCCACCGCGTACGGATAGCCGAGCACCCGGGCCGAGTCCTTGATCGCGGCCTTGGCCTTGATGGTGCCGAAGGTGGCGATCTGCGCGACCTTGTCCTCACCCCACTTGTCGGTGACGTACTTGATCACCTCGCCGCGCCGGCGCTCGTCGAAGTCGATGTCGACGTCCGGCATCGAGACCCGCTCGGGGTTGAGGAACCGCTCGAAGATCAGCCCGTGCGGGATCGGATCCAGGTCGGTGATGCCCAGCGCGTAGGCGACCAGCGAGCCGGCCGCCGAGCCACGGCCGGGACCGACGGCGATGCCCTGCGCCTTGGCCCAACCGATGAAGTCGGCGACCACGAGGAAGTACGACGGGAAGCCCATCTGGATGATGACGCCCAACTCGTACTCGGCCTGCACCACGTGGCCCTCGGGGATGCCCTGCGGGTAGCGCCGGCCCAGCCCGGCGAAGGTCTCCTTACGGAACCACGACTCCTCGGTCTCCCCGTCGGGCACCGGGAAACGCGGCATCAGGTTGTGGAACTCGAACATCCCGGCGGGGTCGACCCGCTCGGCCACCAGCAGAGTGTTGCGGCAGCCCTCCAGCCAGACATCGGAGCCGTCCACGCCGCGCATCTCGTCGGCGGACTTGATGTAGTAGCCGCTGCCGCCGAACTTGAAGCGGTTCGGGTCGGCCACGTTGCTGCCGGTCTGCACGCAGAGCAGCACGTCGTGCGCCTCGGACTGCGACTCGTGGGTGTAGTGCGAGTCGTTGGTGACCACGGGCGGGATGCCCAGCTTGCGACCGATCTCCACCAGGCCGTCCCGGACCCGCTTCTCGATCTCCAGGCCGTGGTCCATCAGCTCCAGGAAGTAGTTCTCCTTGCCGAAGATGTCCTGGTACTTCGCCGCGGCTTCGAGGGCCTGCGCGTCGTGGCCGAGCCGCAGCCGGGTCTGCACCTCGCCGGAGGGGCAGCCGGTGGTCGCCATCAGACCGTCGGCGTGCTCGGCGAGCAGCTCGGTGTCCATCCGGGGCCACTTGACAAAGTAACCCTCGGTGTACGCCTTCGAGGTGAGCGTGAAGAGGTTGTGCAGGCCGGTCTTGTTACGCGCCCAGATCGTCTTGTGGGTGTAGCCGCCACTGCCGGAGACGTCGTCGCTCTTCTGTTCCGGCCGACCCCAACGCACCCGCTTCTTGTGGAACCGTGACTCCGGCGCCACGTACGCCTCGATGCCCAGGATCGGGGTGACCCCGGCGGCCATCGCCTGCTTGTAGAAGTCGTTCGCGCCGTGCATGTTGCCGTGGTCGGTCATCGCCACGGCCGGCATCTCCTGCCGCTTGACCTCGGCGAACAGGTCCTTGAGCCGGGCTGCTCCGTCCAACATCGAGTACTCCGTGTGCACGTGCAGATGCGCGAACGAATCGCCCATGCGGAGGCCCCCCGGGTCAGCGGATCGAGTCGGTCGGCTAACCCTATCCCGCCGCCGAGCGGGCTCCGGTGTGCCGCGCGGCGTGCCGGCGACGTGGTGTAAATCATGCCGGTCGAGGGCCCGGATCAGCGTTGTCGCCATCGTCGCGATCACGGTCTGGGACGTGATCGACAGCGCGCTCAAAGCCACCGAGCCGCCGCGTCGATCTAGGGGAAATCGCGACTAGTCGATCTCCCGCAACGACGACAAGCCCTAGATCGACGCGGAGGGTGGGGGTGGGCGCAGGTGGGGGGAGGAGAGATGGGGCGGGGTTGGAGCGGCGAACGTACGATGATCAGTGGCAGAACCGACACGTACCGAGGGAGCGGCCGTGGAACTGATCATCGGATTGGCATGTCTCGCGTTGCTCGTCGTGGCGGTGCTCGGCTTCGGCGTCTCGATCTACAACGGGCTGGTGCGGGCCCGCAACGCCTTTCGTAACGCCTTCGCCCAGATCGACGTGCAACTCGTCCGGCGCCACGACCTCATTCCCAACCTGGTCGAGACCGCCAAGGGCTACCTCAAGCACGAGCGGGAGACGTTGGAGGCGGTCATCGCCGCCCGGACCGCGGCCGTCAACGCGCAGGCCAACGCCGCGGCGACTCCCGGCGACCCGGCCGCGATGCAGCAGCTCAGCGGCGCGGAGAACATGCTCACCGCCAGCCTGGGTCGGCTGTTCGCGCTCTCCGAGGCGTACCCGGACCTCAAGGCCAACCAGAACATGATGCAGCTGTCGGAGGAGCTGACCTCGACGGAGAACCGGGTCGCCTTCGCCCGACAGGCGTACAACGACGCGGTGATGGCCTACAACAACAAGCGCGAGGTGTTCCCGTCCAGCGCGGTGGCGAAGATGTTCTCCTTCGGGCCGGCGGCGCTGTTCGCGCCGGACGACCCGCAGCAGCGTCAGGCCCCGCAGGTCTCGTTCTGATCGGGTACCGATGAACTTCTTCGAACGGCAGCGCCAGGTACGCCGGCTGTCGACCCGGCTGGTGCTGCTGTTCGTGCTGGCCGTGGCCGGCATCGTGCTGGTGGTGAACCTCGCGGCGGTGTTCGCGTTCAACGCCACCGCTGCCGATCCCGGGCAGCTTGCCGGCCTCGTCGTCATGGTCACCGTCGCCACGGTCGCCGCGATCGGACTGGCCGCCCTGGTGCGTACGCTCGCGTTGCGCGGTGGCGGCGGGAAGGTGGCCCGTGAGCTTGGCGGGGTGCCGGTGCCGACGGACACCGGCGACCCGGAGCTGCGCCGGCTGCGCAACGTCGTCGAGGAGATGGCGCTGGCCGCCGGCGTACCCGTCCCGGAGGTCTACATCCTGCCGGAGGAGACGGCGATCAACGCCTTCGCCGCCGGTTGGAGCACGTCCGACGCCGCCGTCGCGGTCACCAGGGGCGCGTTGCAGCGGCTCAACCGCGACGAACTCCAGGGGGTCATCGCCCACGAGTTCAGCCACGTCGTCAACGGCGACATGCGGCTCAACATCCGATTGATGGGCCTGCTGTTCGGCATCCTGTTCCTGACCGTGATCGGCCGAGGGCTGGCCCGGGCCGGCGTCATCGGCGGCGGCCGGTCGCGCGACAACAGCGGCAGCGCCGCCCCGCTGGCGCTGGTGGGCTTGGCGCTGCTGGCGGCCGGCTACGTGGGCGTCCTCGCCGGGCGGCTCATCCAGGCGTCGGTGTCCCGGCAGCGGGAGTACCTCGCCGACGCCTCGGCCGTGCAGTACACCCGCCAGACCAGTGGCATCGCCGGGGCGCTGAAGAAGATCGGCGGCCTGACCGACGGGTCCGGGCTGAAGTCGCCGAAGCGCGACGAGGTGGGGCACATGCTCTTCGGCGAGGCCGCCCGGACGTCCTGGTTCGCCACCCACCCCCCGCTGACCGACCGGATCCGGGCGCTGGAGCCGTCCTTCGACCCGGCCGAGCTGCGGCAACTGTCCCAGCGCTGGTCGGCGGCGCCGCCGTCTGGCCGGCAGGAGGACCTGGCGATGGGCCTGGCACCGGCTGGGCCGGCTCCTGGCGCCGGCGGTAGGGCTGGGCCGGCGTTGCCGGTGGAGGGCACCCGGGTACGCGTCGCGCCAAGCGAGGTGCTGGGCCGGGTGGCCGCGCCGACCGAGACCGCCTACACCCACGCGGCGGCGATCCTCGACCGGATCCCGGAGCCGCTGCTGGACCGGGCCCGTGGCCGGAACTCCGCCGGGCCGTTGCTGCTCGGCCTGCTACTTAGCACCGAATCACCGGTCCGCCAGCAGCAGTACTCCGCCCTGACGGAGCGGCACGGCCGGGAACTGGCCGACGCCGCCGTGCAGGAGGCGGAGGCGCTGGCCGCGCTGCACCCGATGCTCCGGCTGCCCCTGGCCGAACTGGCCTTCCCGGCCCTGCGCGACCGCCCGGACGCGGAGGTGGAGTCGCTGCTCGCGGCCGTCTTCACACTGATCCACGCCGACGGCGCGATCAACGTCTCCGAGTACTGCCTGTCCCGACTGCTGCTGGCCGAGCTGGAGGAGTCACTGCGACCGGACTCCCGCTGGCGGCCCGACCGACGCACCCTCACCGACTCCCGCTCGGCGGCGGCCCACCTGCTGGCCATCCTCGCCCAGGTCGGGCATGCCGAGCGGGCCGCCGCCGAACAAGCCTTCCAGGCCGGTGTCGCCACACTGCTGCCCGGCACGAACCTGCCCTACGCGCCCCAGGAGAACGGTGTGCTGGCCCTGGAGGCCGCCTGGCCGGTGCTGGACGGGCTGCGCCCCGCCGACAAGGAACGGCTGGTGGCGGCCACCGTCGCGGTGATCAGCCACGACGGGATGATGACCGTGCCCGAGATCGAGCTGCTGCGCACCATCTGCGGTCTGCTGCACTGCCCGCTGCCGCCGATGGTCAGCACCGACTGACCGGGCAAGACCTGATCCACCTCGCACCCCTTGCTCCGCGGGGTGCGATGACATGCGGCGATACGGTACGGGGGGCCTCAGGCGGGGAGGCCCCCCGTACGGTGACTGGGTGCCGGTGCTCGGCGAGGGAGTGACATGCTCGGCAGGGTGACCGTTGAGACGTCGGACGCGTGGCAACGACCGGGCCCCACCACCGAACAGCGGCGCCTGGATCTCTACGCCGGGCTGGCGGCGACGGCGCTGGCGCTGTTCAGCCTGACGCTGGCCCGCAGCACCGGGACGTTCGTTTTGGGACCGCCGCCGTCGGGCCTGGAACAGATCCTCTGGACGGTCGCGGTGCCGCTGCCCTTGATCTGGCGTCGACGCCTTCCCGCCGCCACCGCACTGGCCGTCTCGGCCGCGTTCATCGTGTCGCAGGTCCGCGCCGTACCCGAGTGGCAGCTCTCCTCGTGGGCACTGTTCGCGGCCGTCTACACGCTGGGTGCGTGGGGGCGGGACCGTCGGCTGTCTCGTCGGCTGCGGGTCGGTGTGATCGCCGTGATGTTCAGCTGGTTCGGGATCGCCATCCTGCTCAGGTACGGCAGCATCACCGGGCGGGCGTTCGCTGACGCGGTCGGGCCGGTGCCGCCCGTACTGGCCCTGATCGTCAACGGCGTGCTGGTCAACGGACTGTTCTTCGGGTTCGCGTACTTTTTCGGCGAGACGGCATGGCTCGCCGCCCGCCGGCAGCACGAGGTGGCGGAGCAGGCCGAGCAGCTACGCCGGTCGCAGGCCGAGGTCCGGGAGCACGCCGTGGTCGGCGAGCGGGTCCGGATCGCCCGTGAACTGCACGACGTGGTCGCCCACCACGTGTCGGTGATGGGGGTACAAGCCTCGGCCTGCCGCCGGGTCCTGGACCGGGATCCGACGAAGGCGCGGATGGCGTTGGCCGCGATCGAGGAGTCCGCCCGCACGGCCGTGGACGAGTTGCGCCGGATGCTCGGCGTGCTCCGCGCCGGTGACGGTGACCCGGATCGTGCCGGACGGCCCGCCGGGATCGACCAGATCGACGCCGTGGTGGACCGGGCCCGCGAGGCCGGACTGCGGGCCATCCTGGGCGTGTACGGCGATGCGGTGCCGCTGCCCGAGTCGGTCTCCCAGGCCGCGTACCGGGTGGCGCAGGAGGCCGTGACCAACGTGTTGAAGCACGCCACCGGGGCGGGCATTCTTGACGTCCGGGTCCGCTACCTGGCGCAGGAAGTCGAGATCGAGGTGACCGACGACGGCCGGGCCACCCACCCGACGAACGCCCACGGAATGGGGCTGATCGGCATGCGGGAACGGGTCGCGACACACGGCGGGGCGCTGGAGGTGGGTCCGCGTACCGATGGCGGCTGGCGGGTCCGGGTACGGCTACCGTTGCCGGTGGCGGCGGGACGTCCGGCGTGAGCGGGCCGGCGCGGCCGATCCGGGTGCTGCTCGCCGACGACCATCACCTGGTGCGCACCGGCTTCCGGGTGATCCTCGAGATCGAGGACGACATCGAGGTGGTCGGCGAGGCCGCGGATGGCGAGCGGGCGGTCGGCATGGCTCGGGCGCTACGCCCGGACGTGGTGCTGATGGACGTGGAGATGCCCGGCGTCGACGGCCTGACGGCCACCCGGCGGATCAGCGCCGACGCCGACGACCCGGGCGGGCCGGCAGTGCTGATCCTCACCACCTTCGACCGGGACGACTACCTGTTCGCCGCGCTGCGTGCCGGCGCCAGCGGCTTCCTGCTCAAGAACGGCACCCCGGAAACCCTGATCGAGGCGATCCGGGTGGTGGCCCGGGGCGACGGCCTGCTCGCCCCGGAACTCACCCGGCGGGTGATCGCCACCTTCGCCCGGCCGGGGGCCGCGACCGGTGCCCGCGCACCGGAGGCGGCGCTGCGCGATCTCACGCCCCGGGAGCGGGAGGTCCTGGTCCTGGTCGCCGCGGGTGCCAGCAACGCCGAGATCGCCGCCGCACTGCACCTTGGCGAGGCGACGGTCAAGTCGCACGTCAGCCGGGTGCTGGCCAAGCTGGGTCTGCGCGACCGGGTACAGGCGGTGGTCTTCGCGTACGAGCACGGGGTGGTGCGGCCCAGCGGGTGAGCGTCTCCCCCGTGAGGCGGAGCCGGTATTTCCGCCGCCGGGTGGAGGTCCGCGCAAGATCGCCGATCTAGCGTGTACGTCGTGACCTCCGTGCTCAGCCTCGACGGCGTCGACCGCAGTTTCGGCGACCGTCAGGTGCTCAAGAACGTGTCCTTCGAAGTGGCGGCCGGCCGGATGACCGGCTTCGTCGGCGGTAACGGCGCCGGCAAGACCACCACCATGCGCATCATCCTCGGTGTGCTCGCCGCCGACGCCGGCCAGGTGACGTGGCAGGGCCAGCCGTTGAGCCGGGAGGTCCGGCGACGGTTCGGCTACATGCCCGAGGAACGCGGCCTCTATCCGAAGATGAGCGTCCGCGAGCAGTTGACCTACCTGGGCCGGCTGCACGGACTGGGCGCGGAGGCCGCCCGGCGCGGCACCGACGCGTTGCTGGAACGGGTCGGTCTCGCGGAACGGGGCGACGACCTGCTGGAGACCCTGTCGCTGGGCAACCAGCAGCGCGCCCAGATCGCCGCCGCCCTGGTACACGAGCCGGAGGTGCTGGTGCTCGACGAGCCCTTCTCCGGCCTGGACCCGCTGGCCGTGGACACGGTCGTCGCCGTGCTGCGCGAGCGGGCCACCGCCGGCGCGCCGGTGCTCTTCTCCAGTCACCAACTCGACGTGGTCGAACGGCTCTGCGACGACCTGGTGATCATCGCGGACGGCGCGATCCGGGCCGCCGGCGGCCGGGAGCAGCTGCGCTCGGTGTACACCATGCCGCGGTTCGAGCTGGTCGTGGAGGCCGACGCCGGCTGGTTACGAGACCATCCCGGGGTGACCCTGGTGGACCTCGACGGCGCCCGCGCCGTCTTCGACCTCGCGCCCGGCGCGGACGAACAGCCATTGCTGCGCGCGGCGCTGGAGCGCGGGCCGGTCCGCGCGTTCCGCCCGGTCAGTCCTTCCCTCGCCGAGATCTTCCGAGAGGTCGCCCAGTGAACACCTACGAGGCCACCCGCCTGGTCGCCGCCCGGGAGATCCGGGTCAAGCTGCGCGACCGCACCTTCCTGATCAGCACCGTGTTCTTCCTGCTGATGGCCGCGGCGGCGACCATCCTGCCGCCGCTGCTCTCCGGTGGGTCGTCAAGCGTGGCAGTGACCGAGGCGGCGGCCGGTCCGCTGCGCGCGGCGGGGCTGGAGGTGCTCGCGGTACCCGACGACGCCGCCGCCGAGCAGGCGGTCCGCGACGGCGACGCGGAGGCCGCGGTCGTCGCCGGCCCGACGGTGCTCGCGATGGACGACGCCCCCGGTGATGTGGTCTCCGCGTTGAGCAGCGAACCCCCGGTCCGGCTGCTGAATCCCGACGCGGTGGACCCGGTGGTGGCCTTCCTGGTGCCGTTCGCCTTCGCCTTCATCTTCTTCATCACCTCGCAGACCTTCGGCGTGCAGATCGCGCAGAGCATCATCGAGGAGAAGCAGACCCGGATCGTGGAGATCCTGGTCGCCGCGGTGCCGGTCCGCGCCCTGCTGGCCGGCAAGATGCTGGCCGGCACCATCCTCGCGCTCGGGCAGATCGGGCTGGTCGCGGTGGTCGCGGTGGCCGGCATGGCGTTCGGCGACAGCGGCGGGCTGCTGTCGCTGCTCGGCCCGGCGATCGGCTGGTTCCTGCCGTTCTTCCTGCTCGGCTTCGTGCTGATCGCCTCCATGTGGGCGGCGGCCGGCGCGCTGGTCAACCGGTTGGAGGACATCGGCGGTGTGTCGATGCCGGTGCAGCTCGCGGTGATGCTGCCGTTCTTCGCGGTGATCTTCCTGAACGACAACGCCACCGCCATGCGGGTCCTGTCCTACCTGCCGTTCTCGTCGCCGACGGCGATGCCGCTGCGGATGTTCACCGGGGACGCGGCCGGCTGGGAGCCGCTGGTCTCGCTGGTGCTGCTCCTGGTGACCGCCGCCGGTTTCCTGATCGCCGGAGCCCGGGTGTACGAGGGGTCACTGTTGCGGACCAACGGCCGCACCTCGATCCGCACCGCCTGGCGGGAGCGGGAGAGCGTCGCGTAGAGCCGTGGCGGGCCTCGTGATGCTCCTCGGCTACCGCGAGCCTGGTCAGCGTCCGCCGTCCCGCTCCCGCCCGGAAAGTGCGGCGGAGCCCCTACCTCGCTCGGTAGCACCGGCGGTGCTACCGAGGCTGGACCTGGTGGTACGGGTGCGTGCTCATGGTGAGCTGACCGCCGACGACAGCCGGATCGGTCGCGGTCAGCTCGGCGGCAGGGCCTGGCGGTAGCGCGAGGACCAGGGCACCGACAAGATCACCGGTTAGGCGCTCGTCATGCCGCCAGATCGGGCCGGCGACCACGGCCGTCCCGGCTTCGACCTGGCGCCTGGTCCAGGCAATGTGGCCTGCGGCGTTGCGCTGAGCTGCCAACGGCTGGGAGTGGTCCCAGCCAGGGCCGGGGTGGACCAAGACGAGACTGGTCGCGGGAAGTTGATCCATGAGATCAGGATGACAGCGTGGGAGGTCGCCCGTCGATAGCCGTAATCATGACCAGCCGGGCTGACGGGTCCGCGCCCAGCCACGCCCACTGCATGGTGATGGCGGTGCCGGCCAGTCCGACGACCTCGTGATGTGGTGTGTCCTCGACACGGCCAGCAGACCACGAGGCGGTCGCGGCGCTGCTCGCCGCGCACAGGGCCATGACGACATCGTGCACGGCCTGGCCGGGGACGGCGTACCAGGAAGCCACCGACCGGGTTCGTGTCACCAGCTGACTGGAGACGGCCTGCCGGTCGTCCCACAGGCCACCGATCTGGATTGCCCAGCATGCGAGGTCCGTGTCTGTCACGTCCTCCTGGGTCAGACCCCCACCGCGGCGACGGCGCAGCCGGGGCGGTAACCCGATGTGCTCGCGTGTCAGGCGGCCGCGCCAATGCCGCAAAACCTGACCCACGAGCTCACCCATCACACCTCCAGGCCCCGCATGGTACGCACCCGCACCACACGATCTGAGGCTTCGTGTGCCGTGACCGTCCTGGTAGACCTCCACCACAGCCACCAGAGCGACCACGCGCGGCCACGGGACGGCGGTTGGGTCCGGCGCGGGACGGCCGCTCTCGCTTCGGACCCAACCGTCGGGTGGCATGGCACATCCCTCTACAGGCCCTGGAGCATCTCCAGGCTCGGCTCGGCCCCTGTTTCCCTGAGCCGCCTGGGTGATTGGGCCCTGCGGCCGTCGGCCGCCTCACTCGGCCGGACGTTCAGGCTGGCCTTTCGTCGCGACCACAACCCGTACAGGTCACGCCACGGAACGCACCTCAGATCTGTGACAGCATCTCGTCCGACACGTCGAAGTTCGCGTAGACGTTCTGCACGTCGTCGCTGTCCTCCAGGACGTCGATGAGCTTGAAGATCTTGCGAGCACCCTCCTCGTCCAGCGGCACGGCGACGCTGGGGATCAGGGAGGACTCGGCCGACTCGTACTCGATGCCGGCGTCCTGAAGTGCGGTGCGTACCGCGACCAGGTCGGTTGGCTCGGATACCACCTCGAACGCCTCGCCCAGGTCGTTGACCTCCTCGGCGCCCGCGTCGAGGACCGCCAGCATCACGTCGTCCTCGGTGGTGGCCGCCTTCGGCACGATCACCACGCCCTTGCGGGTGAACATGTACGACACCGAGCCGGCGTCGGCGAAGGAGCCGCCGTTACGGGTCAACGCGGTGCGTACCTCGGTGGCGGCGCGGTTGCGGTTGTCGGTCAGGCACTCGATCAGCAGCGCGACGCCGTTCGGACCGTAGCCCTCATACATGATCGTCTGGTAGTCGGCGCCGCCGGCCTCCAGGCCGGAGCCGCGCTTGACCGCCCGGTCGATGTTGTCGTTGGGGACCGAGCTCTTCTTGGCCTTCTGGATCGCGTCGTACAGCGTCGGATTGCCGGCCGGATCGCCTCCGCCGGTACGCGCCGCGACCTCCACGTTCTTGACCAACTTGGCGAACATCTTGCCGCGCTTGGCGTCGATGACCGCCTTCTTGTGCTTGGTCGTCGCCCACTTTGAGTGGCCGGACATCTGTTACCTCCGTTGCTACCCGCCGTCTGCATCGACCGCACCGCGCACGCCCCGCACCGGCGCACGCGGTGGTGCCGGTCAGCTCTGGTGGAAGCCGTGGCGGCCAGATGGTCCTGCCGAATCTCGTAAATCCTACCGAGGCGCGGCGGTCGGTCGTCACCCGCCGCACGCCAGCAGCCAACCCGTCCCCCGCACCCAAGCCGGATCAGTTCAGGTCGCGGTGCGGACCAGGTCCACGAAGTACGCGTGCAACCTCAGGTCACCGGTGAGTTCCGGATGGAACGAGGTGGCCAGCAGGTTGTCCCGCCGCACCGCCACGATCCGGCCGGCGGCCGGGCCGTCGGTCACCGTGCCGAGCACCTCGACGGTGGCGCCGACCCGCTCGACCCAGGGTGCCCGGATGAAGACCGCGTGCAGCGGGCCACCGGGGACGCCGCTGATCTCCACCGGTGCCTCGAACGAGTCGACCTGCCGGCCGAAGGCGTTGCGCCGGACGGTCATCTCGATGCCGTCGAAGCCGCGTTGGTCCGGCCGGCCGTCGAGGACCTCGGTAGCCAGCATGATCATTCCGGCGCAGGAGCCGTAGACCGGCAGGCCGGCGGCGATGCGCTTGTCGATCGGCTCGCGCATCTCGAAGATGTCCACCAGCTTGCTGATCGTGGTGGACTCCCCGCCCGGGATGACCAGGCCGTCGACCGCGTCCAGCTCCGTGGGCCGGCGTACCGGGTGGGCCCGCGCACCGGCGCCGGTCAGGGCCGTGACGTGCTCGCGGACGTCGCCCTGCAGGGCGAGCACGCCGATCACGGGTGCCGTCACGTGCGCTCCTTCCCGGCGTTGAGAAGAGGCCCCTGCTCTACCGGAGGCGTTGACAGGGTGCCCCTCCTTTCACGTCACCAGCCGCGGTCGGCGAGGCGGTGCGGCTGCGGAATGTCGTCGACGTTGATGCCCACCATCGCCTCGCCGAGGCCGCGGGAAACCTTGGCCAGCACGTCCGGGTCGTCGTGGAAGGTGGTCGCCTTGACGATCGCGGCGGCCCGCTGGGCCGGGTTGCCGGCCTTGAAGATGCCGGAGCCCACGAAGACGCCCTCGGCGCCGAGCTGCATCATCATCGCCGCGTCGGCGGGGGTGGCGATGCCACCGGCGGTGAACAGCACCACCGGCAGCTTGCCGGTGGCAGCAATCTCCTTGACCAGGTCGTACGGTGCCTGCAACTCCTTCGCCGCGACGAACAGCTCGTCGGTCGGCAGCGTCTGGAGGCGGCGGATCTCCTGGCGGATCCTCCGCATGTGGGTGGTGGCGTTGGAGACGTCACCGGTGCCGGCCTCGCCCTTGGAACGGATCATGGCCGCGCCCTCGGTGATCCGGCGCAACGCCTCACCCAGGTTGGTCGCGCCACAGACGAACGGCACGGTGAAGGCCCACTTGTCGATGTGGTTGGCGTAGTCGGCCGGGGTCAGCACCTCCGACTCGTCGACGTAGTCGACGCCGAGGGACTGCAGGATCTGCGCCTCGACGAAGTGACCGATGCGGGCCTTGGCCATCACCGGGATCGAGACGGCATCGATGATGCCGTCGATCATGTCGGGATCGCTCATCCGGGACACCCCGCCCTGGGCGCGGATGTCGGCGGGGACGCGCTCCAGCGCCATCACCGCGACCGCCCCCGCGTCCTCAGCGATCTTGGCTTGCTCCGGCGTGACCACGTCCATGATCACACCGCCCTTGAGCATCTCGGCCATGCCCCGCTTCACGCGGGCGGTGCCGACGACCGGTGTGGCGCTGTCATTCGGGGAAGTCGTCTCGGACACGGGTCATCGCTCCTCAGGCGTCCTCGGCAGGTGGCAGCGGAAATGCTACGCCCGGGTCAACGCCGCTCCGACAGCCAATCAGACCCGTGGTGGCCTGCTCTGTGGCCACCGTCACCAGCCTCGCCGCGAAGCGACGCCGCTCAGCCGCCCTCCCGCCCGGCGGGGACGTCCGCGGGGGCGACCAGCGTGGGGTCGTCGATGTCGAAGTAGCGCGGCCAGGTGTGCCGGCGTCCCATCCGCAACAGGCGTACCAGCGGCCGACCGCGCGCCGCGCGGGCGTCCCGGACCAGATCGGTGTGCACCTGGCGGGCCAGGGCGAGCCGCCGGCTGGCGGCGATCACCGCCTCGCAGTCGACATCGGCGGGGTCGAGCTGGACCGTCCGCAGCTGCCGGGTCAGGTCGTTCTCGGCCGCTTCGCGCTCGGCCGGCCGGGCGTCGAGCGCGATCCGTGCCGCCGCGTACAGCTCGACGCCGTAGAGTCGCTCGGCCAGCACCGCCGCGGCGGCGGCCCGGCGCAGCAGATGGGCATCCAGGGCGCGGGCCGCGAGCTGCGCGCGGGCCTGCAGCCGCTCGACCCGGCCGGCGGTCCAGATCAGGTACGCCGAGACCAGGCCGACGACCAGCGTCGCGCCCACCACCCACCACATGCCCGGCATCGTAGTGCTGCCCCCGTTCCTCCCGATCAGGTCAACCCCACCCACTCCTGGTCGATCACCCGCCCGTCGGTCGCCTCGATCGCGGCTGCGTACACCTCCATAACCCGGCGGGCAACCACGGGCCAGTCGAAATTCGCCACCACCTGGTCGCCGCACGCGGTCAGCTCTGCCCGCTGGGCCGGATCGTCCAGCAACTCCGTCAGGGTGCGCCGCAGCGTCACCGCGTCACCGGTGGGGAACATCCGCCCGGCCCGCCCGCCGTCGAGCACCCGGCGGAAGGCGTCGAGGTCGCTGGCGACGACGGTGGTCCCGGCGGCCAGCGCCTCGGTGAGGATCATGCCGAACGACTCGCCACCGGTGTTCGGGGCCACGTAGAGGTGCACGCTGCGCAGCATGCGGGCCTTCTCCTCCTCGGAGACCAGGCCGAGGAAGGTGACCTGATCCCGAAGATCAGTCGGAAAGCGGTCGAACAGGTCGTCGCGGTCGCCGGGACCGGCGACCAGCAGGCGCAGGCCCGGGCGCTGCCGGGCCAGCTCGACGAAGGCGTCCCGCAGGATCGGGAATCCCTTGCGGGGCTCGGTGAAACGGCCCAGGAAGCCGAGGGCACCCCCGGTGTCCGACCCGCACTCCCCCGGCCAGCCGGGTAACGGCTCGACTCCGGCAAACTTGGCCACCGCGACCCCGTTGGGAATCTCCACCGCCCCACCATCCAGGTGCTCCACCTGGACCTTGCGGGCCAGGGCGCTGACCGCGATCCGGGCGGTGATCCGCTCCAGAACGATCTGCAGCGCGCCCTGGGCGGCGGCCAGCACCCGGGAGCGGGCCATCGCGGTGTGGAACGTGGCCACCACCGGCCCCCGGGCCGAGAGCACGGCGAGCATGGACAGGCTGAGCGTCAGCGGCTCGTGCACGTGCAGCACGTCGAAGTCGCCCCGGGTGATCCACCGCCGTACCCGGGTCGTGGAGACCGGCCCGAAGGCGATCCGGGCCACCGAACCGTTGTACGGCAGCGGCACCGCCCGGCCGGCCGAGACCACGTACGCCGGCAGCGGCGAATCCTCGTCCGCCGGGGCGAGCACGCTCACCTCGTGCCCGAGCCCGATCAGTGCCTCGGCGAGATCCATCACGTGATTCTGCACCCCGCCGGGCACGTCGAAGGAGTACGGGCAGACGATGCCGATCCGCATTGCGCCCGTCCCCCTCAGTTCAGCCACATCCGCTGCAACATGTGCCAGTCTTGCGGATGCCGGGCGATGCCCGCCGCGAGACGGTCGGCGATCAGCTGGGTCAGCGATCTGACCCGCGCGTCCAGCGTGCCCTCCTCGGGCCCCGGTACCGGCAGCGGGCCCTCCAGCGAGGCGCACGCGGCATCCGGTTCGTACCACATCGACGCCACGTACAGGGGCGCACCGGTACGCAGCGCGAGCAACGCCGGCCCGGCCGGCATCCGGGTCCGGCCGCCGAAGAGGTCCACCTCGACGCCGCGGGCGGACAGGTCCCGGTCGGCGAGCAGCGGCACCACCGCGCCGGCCGCCAGCCGGTCGGTCAACACGTCGATTGCCGGCCGGGCACCGCCGTTGGTGGGCAGGATCTCCATGCCCAGACCCTGCCGGAAGGCGACGAAACGCTCGAAGACGCCGTCCGGCTTGAGTCGCTCGGCGACCGTGGACAGCGGCCAGCCGTTCGCCGCGACCCACGCTCCGGCCGCGTCCCAGTTGCCGCCGTGCGGCAGCGCCACCACCGCACCCCGACCGGCCGCCACGTCCGCGGCGAGCAGCTCGGCACGGTCCAGCCGGAAGTTGCCGAGGATCTGCTCACGGCTCAGCGCGGGCAGCCGGAACGTCTCCATCCAGTAGCGGGCGTACGAGCGCAGCCCACGCCGCACCAGCTCGTCCAGCTCTGCCTCGGGCAGCTCCGGCCCGACCACCCGGCGCAGGTTGACGCGCAGCCGGGTGGCACCTGTCCCCCGGCGGCGGTGGGCCCGGTCCGCCCCGGCGGCGAAACCCGCGGCGACGAGCGAACGGGGCAGGACGCGGAGCAGCCGCCAACCGGCGACGAATCCCAGTTCGGTGAGGTTCACCGACGGCACCGCCCCGCTGTGCCGCTCACCCGCGACCGCCCGGCGCGCTGACCTGCTGGGCCTGCCGGTAGACGTGCCGCATCCGCTGACCCACGGTGAACAGCGACACCGCCGCGAGCAGCCACAGCGCGATCGGCAGCGCCCGGTCGACACCGAGCCCGGTGAGCAGGCCACCGACGCCGACGATCAGCAGCCGTTCGGTGCGCTCGGCGATGCCGACGTTTGCGCTCATACCGAGCCCTTCGGCGCGGGCCTTCACGTACGACACGAGACCACCGGCGGCCAGGCAGATCAGCGCGGCTGCCACGCCCGCGCGATCGCCCTCGCCGGCCAGGTAGAAGGCGACCGCGCCGAAGACCGCGCTGTCGGCGACCCGGTCCATGCTGGAGTCGAGGAACGCGCCGAACCGGGTCGAGCCGCCACTCATCCGGGCCATCGTCCCGTCGAGCAGGTCGGTGAGCGCGAAGACCGTCACGATCAACGCACCTGCGACCAGATGGCCGCGGGCACCGAAGCCGATCGCGCCGACGAGCACCCCGAGGGTGCCGGCGATGGTGACCGCGTTGGGGGACACGCCCGCGCGCAGCAGGCTACGGGCAATCGGCTCGACGACGCGGGTCATCCCCGCGCGGGCCGACTCTTGGAAGATCTTCGCCATGGCGGTCCCACGATAACGGTCGGCTGCCGACCGCGACACCGCCGTCGGCCCGGCGAGGGTTGTGTCGGCCAGTCATCGGGTGTGAGATCGAGGCAGAAAGTGACCCGGGTCACCCTGCCGCCTGTTGACTGCCCGGTTCGCGGCGCACCACCGGAGGATATCGGCGCAGCACCCCGCCCGGGCCGTGTCCCCGTCGCGCGCGGCGGTCGCCACCCACCACCGGCTGAGGGAGGTGCGCCTGATGGCGCAGCGGAGTCACGACAAGGGAGGCCCCGGCGGCGTGCCGGCGGTTGCCGACCCCACCAGGATCCGCAACGTGGTGCTCGTCGGGCACTCGGGGGCGGGCAAGACCACCCTGGTCGAGGCGTTGCTCGCGGCGAGCGGCACGATCGCCCGGCCCGGCACGGTCGCCGACGGCAACACCGTCTGCGACCACGACCCGGCGGCCGTACGCCAGCAGCGTTCGGTGGCGGTGGCCTGCGCTCCGCTGCTGCATGACGGGATCAAGGTTAACCTGCTCGACACGCCCGGCTACGCCGACTTCGTCGGTGAACTGCGGGCCGGCCTCAGGGCCTCCGACGCAGCACTGTTCGTGGTCTCCGCGGTCGACGGGATGGACGGCGCCACCGCGGCACTGTGGGAGGAGTGCGCGGCGGTGGACATGCCCCGGGCGGTCGCCGTCTCCCGGCTGGATCACCCGCACGCCGACTTCGACGAGGCGGTGGCCCTGTGCCAGCGGGTGTTCGGCGACAATGTGCTCCCGCTCTACCTGCCGATGCTGGGAGACGACGGCAAGTCCGTCGGCGGCCTGCTTGGGTTGATCACCCAGCGGGTCTTCGACTACACCGGCGGCCTGCCGCCGCAGGTCCGTGACCCCGACCCCGAGCACCTGCCAGCCATCGTCGAGTCCCGCAACGAACTGATCGAGGGGATCATCGCCGAGAGCGAGGACGAGACCCTGATGGACCGGTACGTCGGTGGCGAGGAGATCGGCTCCGAGCTGTTGATCGAGGACCTGGAAAAGGCCGTGGCGCGGGGCCACTTCTACCCGGTGCTGCCGGTCTGCGCGGCCACCGGGGTCGGGCTGGACGCGCTGCTGGAGGTGCTCACCGCCGGTTTCCCGTCGCCGTTGGAGCACGACCTGCCCGCGGTCGAAGGGGTGGACGGCTCGTCCCGCCCGCCGCTGACCTGCGATCCGGACGGTCCACTGGTCGCCGAGGTGGTCAGGACCACCATCGACCGGCACGTCGGTCGGGTCTGCGTGGTCCGGGTCTTCTCCGGCACCCTGCGTGCCGAGCAGACAGTGCACGTGTCCGGGCACGGCCTCACCGAGCGGGGCCACCCGGACCACGACGCCGACGAACGGATCGCCCACCTCTACAGCCCGCTCGGCGCCACCCTACGGGAGGTCGGCGTGGCGGTGGCCGGCGACATCTGTGCGATCACCAAGTCCGGCAGCGCGGAGACCGGTGACACCATCTCCGCAAAGGACGATCCGCTGCTGATCGCCCCGTGGGAGATGCCCGAGCCGCTGCTGCCGGTGGCGATCGTGGCGAGGTCCCGCTCGGACGAGGACGCCCTGGCCCGCAACCTGGCCCGGCTGGTGACCGGTGACCCGACGCTGCGGCTGGAGCGCAACCCGCAGACACACCAGCTGGTGCTGTGGTGCATGGGCGAGGCGCACGCCGACGTGGTCCTCGACCGGCTGAGTGTCGGCGGGGTGGAGTTGGACACCGAGCCGGTTCGGGTGGCGCTACGGGAGACGCTCACGACGTCCGCGCGCGGACACGGCCGGCACGTGAAGCAGTCCGGGGGGCACGGCCAGTACGCGGTCTGCGACATCGAGGTGGAGCCGCTGCCGCGCGGCGCCGGGTTCGAGTTCGTCGACCGGGTGGTCGGCGGTGCGGTGCCACACAACTACATCCCGTCGGTGGAGAAGGGCGTACGCGCCCAGATGCAGCGCGGCGTGCTCGCCGGCCACCCGGTGGTGGACCTCCGGGTGACCCTGGTCGACGGGAAGGCACACAGCGTGGACTCCTCCGACGCGGCGTTCCAGACCGCCGGTGCGCTGGCCCTGCGCGACGCCGCCGAGCAGGGGCGACCGGTCCTGCTGGAGCCGGTCGACGAGGTAACCGTACGGGTACCCGACGGCAACGTGGGCACGGTGCTGGGCGGGCTGTCCGGCCGGCGCGGGCGGGTGCTCGGCACCGGGCCGGATCCGGAGACCGAGGGTCGCACCCTGGTACGCGCCGAGGTGCCCGCCACCGAACTGCTGCGCTACGCCGTGGAGCTGCGTGCGATGACCGCCGGCGCCGGCACCTTCCGCCGCCACTTCGTCCGCCACGACCCGATGCCCGCTCACCTGGCCGATCAGATCCACAGGGAACACGCCTGAGGCACGCCGGGCTGTCCCGTCGTCTCGGCCGCGTCGGGCCGCACCGCCACCCGGCGGTCAGGGTCGGGCGGTGGGGAGCATGGGGCTGGGCCAGTAGGGGCGGTCGGCCTCGCGGAGCGCGGCCAGCCGCAGTGCCGCCAGTTGCCGCTCCACCTCGACGAATTGGTCGTGAGCGAGCGGCCCGAGGGCCAACGCGGCGGCGTTCTCCTCCACCTGGGCGACGGTGCGGCAGCCCGGGATCGGAATCGTCCGGTCGCTGCGGGCCCAGATCCAACCGAGCGCGCCCTGGGCCAGGGTGCGTCCGTCAGCGGTCAGCGCCGCCTGGACGGCGTGTACCCGGCGCAGCCACTGCGGGGCGGGCCGGCCGCCACGGAACCACTCCAGCCAGCCGGAGGTCATGCCCCGGACGTCGTCGTAGGGCAGCGTCGACGCCGCATGGTACTTGCCGGTGAGCAGGCCCATGCCGAGCGGCCCGCAGCTGATGCTGGCCAGGTCGTACTTGTCGCAGACGGTGAGCATGTCGGGCGCGTCGCGCAGCACCGACAGGCTGTGCTGCACGGCGGCGGCGTGCGGGGCGTCGTGTCCGAAGACGGCGGCCCGGTCGGCCCGGTCGGTGCGCCACCCGTACGCTCGGACCAGGCCGTCGGCCACCAGGTCATCGAGGGCGCCGATCAGCTCCTGCGCCCGCGGCACGGGCAGGTCGGCCAGGTGCAGCTGGTACAGGTCGATCCGATCGGTGTCGAGGCGTCGCAGCGACGCCCGCACGGCTCGTCGTAGGTACGCCGGTGACGCGTCCGGCCCGCTGGCCTGACGGGTCCGCTCGTCGAACGTGTAGCCCCACTTGGTGGCGATGACCGCCTCGTCGCGCCGGCCGCTCAGGGCCTGCCCGAGGACGCGTTCACCATGCCCGGCCCCATACGTGTCGGCGGTGTCGAAGAGCGTCACGCCGCACTCGAGCGCCCGGCGGACGGCCCGGACCGACTCCTCGTCGTCGACCGCGCCCCAGCCCAACGGGATCTGTCCCTCGGCCCAGGGTCCGGCGATCGCCCAGCAGCCCATGCCCAGGGCACTCACCTCGATGCCGCTGCGGCCCAGTGGTCGCGTCGACTCCACCATCGGCGCATCGTGCCATTTTCCGGACGGCCTTCGACAGATATCCAGCACGATCATCCGTACGGGCGCCGATGGCCGTACGGATCAACCCGGATCAACCCGGATCACCGCCGGATCCTTCCCGCCACGCGCTGCACGGCACCAGTCGGACAGGCCGGACGGGCTCAGGAGGGCCAGGCGCGTACGAACAGGTCGCGGGTGTCGCCCAGCAACTGCGGCAGGACCTTGGTACGACCGATCACCGGCATGAAATTCGCGTCGCCGCCCCACCGGGGTACCACATGCTGGTGCAGGTGGGCGGCGATGCCGGCGCCGGCGACCCCGCCCTGGTTCATGCCCAGGTTGAAGCCGTGCGCGCTGCTGACCTTGCGGATCACCCGCATGGCGGTCTGGGTGAACGACGCCAGCTCGGCGGTCTCCGGCCCGACCAGGTCGGTGTAGTCGGCCACGTGCCGGTAAGGGCAGACCAGCAGATGCCCCGGGTTGTACGGGTAGAGGTTGAGCACCACGAACACGTGCTCGCCGCGAGCCACCACCAGGCTCTCCTCGGCCGTCCGGCCGGGGGCCAGGCAGAAAGGGCAGCTGGCCGGCTTCTCGTAGCCGCCCTCGGGCCGGTCCTCGCCGGAGATGTAGGTCATCCGGTGGGGTGTGTAGAGCCGGTCCAGGCTGTCGGCCAGGCCCTCGTCGATATGCTCCTCCGCCCCAGTCACACCGCGATCCTACGGCCCCGCCCGGGTTGTCGCCGAAGCGCGCCCGGACGCCCGCCGGGTCGGCCGGGACGTCGCGTTGATAGGGGCCCTTCCTCTACCACAGGCGTTGACAGAGGGCCTTCCCTACATCTCGGCCGACGGGCCGGTGTTGGTTCGGGAGCGGATCACGTCGAGGACGTGGCTGACCGCGTCGGCGAGCGGCACCCCGTTGCGCTGGGAGCCGTCCCGGTAGCGGAACGACACGGCGCCGGCGGCGACGTCGTCGTCGCCGGCGATCACCATGAACGGGATCTTCTGCTGCTGTGCGGTGCGGATCTTCTTCTGCATCCGGTCGTCGCCGGCGTCGACCTGGGCGCGGATGCCTTCGGCGCGCAACGCCGCGACGAAGCCGTGCAGGTAGTCGGCGTGCTCCTCGCGGATCGGGATGCCGACCAGCTGCACCGGGGCCAGCCAGGCCGGGAACGCCCCGGCGTAGTGCTCGGTGAGCACACCGAAGAACCGCTCGATCGAGCCGAACAGCGCCCGGTGGATCATGACGGGGCGCCGGCGGGTCCCGTCGGCCGCCTGGTACTCCAGGCCGAACCGCTCGGGCTGGTTGAAGTCGACCTGGATGGTGGACATCTGCCAGGTCCGGCCGATGGCGTCCTTGGCCTGCACCGAGATTTTCGGGCCGTAGAATGCCGCCCCACCCGGGTCGGGCACCAGTTCCAGCCCGGAGGTCTCGGCGGCGGTACGCAGCGCCTCGGTGGCCTCGGCCCAGTCCGCGTCGCTGCCGATGAACTTCGGCGAGTCGTCGCGGGTCGACAGCTCCAGGTAGAAGTCGTCCAGTCCATAGTCACGCAGCAGATCCAGCACGAATGACAGCAGCGTGGTCAGCTCACCGGGCATCTGTTCCCGGGTGCAGTAGATGTGCGAGTCGTCCTGGGTCAGACCGCGCACCCGGGTCAGCCCGTGCACGACGCCCGACTTCTCGTACCGGTAGACGGTGCCGAACTCGAACAGCCGCAGCGGCAGCTCCCGGTAGGATCGCCCGCGCGAGCGGAAGATCAGGTTGTGCATGGGGCAGTTCATCGCCTTGAGGTAGTACTCCGCCCCCTCAAGCTGCATGGGCGGGAACATCGTGTCGGCGTAGTACGGCAGGTGCCCCGAGGTCTCGAAGAGCTGGGCCTTGGTGATGTGTGGGCTGTTGACGAACTCGTACCCCGCCGCCTCGTGCCGGCGGCGCGAGTAGTCCTCCAGCTCACGGCGGATGATGCCGCCCTTGGGGTGGAAGACGGCGAGGCCGGAGCCGATCACTTCGGGAAAGCTGAACAGGTCGAGGTCCGCGCCGAGCTTGCGGTGGTCGCGCCGGGCGGCCTCCTCAAGCAGCTTCAGGTACGCCTTCAGCCCGTCCCGGGTCGGCCAGGCGGTGCCGTACACCCGCTGCAACTGCGGATTCTTCTCCGACCCGCGCCAGTAAGCGGCGGCCGAGCGCATCAGCTTGAACGCCCCGATCAGCCGGGTGCTGGGCAGGTGTGGACCGCGGCACAGGTCCGACCAGCAGACCTTGTCCTCGCCGGCGGCGAGGTTGTCGTAGATGGTCAGCTCGCCCCCGCCGATTTCCATCACCTCGGAGGAGTCCAGGCCCTCGCCCTTGACGTCGATGAGTTCCAGCTTGAACGGTTCGGCGGCCAGCTCGGTCTTGGCCTCGTCCAGGCTGTCGAAGCGGCGCCGCCGGAACCGCTGCCCGGACTTGATGATCTCCTGCATCCGCTTCTCGAGCTTGGCCAGGTCGTCGGGCTGGAACGGCTTGTCCACCGCGAAGTCGTAGTAGAAGCCGTTGTCGATGGGCGGGCCGATGCCGAGCTTCGCCTCGGGGAAGATGTCCTGCACGGCCTGGGCGAGCACGTGTGCCGCCGAGTGGCGCAACACGTTGAGCCCGTCCGGGGAATCCAGCGCGACAGGCTCGACCGGCGTCTCCTCGGCCGGCCGCCAGTCCAGGTCGCGCAGCACACCGTGCGGGTCGCGGACCACCACGACCGACTTGGGGCCGTTGGCGGGCAGCCCGGCCGCGGCCACCGCGTCGGCCGCCGTCGTCCCGGCGGCGACGACGACAGGGTCGGCCACGACGGGGATACGGGGTGCGGACACGGAGGACTCCTCGCAGCAGGCGTGACAGTTGGTGCCGATGTCGGCTCACTGCGATGCTATCGGTCGCCCGACGAGCGCTGGCGTCGACACCGACGGCAGGAGGTCGGTGCGGCGGTTGAACCTTTTCGGCGCGGGATCCGAACTACCAGGTGTGGCCGGAGCCGGTGCCGGCCGGACGGACACGGATGGGAACCCAGGATGGCGATGACGCGCGGCGGGAGCCGTCGGCACCGGGGCGCGCTGGTGGCCGCCCTGGCCACGGCCGTGGTACTACTCTGGCCCGCCACGGCGTGGGCGACGGACGTCAGCTTCACACCGAACGAGGCCAGGCAGGGCGAGTCGGTGAAGCTGGAGTTCGTGGTGCCCGACGAACGACCCGGGGTCCGTACCGAGAGCATCGAGATCCGGGTGCCGGCGGACACCCCGATCGCCGAGGTCTACCCGCTGTCGGTCGACGGGTGGGCGCCGCTGATCACCACCCGCAAGCTCGATACCCCGGTGGTCGGACTGCACGCCCCCGCCACCGACGTGGTGACCGCCTCGGTGACCTGGTCGCGGACGCCGGACGCGGGCGACGGACCGGCCCGGTTGCTGCTGTCGATGGGTCCGCTGCCGTTGACCGACCAGTTGAGCTTCGAGCTGCTGCAGACGTACGCCGACGGCCTGGTGGTGCGGTGGGGTCCCGGCCAGCGGCCACTGCCAACGTTGGCCCTGCTACCGGGAGATCCGGCCGCGCCGGGCGGACACGGTGGACACGGTGGCGCGCCCGCTGGCCAGCCGGTGGAGGGCGCGCCAGTCGGAGCCAACTCCGACGGCGGCCCGAACGCCAACAGCCTGTTGGCCGCCGGGTTGGTAGCCGGGCTCGGCGGCGGAGCGGTGGTGGGCTGGTTGGTCAGCCGCCGACGCCGCTCCTTGGCGCCGGAGATCGACCGGTCGGTGCTCGACGAGGAACCGACCGTCGAGCACCCTGGTCAGGACGGCGACGGCACGGACGTTCCCGGCCCCGGTGGCGCCGAGTCCGCCGATCAGGCGGGCAGCGACGCGGCGGGGGTCGGGGCTCGCCGGTGAACGGTGGGCGCGCGGCGACGTCAGCCCCGCCCAGCCGGGTGGCGACTCGCGCGGGCAATGGGTGAACGTCGTGGTCGCACCAGCTTGGCGGGTTCCGCGGTGGGCCGCGACGACGACCCGCTCACCCGCTCCGAGTACCGTGCTTGGGTGGCCACCGTCCTCCTGGTCGAAGACGATCACGTCGTCCGCGGCGCGATGCTTCGTTCCCTCACCGACCGGGGCCACGCCGTGCACGCGGTGGGCACCGCGCTGGACGCGCTGCGCCGGGTCGCCGCCGAAGCCCCCGATCTGGTCGTGCTCGATCTCGGCCTGCCGGACCTGGACGGCTCGGACGCCCTGCGCATGCTGCGCGGCATCACCGACGTCCCCATCATCATCGCCACCGCCCGCGACGACGAGCAGTCTGTGGTCAGGCTGCTGCGCGCCGGCGCCGACGACTACATGGTCAAGCCCTTCACCGGCGCGCACCTGGACGCCCGGATCACGTCGGTGCTGCGTCGGGTGGGTCGGGCCAGCCGCGCGGTGCAGTTGGCCGTGCACAGCGTGGGTGGTCTGCGCGTCGACGTCGGTGAGCGCAGCGCCCTTCTCGACGGCGAGGCGTTGGCGCTGACCCGCAAGGAATTCGACCTGTTGGCGTATCTCGCCGCACGTCCTGGCCGGGTAGTGTCCCGGCGGGAACTCTTGGAGGAGGTATGGCGGCAGCCATCGGTCGGCGAGGATCAGACCATCGACGTTCACCTGTACTGGCTGAGGCGCAAAATGGGCGAGTCCGCGGCGAAGCCGCGTTACCTGCGCACCGTGCGGGGGGTGGGCTTCCGCCTGGTGGCGCCGGACTGAGGCGGTCGCTGGTCCTGCTGACGGCCGGCATGGGCACCCTGCTGGCTTTGACCTTCCTGGTCCCGCTCGGGCTGACCCTCGGGGCACAAGCCCGCGAGGAGGCGATCGCCGACGCGGCCCGCCGCAGCTCGCTGGTGACCGGGGCGCTCGCGGTGAGCGTCGAGCCGCAGGCGGTGACTCGCGCGGTCGAGGCCAGTGGTGGACAGCCGCAGAGCCGACCGGTCGTACACGGGCTGGACGTGGACTCCGCCGCCGGTCGAGCCGACCCGGGGCAACTGGACCGGGCCCGGTCCGAGGGTCGTTCGTTGGTGGTCGACGTCGACGGTGGAGTGCTGCGGCTGGATCCGGTGGTGCTCGGCGAACGGATCGCCGTGGTCGAGGTCTTCGTCCCGGACGCCGCCCTCGACGCCGGTGCCAGGAACAGGTGGCTACTGCTGGCGGGGGTGGCCGTCGCCCTGGTGGGTGCCGCGATGCTGGTGGTGGACCGGATCGCCGCCCGCGCGGTGGAGGCCACCCGGAACTTGGTGACGGCGGCGCTCGCGGTGGGCGACGGCGATCTGGGCGTACGCGTCGCGCCCAGCGGCCCGCGCGAGGTGGCCGCGGCGGGTCAGGCGTTCAACCGGATGGCGGAGCGGCTCGTCGCCGCGCGCACGGAGGAGCGGGAACTGGTGGCGGATCTGTCCCACCGGTTGCGGACCCCGCTGACCGTGCTGCGGCTGGACGCCGAGGCGCTGGAGTCCGACGACACCAGCGTGGGCTCTTTCAGTCAGGCCGAGTTGGACCACCGTCGCGGCATCCGGCGGATCCGGCAGGCGATCGTCACCCTGGAGGGTGAGATCGACGTGCTGATCAAGACCACCCGTAAGACTGTGGCCACCGAGGCCCTGCCGGCGATGTGCGACGTCAGTGAGGTGGTCCGGGACCGGATGGTGTTCTGGGCGGCGCTCGCCGGCGACCAGAACCGTCCGCACCGGGTCTCCGGTGCGCAGCTACGCATCCCCGCACCGGTGCCCCGGGCCGAGCTTGCCGCCGCGCTGGACGCCGTGATCGGCAACGTGTTCCGCTACACCCCGCAGGGCACCGCGTTCGAGGTGGCGGTGTCGCGCCGCGACGGGTACGTGGCCATCCGGATCGACGATGCCGGGCCCGGCATCGTCGATTCGGACCGGGCCCTGCGGCGCGGCACCAGCGATCAGGGCTCCACCGGCCTCGGGCTGGACATCGCCAAGCGGGTGGCGTTGCAGGCCAGCGGGTCCGTCAGCATCGACCGGGCCCGCCTGGGCGGGGCCAGCGTGGTGATGCTGCTGGCCGACCCGGAGGCAACGTTACGCCAGGTCAGCCGGTTCGGCCTGGTGGGCCGGATGGCTCGGGAGAGCCGGGAGCAGAAGGTTGGTGGCCGCCGCTGGCCTCGGAAACCCCCCACGGAGAGTTGACCCCGATCGATGGGTCCGACCGCGGTGGACGCGGGCTGTGCGATGGCACAAGTCTTCCTTAGATCCGGGTTAACCCCACGTCGGTGACGCGAACCGGCTGACAGGATCGGCTCCGAACCGAACGGTTCTCCCGGCCCGACGCTCCCAGCACAGCCGGCCGGTGGAGCTGTGCGCGCGGCGGGAGACTCGGTCCCCCCACACCCTCTCCCGCCGCGCGCCCTGCCCCACACCGGGTCGATCTAGGGACAAACGTCGCTAGTCGATCTCCGGCAACTACCACAGGCCCTAGATCGGCGGGGCGTGGGCGACCAGGTAAGCGTCTATCTCGGCGGTGATTCGTTGTTTGCCGGCCTTGTCGAGGAAGGACGCGGTCACGGCGTTACGGGCCAGGTCGGCCACCTGAGCCGGACCGGCGTCGAGCAGCCGGGCCGCCACGGCGTACTCGTCGTCAAGGGTGGTGCCGAACATCGGCGGGTCGTCGGAGTTGATGGTGACCAGCAGTCCTGCCTCGACCAAGCGGGGCAGCGGGTGCTCCTCGATGCGCGCCACGGCCCGGGTCCGGACGTTGGACGTCGGGCACACCTCCACCGGGATCTGCCGCTCGGCGAGGTACGCGAGCAGCTGCGGGTCCTGCGCGGCGGAGATGCCGTGACCGATGCGTTCGGCGCCCAGCTCCCGCAGCGCGTCCCAGATCGTCTGCGGGCCGGTGGTCTCCCCGGCGTGCGGCACCGAGCGCAGCCCGGCTGCCCGGGCCTGGTCGAAATAGGGCTTGAACTGCGGCCTCGGTACGCCGATCTCCGGGCCGCCCAGGCCGAAGCTGACCAGCCCGTCGGGACGTTCGTCGAGGCAGATCCGCAGCGTCTCCTCGGCTGCCGGCAGCCCCGCCTCGCCGGGGATGTCGAAGCACCAGCGCAGCTCGATGCCGAAGTCGGCGGCGGCACGCTCGCGGGCGTCCTCGATCGCCTCGCAGAACGCCGGTGCGGGAATGCCGCGGCGCACGTGCGAGTAGGGCGTGACGGTCAGCTCGGCGTAGCGGACCTGCTGGCGGGCCAGTTCCCGGGCCACCTCGTGGGTGAGGATCCAGACGTCCTGCTGGTCGCGGACGAGGTCCACGACGCTGAGGTACAGCTCGATGAAGTGGGCGAAGTCGCGGAAGACGAAGTAGTCGGCCAGCAGGTTCGCGTCGGCCGGGACGGGGCTGTTTCCCTCGTGCCGGGCGGCCAGCTCGGCCACGATCCGGGGCGAGGCGGAACCGACGTGGTGCACGTGCAGTTCCGCCTTTGGCAGGCCGGCGATGAAGGTGCGCAGATCGGTCACGAGCTCTCCTGGGCGCGGGCGCCGGTATGGGCGACGAAGAAGATCCGCCGGAACGGGAAGTACACCTGGCCGTGCCGCGCCGGGTACGCCTCGGCGAGGCGTACCGCCAGTTCGGCCCGGAAGGCGGACCAGCCGGCGGCGGGCAGCGCGGCCCGGACCGGACGCAGCGCGGTGCCCTCCATCCAGCTCAGCACCGGGTGCTCCGCGTCGGGTCGGGCCGGTAGCAGGTGCACGTAGGTAGTCTCCCAGGCGTCGACGGCACAGCCGGCGGCGGCCAGCAACCTGGCGTAGTCGACCGGGCCGGCGACCGGGGCCTCGTGCAGCAGCGGGTGCAGTTCCGACCGCCACGGTGGCCGGTCGGCGACCTCGCGCAGCGCGCGGTGCGACGGGGCGTCGAAGTTTCCCGGCACCTGCACCGCCAGCCAGGCGCCGGAGGGCAGGTCGGCGGCCCAGCGGGTGAGCAGTTCCCGGTGGCCGGGCACCCACTGGAGTACCGCGTTGACGACTACCACGTCGGTGTCCGGTTCGGGCCGCCAGTGGCTCACGTCGGTGACGCCGAAGCTGACCGGGGTGTCCGAGGCGGTGGCGCGGGCGATCATCTCCGGCGAGGAGTCCAGCCCGACGATCCGGCTGTCAGGCCAGCGGGCGGCGAGGACGGCGGTCAGGGTGCCGGGGCCGCAGCCGAGGTCGACGACCGTCCGCGGCCGGTCGGCCGGCACCCGGGCGAGCAGGTCGTGGAAGGCTCGCGAGCGCTCGTCGCCGTAGCGCAGGTACGCCGCCGGGTCCCACATGTCGCCTCCATCCATCAATGCAAACCGTACGTTCGTCTTGTGTACGGTACGGCCCGATCCTGGAGCAGGCAAGGACGGTCACTAGGCTCAGCCCATGGAACAACGCACCTTTCCCCGCATGGACCGACAGGTCGGCGTGGTCGGGCTCGGCGCCTGGCAACTAGGGGCCGACTGGGGCACGGTCACCGAGGACGACGCGATGGCGGTGCTGGGCGCCGCGGTCGAGGCCGGCGTCACCTTCCTGGACACCGCCGACGTGTACGGCGACGGGCGCAGCGAGCAGCTGATCGGACGCTTCCTGGCCGCCCACCCGGACGCCGGGCTCACCGTGGCGACCAAAATGGGCCGTCGCGTCACACAGGCCCCGGAAGCATACATCTTGGACAACTTCCGTCAGTGGACCGACCGGTCCCGGGCGAACCTCGGCGTGGACACGCTGGACCTGGTGCAGTTGCACTGCCCGCCAACGGCCGTTTTCGCCGACGACACGGTCTTCGACGCCCTGGACACACTGGTCGCCGAGAAGCGGATCGCCGCGTACGGCGTCAGTGTGGAGACCTGCGCCGAGGCGCTCACCGCGATCGCCCGACCCGGGGTGACCAGCGTGCAGATCATCCTCAACGCGCTGCGCCACAAGCCGCTCGAACGGGTGCTGCCGGCCGCCTCCGCCTCCGGGGTCGGGATCATCGCCCGCGTCCCGCTGGCCAGTGGCCTGCTCTCCGGCCGGTACGACGAGCAGACGACCTTCGCCGCCGACGACCACCGCGCCTACAACCGGCACGGGGAGGCGTTCGACGTCGGCGAGACCTTCTCCGGCGTCGACTTCTCCACCGGCCTGGCCGCCGTCCGGCGGCTCGCCCCGCTGGTCGGCGACGGCCGGACGATGGCCCAGTTCGCACTCCGTTGGGTGCTCGACCAACCGGGAGTCACTGTGGTCATCCCGGGCGCCCGGGACGCCGCGCAGGCCCGCGGCAACGCCGCCGTGCCCGGCCAGCCGGCGCTGACGGAGGAGGAACTGACCCAGGTGGCGGCGGTGTACCACGACCTGATCCGCCCGCAGGTGCACCACCGCTGGTGACCGACGCGCCCGCCGGTGGCGCGGCCACCGGCGGGCTCCGGCAGAAGGAGACCGCGATGAGCGGATGGTTCCGACTCACGCTCGGCCTGCTGGCCGTCATGGTGGGTGCGGTGTGGACGGTGCAGGGCCTGGGCTACGTCGAGGGCAGCGCGATGACCGGCCAACGAATCTGGGCGATGATCGGCCCGGCGCTGGCGCTGGTGGGCCTGATCCTGCTCTGGCTCGGGATGCGCGCCCGCAGTCGGCGCTGACCGACCGGCGGGATGCGGAAAGCCCCGCGTCCGTTCGGGACACGGGGCTTCGCGTTGATTCGGGGCTGCCTCGCCACTGGCCGGCGGTCGCCGGCCGGTGCCTCAGAGGGGGCGGACCTGCTCGGCCTGCGGACCCTTCTGGCCCTGGGCGATCTCGAACTCCACCCGCTGGTTCTCCTCCAGCGAGCGGTAGCCGCTGGACTGGATGGCCGAGAAGTGGACGAACACGTCAGCACCCCCGCCGTCGACGGTGATGAAGCCGAAGCCCTTGTCAGCGTTGAACCACTTCACGGTTCCCTGCGCCATGTGTATCTCCTTCTAAAACTGGCGGCCGAGCACGCCGTGCGGCCGATTGGCCGTTTTCGAGCAGCGGCGCCTGAGGCGGCCCCCGGTGAAGGAGACTTCTCTCAACCCACGCCATCTCGCAACAGCGTGGAACAGCAAACCACGTACGCAAAACTCTGCACAGCCCAGCCGAAGAAGTTTTCCGACATGTGACCTGACGGATGTGCAAGATCCGCTATGCGGCGGCTGCGAGATATGCGAAAGGCCCTCTCGCCGACAAACGGCGGGAGAGCCTTGACGCGCTTTCGTCGGTGCACTGAAGATCGTGTCGAAGCCTCGACCTAGTCGGGCCACCGACCGGTGACCCGCCGCACGCCGACCGCGCCGCCCCGGTCAACGGCGGCCCGGACGACCGAGAAGATGGCACCCTGCAACGCCGCCGCCGCCAGGATCTCGCCCCAGCGACGGTCCTCGTCGGTCGGGTTGGGTGCCTCGCCGTCACCGGCGGTCATCTTCCACACCTGACGGAAGACCGCGCCCGCGATCGCGCCGGCCGCGAAGCCCATGAGCACGCCGACCGGCTTGTAGGCGGCCTTGCCGATCCCCTTGCTCACCCACGCCTCCCTCGAATGATCAGTAGCACCACCGCGGCCGCGAGAGCGCCGGCCGCGAGAGCCACGAAGGGCATCGGCCCCTGCCGCACCTGCGCCTCGGTGTGGTTGAGTCCGGCCTGGGCGCGGACCCGGGCGACGGTCGACGCGGCCTGCTCCCGGACCCGTTCCCGGGTCTGGTCCGCCGAGGATCTCAGCCGCTTCTTGACGTCCGCCTTCGCGGCCAGCGCCTCCATCGTCTCGCCCAACTCGACCCGGGTACGCCGGATCTCCTCGCGCAGCGCCTCGGTGTTTCCGGTGCCGTTGCCCGTCATGCCCGCCCCCTGTCCTTGACCGCGGCGCTGACCACGTCCACGTCGGCCCGCAGGCTGCGCACGGTCGCCTGGGGCATCGGCGGCACAGCCCGGCTGACCTGCCGCTTGCCGATCAGCGCGAGCACACCGGCGACCAGGAACATCGCTGCCCCCACGATCAGGGCGGCCGCCCACGCCGGCAGCACCAGGGCCAGCAGCAGAATCGCGGCGGTGATCAGCGCGCCCAGGCCGAAGAAGGCGAATGCGCCGCCACCGGCGAACAGACCAATGCCGATGCCGGCGTGCTTACCCTTCTCCGTCAGTTCCGCGCGCGCCAGCGCGAGCTCGTCCCGGACCAGACGCGACACCTGCTCGGTCGCCCGGTGAACAAGTTCGGCGGTGGACGGCTCGCTCCCGTTTTGGGACGTGCGGACGTTCGTCACGTCAGCCATGGCTGTCCTCCTCTCCTCATCACCGCGCTGTATGCCCGGAGTCGCCGCTCGTCAATCCTGTGCGCGGTTCTCGACCAGACGCACCGCGCAGCAGGTCCCCTGAAATTCTGCCGTCAAACCTCCACACCCGGCCCCCACTCCCCCCACCTCACCGGTTGATCACGGGGTTGTTGCGGCGACACGCCGGGCGGTACGACAACAACCTCACGATCGACGGGAGTGCGGGCAGGCCGGTCAGCGGCGGGCGTCGGTGGGCTGCTCATCGGGACCGACGAAGGCTTCGCTGCGCGCGTCGCCGTCGTCGCTGCCACCGAAGAGGCGGGCATCGTCGGGCAGCTCCGAATCGGCGGGCCGACGGGCCGAGCCCCGCGGCTGGACCCACTGCCACGGCAGGTCGCCCGTACCGTTGCCCACCTCAGTGCGCAGCCGGGGCATCGCGGTGGGCCGGTGGTCGCGTACCCAGGCCACCAGGTGTTCCCGAACCAGGCAGCGCAGGTCCCAGAGGGCGCCCGCGTTACCGGCGCTGACCAGCGCGCGAACCTTGATCATGCCGCCGGTGGCGTCGGTCACCTGAAGTACGCAGACCCGGCCGTCCCACAGCTCGGTGCTCTCGACCAGGCGGCGCAACTCCTCCCGCATGGCCTGCACCGGGATCGACCAGTCGACCTCGAGCTCGGCGGTGCCGAGCACCTTCGCCTCCGTCCGGGTCCAGTTCTGGAACGGGCTGCTGGTGAAGTAGGAGGTGGGCAGAATCAGCCGCCGGTCGTCCCAGATCTGGACCACCACATAGCTGAGCGTCAGCTCCTCGATCCGCCCCCACTCCCCCTCGACCACGACCACGTCGCCCAGACGCACCGCGTCGCTGAAGGCGAGTTGCAGGCCGGCGAAGAGGTTGCCGAGCAGGCTCTGTGCGGCCAGCGCGGCCACCACACCGACCACACCGGCGCTGGTCAGTACGCCGGCGCCGATGCCACGCACGGCGGGGAACGTCATCAGCATCACGCCGACGGTCAGCACGACGATCACCACGACGGTCACCCGGCGCAGCATCACGACCTGGGTACGCACCCGGCGGGCGTGCCGGTTGTCCGGCACGTCAACCCGGAACTGGGCCAGCGCGGTGTCCTCGATCACGACCAGCAGGGAAGCGACCAGCCAGGCGGCGGCCGCGATGACGGCGAGCACCAGCAGGTGCAGCAGCCCCTGCCGCCACTCGCTGCCGACCGCGTACCCGGTGCTGAAGCGGACGGCGAACTGCACGGCGAGCACCGTGGCGGCGACCTGGAACGAGCGGTGCGCGTGCTGGGTCAACTCGGTCAACAGCAGCGAACGGCGGCCCCACCGCCGGGTGAGGCGGTGCACCACCTCGACCACGACAAGGGCGATCGCCGCCGCGGCGAGGGCGGCGACGACCGTCACGAGGTAGCTGTGCACGTGGTATTACTCCTTCCGGCCCCGATGGCCCGACGGCAAGATCCGTTGCAATGAGGCCATGTTGCCTCGGATCGCCGTCGCCGGCTACCGGGGGACCCGGTGCAGAGCGAGGTCAGACCTTACGGTAGCGGGACTGGAGGAAGCAGTACAGGCCGAAGGCCGCGATGCCCAGCGCCACGAGGGTGAGCAGGATCGGGCCGAACGACTGGTCGCGCAGCGTCCGCAGCGCCGCGTCCAGGCCACGGGCCCGCTCCGGGTCGTAGTTCACCGCGGCCAGCACGACCAGCAGGCCGGTGATGCCGAACGCGGTACCCCGGGAGGCATAGCCGGCCAGGCCGAGCCGGCGGGCGAGCCGGGTGGTCCGGGCGTTCATCTCGCCGGACTTCAGGCGCTTCATGAACTTCTTCTTCACACCGTAGACCGCCATGCCGACGCCGAGACCGACGAGGGCCAGGCCGGCGAGGCCGACCAGCCACCGGCCGCCGGTGGATTCCATCAGCCGGGCGGTCGTCTCCTCCTGCTGCGACGCGCTGTCGGAGTTGGCGTTGGAGAAGACCTTCCAGGCGGTCCAGGCCAGCCAGAGGTAGATGACCGCCCGAGCGGCGGAGAAGACCCGTTCCCTGAGCCGGTCGTTGCCCCGCTCGGTGCGATGCCCGACGGCCGCCTCAAGAGCCTGCCAGATCGCCATGGCGAGCATGCCGACGGCGATGGCGATGACGACGAACGTGCCCATCGGCTGGCTCGCGAGGGTACGCAGCGCACCGGACTGGTCGCCGTCGTCGGACGAGTTGCCGAACGCGATCTGCAGCGCCAGCCAACCGAACAGGAGGTGCACGATCCCGTAGCCGACGAAACCGGCCCGAGCGAGGAGTTCCAGCCACCGGCTGTCGGCCGTGCGGGCGGCGGTAGCTTCGGCGTTCCGGGTGAGAGACATGGGGCCTCAGTCTCCCGACCCGAAGATCTCCAAACACGGTCCGCCGCCTGTGCCGCCGTCAGCCTCCGTTCCGGGCGATGCGAACCTGCACCTCGGAGTCGGTGACGCTGTCCAGGGTGACCGCGAGACCACCGACCTCGGCGGCCTGCTGGCCGACGGTCAGCGACAGTCGCTCGCCGCCGACCTCAATGGTGACCACATCGTCCTGGGCGTCGACGAGGCGCGCCTCGACACCGAAGATGCTTGCCTGGGCGTCCACGCCCCGGTCGAAGGTCACCGTGCAGGCGTCCAGTCCGCAGCTCGTGCTGGCACCCTCGGAGCTGCAACCGGCCAGCAGCGCCGCGCCGAGGGCGATGCCGGCCAGCAGGCCGACGGTCCGGCGGGCGGGGGCATTGCGGGCGGTCGCGCGAACGGCGATCGCGGGAACAGGGCGCACACCGGCGGGGGATCGGTTCGTCACGCCACCCAGCGTACGAGACGCCGACGAACCCCTCCGGCGGCGACGGCCGGCGTGGACAATGAGACGGTGGGCATGCTGGTCGAGGAGAACGCCGCCAAACATCGCTACGAGATTCTGGTCGACGACGCGTTGGCCGGCTTCACCGCGTACCTGCCCCGGGGCGAGGTGCTGGTGTTCACCCACACCGAGGTCAGTGACGCGTTCCAGAACATGGGCGTCGGCTCGGCGCTGATGCGCGGCACGCTGGACCAGATCCGTGGGCGGGACGGCCGGGTGGTGCCCCGGTGCCCGTTCATGGCCTCCTTCATCGAGCGCCACCCGGAGTACGCCGACCTGGTCACCAGCCTGGCGTGACGACGCCGCTGAGTACCTCGGCGGCGGCGCGGCCGGCGGCCCGGGTGGCACTGTGGGTGGCGACGTGCACCGTGCCGGTGACCAGCGCGGGCACCCCGAGTTCGACCACCACCGCGTCGGGCCGGGTGGCCAACGCCTGGTCGACCGCCTCCCGCATCCAGCGGTGCCGGTGCAGGTCGCGCACGACGAGCACCAGAGGCCGGCCGGCGGCACCGGCGGTCGGATCGACGGGTGCCGTTGCCTCGGCGTACCGCACGCCGGTGGTGCCGGCCACCAGCAGGGTCAGCGGCTCGGCGACCCCCCAGGGGGTCTCCGCCCCGATCGCGATGTTGTGCGGCGGCTCGAACTCGACCACGTGTGGCACACCGACCAGCGGCAGTACGGTGTTCCCGGAACCGCTGTCGGTGACCTTGACCGCGCGGCGCGCGGCGGCCAGACCGACTGCCGACCCGGCACCACCGGCGGCGGGCGCGGCACCGGCCGAGGTACGGCGGGCGGCGCGGGCCGCCACTGTCCAGGCGGCGAGTTGACCGACCCGCTTGGCGGCCTCGGCCAGCCGCTCCTCGGGCAGTTCACCGGTGACGACCGCGTCGACGAGGGCGTCGCGCAGGTGACGGGCTATCTCCTCGTCGGCGTGCTCGCCGCCCACGCAGATCGCGTCGGCACCGGCCGTCAGGGCCCGTACTGCCGCGCCGGCCAGGCCGTACCGGCCAGCCACCGCGCGCATCTCCACCGCGTCGGTCACCACGACTCCGTCGAAGCCCATCTCCTCGCGCAGCAGTCCGCCCAGAATCCGGCCGCTGAGCGTGGCCGGCAGCTCGGGATCCAGCGCCGGCACCAGCAGGTGTCCGGTCATCACCGCCTGGACGCCCGCCGCGACGGCGGCCCGGAAGGGCGCCAGCTCGACGGCGTGCAGCCGGGCCCGGTCGGCGGTGATCCGGGGCAGGTCGTGGTGCGAGTCGACCCGGGTGTCGCCGTGGCCCGGGAAGTGCTTGGCACAGGCGGCGACGCCGCCGGCCTGCAGGCCGCGGACCCAGGCGGTGGTGTGCCGGGCGACCAGCGACGGTTCGGCGCCGAAGGCGCGGACACCGATCACCGGGTTGTCCGGGTTGGAGTTGACGTCGACGTCCGGCGCGTAGTTCAGGGTGATCCCGACAGCGGCGAGTTCGACAGCGAGGTCACGGGCTACCTCCTCGGTCAGTGCCGGGTCGTCCACCGCACCGAGGGCGAGATTGCCCGGACGGGTACTACCCCGGCCGGACTCGATCCGGGTTACGTCCCCCGCCTCCTCGTCGATCGCGACGATCACGTCTGGACGCTCCGCGCGCAGCGCGGCGGTGAGGGCACAGACCTGCTCGGGGTCGACGACGTTGCGGCCGAACAGCACCACCGCGCCCAGCCCGTCGCCGAGCCAGCGGCGGACCCAGGCGGGCGGGACGGTGCCGACGAAGCCGGGCTGCAGGACCGCAGCCGCCAGCACCGCCAGGTTTCCACTGCGCTCGCTCATGCCGGTGTCGCACCCCCGTCTTCCGCCGCGGACTCCCCCCGCCAGCAGGCGGTGCAGACATGGTCACACCGCGCCAATAAATAGTCAATAAACCTTACAGTTGCCTTGGGAGCGCTACACCGGGAAAGTGCGGGCATGGACCCCGCGCTGCTGGCAGACGCGACCTCTGCCGCCGACATCCCCGGCGTACGCCTGCTCGGCCTGGTGGTCGGCGGTGTGCTGCTGCTGCTCGCCATCCGGGCGATGTTCCGACGCTGAACCCTGCTGCACGCGTCCACCGGGGTTTCGACCCGCAACCACCCGGGTACCTGCGGCCTTCGATGAAACTGACCACGCATTCGATGTCGCTGCGCCGCGCCGCCCGCAGCCTGTTCGGCTGGACCGCCCTGCGTCCCAACCAGCTGGCCGCGATGCGCGCTGTGATGCGGCGACGCGACGCGCTGGTGGTGTTGCCCACCGGCGCCGGCAAATCGGCCATCTACCAGATCCCGGCCAGCCTGATTCCCGGCCCGACCGTGGTGATCTCACCGCTGCTCGCCCTGCAGCAGGACCAGATCGCGGCGCTCAACGAGCGACGGCGACCGGAACTGAGGGCGGTCCGGATCAGCTCGGACGAGACACCGGCCCAGCAGGCCGAGGCGATCGCCGAGATCCGCGACGGGCGGGCCGAGTTCCTCTTCATCACCCCGGAGCAACTGGCCAACCCGGACCGACTGGCCGAGGTCCGGGCCCTCAGGCCGGCGCTGGTGGCGATCGACGAGGCGCACTGCATATCCGCCTGGGGGCACGACTTCCGCCCCGACTACCTGGCCCTCGGCCAGCTCATCGAGGGCCTCGGTCGGCCCTCGGTGGTCGCGCTGACCGCCACCGCGTCCCCGCCGGTACGCGACGACATCATCGCCCGGTTGCGGCTGCGCAAGCCCGAGGTCGTCGTCTCCGGCCTGGACCGGCCCAACCTCTTCGTCGAGGTGGCGCACTGCCCCACCGAGGACTACCGGTGGCGTCGGCTGATGGCGCTGCTCAGCGACGACACCCGGCCGGGCATCATCTACGTGCCCACCCGCCGCGCCGCGGAGGAGCTGGCGGCCCGGCTGACCGATGCAGGCTTTCCCGCGCAGTACTACCACGGCGGGATGGCGACCAACGCGCGCACCCGACTGCACGAGGCGTTCCTCGCCGACCAGGTGCCGATCATGGTCGCCACGTCCGCCTTTGGCATGGGCATCGACAAGCCGAACATCGCCTGGGTGGTGCACATGGCGCTACCCGACGCACCGGACAGCTACTTCCAGGAGGTCGGCCGGGCCGGGCGCGACGGCCAGCCGGCCCGCGTGCTGCTGCTGTGGCAGGCTGAGGACGTCGGACTGCAACGGTACTTCAGCGGCGGCCTGCCCGACGCCACCGAACTGCGGGACCTGGCCGCGCTGCTGCGCCACGGCCCGACAACCCGCAAGGAGCTACGCGAGGACACCGGGTTGGGCCCGCGCAAGCTCGGACAGTACCTCGCCCTGCTGGAACAGGTCGGCGCCGCGCAACCGGCAGCGGGGCAGCGCACCGCCGCACCCCGATACGCCCCCACTCCGGTAGACGCGGCCGCCGCCGCCCTGGCCGAGGCGGAACGGCAGCAGGGTCTGACCCGGTCGCGGACCGACATGATGCGCGCCTTCGCCGAGACCAGCGCCTGCCGGGGGCAGACGCTGCTGGCCTACTTCGGAGAACAGATGACCGCGATCTGCGGTCACTGCGACAACTGCCACGCCGGCACCAGCGTCGCCGACGACGGCTCGGTCGGGCCGTTTCCCGTACACAGCCAGGTCCGACACGCGGAGTGGGGTGCGGGCCTGGTGCTCAGCTACGAGGAGGACCGGATGACGGTGCTGTTCGACGAGGTCGGGTACAAGACGCTGTCAGTCAGCGTGGTGTCCGAACAGGGCCTGCTGACCCTGGACTAACCTGAGCCGGCCACTGAGGCAGCTGAACCAGACCGGGCCGGCCGCACGGTAGCGGCCTGACCAAACCGGACGGCCGCAGCAGGCGGCGCGGCCTGGTGGGACGTGAACGACGAGCGGGAGGGGCACGGTCGTGATCGAAGAACCAGCGTACAGCGGATTCGGTTTCTCCGACGAGGAGTGGGGGCTGCTGGTCGGCCTGCCGCAGTCGGTGCTCACCGCGGCAAGCGCCGCCGAGTCCGACGGCACCAAGGCGACGATGACCGAGAGTGCCGCCGGACTGGAGACCATCTCCGTCGGCCGGGAGTCGGCCAGCCCCCTGGTGGCGGCGGTGGCCGGCGAGATCATGACCCGGGTCGGCGACCCGGAAGCCGGCGAGGAGCTGCCGGCCATCGAGCCCGCCGACCCGCGCGCCTACGCCGAGGACGTGCTGGGCCGGGCCAAGGAGGCTGCGGCGCTGCTGGCGGCAAGGGTGGACGAGGGCCAGGCGGGCGCGTACCAGCACTGGCTGGTGGAAATTACCGAGCAGGTTGTCGGCGCCGCCAGCAGCGGCGGTGTCCTCGGCCTGGGCGCAAGCCTCGTCAGCCCTTCGGAACGCCGCTTCCGAGACCGCCTGGCCCAGGTTCTCAACGACTAGGAACCACGCTGGACAGAGGCACGGCGGCTCCCGAGAGGGTGCCGCCGCGCCCCTGTCCAGGCTCAGGCGATTCGGCGGCGGAACAGGGCCGCAGAGAGCACCACCGCTACCGCGAGCAGGGCGAGGCACCAGGCCGCCGCGCGGGCCGGCGCCGAACCGACCGGCGTGTCCAGGAGCAGTCCGCGCAGGGATTCGATGACCGCAGTGACGGGCTGATTCTCCGCGAAGCCGCGAAGCCAGGCGGGCATGGTGTCGACCGGCACGAAGGCGCTGCTCGGATACGGCAGGAACATCACCAGGAAGGTGTAGCCGCTGGCCGCCTCCGGGGTTCGGGCCAGCAGGCCGAACGCCGCCGAGAGCCACGACACGGCCAACAGGAACATCAGCAGCACCCCGCCGGCGGCCAGCCAGCGCAACGGCTCGACAGCCGGCCGGAACCCGATGGCGACGGCGACACCCAGCACGAGCACGGTGGAGACGGTGTTGCGGGCCACACTTGCCACCACATGACCGGCAATAATCGAGGTAGCAGCGACATCCACCGTCCGCAGCCGCTCGATCATGCCGTTGGTCAGGTCGGTGGTGACGCTGATAGCGGTCCCCGCCGCACCGAAGCCGGCGCAGAGCAGCAACACACCTGGCACCACGTAGGTCACGTACGCGGAGTCGGTCTCGATCGCGCCACCGAAGAGGTAGACGAAGAGCAGCATCAGGATCACCGGCAGCAGCAGTGAGGTCAACAGTGCGTCGATGTTGCGCCGGGACAACCGCACGCAGCGGCCGATCATTACCACCGTTCGCGTGCGACGGATGGTCAGCTCAGACATTGGTGACCTCCCGTTGTGGGCTCACCGGGCGGCCGGTGAGGGTGAGGAAGACGTCGTCGAGGGTTGCCTCACGGACGGTGAACCGGACCACCCCGTGCCGGTCCGGATCGACCTCGTCGAGCAGGCCACGCACCTGTGGCGCGCTGCCGTCGGTGGCCACCGACAGCGCCAACCGGGCCGGATCACGATGCCTGGTCCGGTCGCCCAGCCGGCGCACCGCCTCGTCGAAGCCTGCCTCGTCGCGCCAGGTCAACTCCAGGCGCTGGGCGCCGAAGCGGCGCTTGAGCTCGCCCGCCGTCCCGTCGGCGACGAGCCCGCCGTGGTGCAGCACCATGATCCGGTCGGCCAGGCGGTCGGCCTCTTCCAGGTACTGCGTGGTGAGCAACACGGTCACCCCGGCACCGGCCAGCTCGCCGATAACCTCCCACAGGCCCTGCCGGCCGCGCGGGTCCAGGCCGGTGGTGGGCTCGTCAAGGAAGATCACCGACGGCGCGCCGACCAGGCTGGCCGCCAGGTCGAGGCGGCGCCGCATGCCGCCGGAGTAGGTCACCGCCCGCCGGCCCGCGGCGTCGGCCAGGTCGAAGCGCTCCAGCAGCGCGGCGGCGCGGGCCCGGGCTGCTGGGCCGGACAGCCCGGCGAGCCGCGCCAGCATGGTCAGGTTCTCCACGCCGGTCTGCCCGTCGTCGAGAGCCGCGTGTTGGCCGGCAAGGCTGATCGCCCGCCGCACCTGCCGCCGTTCGCGCACCACGTCGTGCCCGGCGACCCGGGCCCGCCCCGAGTCCGGCCGGGTGAGCGTGGCCAGGATCCGCACGGTGGTGGTCTTGCCGGCACCGTTCTGGCCGAGCAGGGCGTGCACGCCTCCGGTGGGCACCCGCACGGTCAGACCATCGAGGACGACGACGTCGCCGAAGGATTTTCGCAAGCCGACCAGGTCGACGGCCGATGGTCCGATATCCACTGCCACCCCCGCTATCTGCGTACTGCATACGCTTCACTGCGTAGACAGTACGCAAAAGCTAGTCTGAGGGTCAAGACCTACCGTGGAGGTGGCGTGGACGACGCCGACGTCGAACTGCCCGAAAACATCGCGCTGGCCTGGGGGCTGCGCCACCGGCCCAGCCGCGGCCCGAAGCGCAGCCTCAGCCTCGATCAGGTGATCGCCGCCGGAATCCAGGTCGCCCAGGCCGAAGGGCTCCCGGCGGTGTCGATGAGCCGGGTCGCCGCCGAGCTGGGCGTCGCCACGATGTCGCTCTACCGGTACGTGCCGACCAAGCAGGACCTGCTCGGGCTCATGGTCGACATCGCGTACGGCCCGCCACCGCGCACGCGCGGCGCGGACGAGGGCTGGCGACCGGCACTGGCCCGGTGGGGCGAGGGAAATCTCGCCGCGCTGCGCCGACAGCCCTGGATGCGACACGTGCCGATCAGCGGTCCACCGATCAACCCCAACCAGGTGCGCTGGCTGGAGTACGGGCTCGCCGCGTTGCGCGGCACCGGCCTACGCGCCACCGAAAGGATTTCCACCATCATGCTGGTCAGCGGGTACGCCCGCAGCTGGGCCACGCTCACCGCCGACCTCGCCGAGGCGGCAGCCCGGACCGGGCAGACGCCCGAGGAGGTGGGCATGCGCTACTGGCACCACCTGGCCATGGTGACCGCCCCCGGCCCCTACCCGGCCATCCACGAACTGCTGTCCGAGGACGACGAGGACGACGGGGACATCGACACCGAGTGGCGGTTCGGACTCGGCCGGGTCCTCGACGGCGTGGCAATGATGATCGAGGCCCGCGCCGCCAGCCCGACGCGCGACGGCGGCACGTGAGCCTCTCCGGTCGGGGCGGATCAGGCCCGCTCCAGGAGGGTCAGCACCGCCTGCTCAGCCTGCTCGCGCGGGGTTTCCGAGCGCACCGGCACCACCACGCCGTCGTGGAACAGGTCCACCACCCGTGGGTCCACGTAGGAAGCGCGTGCCACCGTCGGTGTGTTGCCGAGCAGCTCCGCCACCTGTCGCATGACCGCCACCACCGCCCGCCGCCGGGCGGTGGCAGACCGGGGCGAGCAGAGCGTGGCCAGCTCTGTCGCCGCCCGCACCGTCGCGTGCCAGGTACGGAAGTCCTTGGCGGTCATCTCGCCGCCGCTCGCATCCCGCAGGTAGTCGTTGACCTCGTCGGCGCGCACGTCCCGCCAGGACCGCCCGTCCCAGTAGCCGAACAGCCGGTCGGCCGACCGCCGCCGCCGGCGCAGGTTGGTCAGCACCCGGCACAGCTGCGGATCGGAAACCAGCCGTACCTGCTCGACGCCGCCCTTGGCCGGGAACGCGAAGACCACGCAGCCGTGGCGGAACCGAGCGTGCTCCGGACGCAGGGTGGCCACCCCGAACGTCGGGTCGTCGCCCACCGCGTACTGGTCGCCGCCGACACGGAACGTGCCCATGTCGAGCAGTCGGGTCACCGTCGCCAGCACCCGCTCGCGCCGAAGTCCCCGCCCGGCCAGGTCGAGGCCGACCCGCTCGCGCAGCACCGGCAGCCGGCGGGCCACCTCCAGCACGTGGTCGAACTTCGCCTCGTCCCGCCGCTGGCGCCAGAGCGGATGGTAGAGGTACTGCTTGCGGCCGGCCACGTCGACGCCGGTGGCCTGGATGTGCCCGTTGGGGTACGGCGAGATCCACACCTCGCGCCAGGCGGGCGGGATGACCAGGTCCCGCAACCGGGCCAACGCCTCGGGGTCACCGACCGGCTCGCCACGCGGGTCCAGGAACGACCAGCCCTGGCCCCGCCGGCGACGCCCGTACCCCGGAGCGCCCGGATCGCTACGCCGCAACCGCACGGTCCGCCCACACCGCTCGGGCCACCTCGTCGACGGCCGCCAGCACCTCGTCGACCCCGATGGCGGTGATGGCGGGACGGCTGTCCCGCCCGGACCGGTCCGCCGCGCCGGCCCAGAGCGCCCGATGCCGCCGACGCTCCGGGGGCGGGCCCCACCGGGCGGGCGGGACCGGACCGAAGAGCACCACCGACGGGGTGCGGTAGCCGGTGGCAAGGTGCGCCACCCCGGTGTCGCCGCTGACCACCAGGCGGGCGTGGGCGACCAGGGCTGCCAGCCGGGCCAGGTCGGTCCGGCCGGCCAGCACCGCCGTGGCGGGCAGGCCGGCGGCGAACCCGATCCGCGAGGCGGTGACCCGCTCCGGCGCACTGCCGGTCAACACCACCCGGTGGCCCCTCGCGGTCAACTCCCGGGCCAGGGCGGCGTACCGCCCCGGCGGCCAGCACTTGGCGGGCACCTTCGAGCCGGGGTGCAGCACGGTCACCCCACCGGGCATCGTGCCGAGCTCCGGCCGGCGCAGGTCCAGGTCGGTCGCGTCCGCCGGGACGCCGTACCCGCCGAGCAGCCGGCACCAGCGGGACACCTCGTGCTCGGCGTCGTCCCACTCCGGGCCGTCGGTGTGCCCGGCCTCGGCGTTGGCGAAGGCGAACAGCCGGCCGGGTCGGGCGACACCGAGCAACCGGTGCGAGTCCGGCCCTCGACCGTGCAGGTTGACCGCGATCTCCACCGGCCCGACGGGTCGGACCAGCCGGTCCAGCCCGTCGGTGGGCAGCAACCGTTCGACACCACCGACCAGCTCCACGAGCGGAGCGAGCCAGGCCGGCGCGGCCAGCACCAACTCCCGGTCGGGGTACGCCGCCCGCAGCGCCCGCAACGCCGGGACCGCGGTCACGAGGTCACCGACGCCGAGGGCACGCAGCGCCAGGATCACGGGTACGAGGTCTCCTGTTCGGCGCAGACCACCATCTCCCGTACCGCACACCCGGCAGGCTGGGACAACGCGAACATCACCGCCGCCGCGGTGTCCGCCGGGTCGTTGAGGATCGCGTCCGGCCCTGGGCGGTACCGCGGGTCACGCTCGTCGAAGAAGGCCGTCCGCATGCCACCCGGCACCAGCAGCGTGACCCCCACCGTCCCGGCCAGCTCGGCGGCGAGCGCACGGGTGAACCCGACCACCCCGAACTTCGCCGCGCAGTAGGCGGTCGCGTCGCCGACCGCCTTGACGCCGAGGGTGGAGGCGACGGTGACGACGGTGCCCCGGGACGCCTCCAGGAACGGCAGCGCAGCCCGGATCACCGCCGCGGTGGCCAGCAGGTCGACCGTCACGATCCGCTCCCACGTCTCGCCCGGCACGTCGGCGAGACGGCCGGGAACGTCGATACCGGCGGCCGTGACCACACCGTCCAGTCCGCCCGCCCGCTCGGCCAGCTCCCGGGTCGCCCGCTCGGCGGCCCTGGTGTCGGAGAGATCGCACTCGACCCACGGCACCCCGTCGCCCGGCGCCTGCCGGTCCAGCACCAGCGGCCGGCCGCCGCTACGGGCCACCGCCGCCACCACCGCCGCGCCCAGTCCGCTGGACCCACCGGTGACCAGTACGCTCCGCCCGGTGCCCGGCGCACTCATCGGACGACCCCGGTGCTCTCCGGGGCGACCACCGGGGTCGCCGTGACCACGATCCGGGGATCGGAACTCCCGCCCGTCCGGGCAGCGGAGATCATGCCCGTGGTGGACCGCCCGTCCAGATACGGCACCACCACCGTGTCGCCGCCCCATCGACGCAGGATCTCCGCCTCGGGCAGGTTGTCGCCGTCGCCACCACCGGCGGAGTAGTCTCCGCCCTTCACCCAGATGTCCGGCCGCAACCAGGACAGCGCCGCCGCCGGTGTCGGCTCGTCGAAGATCATTACCGCGTCGACACAACTCAGCGCGGCCAGCAGTCGGCTCCGGTCGTCCTGCCGGATGACCGGCCGGTCCGGTCCCTTCAGTCCGGTCACGCTGGTATCGGAGTTGAGGCACACCACGAGGCAGTCGCCGAGCTGCCGGGCGGCCTGCAGAGTCGCCACGTGACCGGCGTGCAACAGGTCGAAACAGCCGCCGGTCGCCACGACCGTACCCCCGGCGCAGCGGACCCGGGCGACGACGGTGGCGGCTGCCGCCACCCCCACCCGGTCGCCGGCCACCACGTTGTGCGCCGACTGCGGGGCCCGGCGCACCCTCGCCGGCAGCGCTGTCGCCACACCCCCGTCGGCCACGTACGCCGACGCGTCGGCCACCGCCTCCTGCACCGCCTCTGAGACCAGCGCACCACGGGCCAGGGCGAGACTGGCGGCGACGGCGAACCGGTCCCCGGCACCACAGGTGTCCCCCTCGGCCGCGACCGGAGCGGGCACCACCAGCGGCGTCGCTCCGGCGTGGCTGAGCAGCGCCCCGTCGGCGCCCAGCGTCACCGACACCGCACCCGCCCGCCACCGCTGCCGCAGCCGCTGCGCACCCTGGGCGGCGGTGGCCAGCCTGGTGGCACCCGCGGGCGCCTCCACCAGCTCCCGCACCTCCGCCTCGTTAGGGGTGACCAGGTGTGCCCCGGGCACCGCGGCCGGCCCGCGCGGGTGCGGATCCCACACCAGCGGCGCCCTGACCGACGCCAACGCCGCCCGTAGCGCGCCCTGTCGCGCCATCCCCCGGCCGTAGTCGCTGACCAGCACCACCGATGCCCGTTCGAGCAGGCGCAACACCGCCTCCGGCGGCTCGCCCGGATCTCCGGCGCCACCACCCCGGTCGTGCCGCAGCAGCACCCGGCCGCCGGCCCGCAGGCGGATCTTCTCCGGGGTCACGCCGGCCAGGCGCAGCGGGTACACCTGCACCCCGGCGGCGGCCAGCAGCACGCTCAGCCGGGCCCCGCCGGCATCGTCGGCCAACGCCGTGACCAGCACCACCTCGGCTCCCTGCGCTGCGGCGAAGACGGCGGAGAGTCCAGCTCCGCCTGGTCGGTCGACGTGCGCGGCCTCGTCGAGGACCGGCACCGGAGAGTCCGGACACAGCCGACTGACCACACCCTCGACGTCCCGGTCGAGCAGGGTGTCACCGACCACCACCAGGGGTCCCGTCACGTTCTCCTCCTCACGCCTGCATCGGCTGGCCGGTACCGCCGTCCAGCACCACCTCGACACCGGCCCGCACCGGACCGGCGGCGGGTGCGGTGGCCGCCGGCGCGGCGGGTGCCACCGGCTCCGCGTACTCCGCCATCGCCTGTTCGACGTACTCGCAGAGCAGGTGGCTGGAGACCAGATGCAACTCCTGCACCACCTGGTTGTCCGGGGAGTCGACCGCGAGCACCTCGTCGCAGGTCTCCGCGAGCGGGTTCGGGATCGGCCCGGTGAAGGCCCAGCACCGCAGGCCCGCCGCCCGCCCGGCCCGCGCGGCGGCGAGCAGGTTGGCACTCGTGCCGCTGGTCGACAGCAGCAGCAGCACGTCGTCGGGCCGGCCATGGGCGCGGACCTGACGCGCGAAGACCTCCTCGTAGCCATAGTCGTTGCCGATCGCGGTCAACGCCGAGGTCTCGGCGTGCAAAGCGATGGCGGACAGCGGTTGCCGGTCGTCGTGCAGCTTGCCGACCAGCTCGGCCGTCAGATGCTGCGCCTCGGCGGCACTGCCGCCGTTGCCGGCGACCAGGAGCCGGCCGCCGGCGGTGAGCCGCTGCGCCAGGAACGCACCCCATCGGGCGAGCAGCGGCTCACACCCTCGGAACGGCGGCAGCGCCGCGGCCAGACTCGCCAGATGCGCGTCGAGCAGGGTCATCGAGCCTCCACCCGGGTGGGGCGGTGCACGGCGGCCACCTCGGCGTAGACGTCGGCGAGGCGCTCCGCGGTGACCGCCCAGGAGTAGTGCTGCCGGACGCGGGCGCGGGCCGCGCCCGCGTACGCGAATCGACGGATCCGGTCGTCGAGCAACCCGCGCAGCGCCTCCCCCAGGGCCCGCGGGTCCCGGGCCGGCACGAGGTCCCCGGTCACCCCGTCGACCACGGTGTCCCGGAGGCCGCCGACTGCGGTGGCCACCACGGGCACCCCGCAGGCCATCGCCTCCAGCGGAGTCAGGCCGAACGGCTCGTACCAGGGTGCGGCGACCAGCACGTCCGCCGAGCGGTACCAGCGGCCCATCTCCTCGCGGGGCACCGCGCCGACCAGCCGGACCCGGTCGGCCACGCCGCAGCTGTTGGCGAGGGCACGAAGCCGACGGGCGTACGGGTCGGTCTCCAGCAGGCCGGCTGGCGGGCCTCCCACCACCACGCACTCGGCCCCGGGCACCTGCGCCATCGCGCGGACCACGGTCTGGAATCCCTTGCGTTCCACCAGCCTGCCGACGGTGAGGATCCGGGCCCCACCCGGTTCCCGGTCGGCGGCCGGGCCCAGCGGGGCGAACGTGGCCAGGTTCACCCCGGACGGGACGACCGTCATCCGGGACCGGGGTACCCCCATCCGGACCAGCTCGCCGACCTCGTCGCGGCACTGGGCGACCACCCGGTCGACCGAGCGGCCGAGGTGAAGTTCGTAGCCGACCCGCCGCGCCGGGCTGGTGTCCTGCACGCCCTGGTAGCGGCGCTTGACCGTGCCGAGCGCGTGGTACGTCTGCACCACCGGTACCCCGGTCTGCCGGCCGGCCTCCAGCGCGGCCAGCCCACTCATCCAGAAGTGCGCGTGGATCACCTCGGGTGCCCAGTCCCCGCCCCGCCACCGGTCCACGAGCCAGACGCTGAACGCCCGCATGTGCGGCAGCAGAGCGTCCTTCGCCACCGGCTCCGCCGGCCCGGCGGGCACGTGCACCACGTCATACCCGTCCGGGCTGCGTACGGTCACCGGCAGGTCCACCGCGTCGCGGCGGGTGTATACCCGCACCTCGTGCCCGGCGGCGGAGAGCGCGGCGGAGAGCTCCGCGACGTGCGTGTTCTGGCCGCCGGCGTCCTCGCCGCCCAGGATGGCGAGCGGGCTGGCATGCTCCGAGATCATCGCTATCCGCATACTTCCTCCTCCAGCAGCCGGTCCCAGTCGGCGAGGAAACGGTCGAGGCCGAAGCGTTCACGGGCGGCGGCGCGGGCCTCGACGCCTGCCCGGCGGGCCCGCTCCGGTTCCGCGACGAACCGTCCGGCGGCGTCCAGCAGGATGTCCACCCGGGTGGCGAGCGCACCGGCACCGGGCGGCACCGCCGCAACCGCCTCGGTGGTGGCCAGCGCCACCACCGGCATGCCGATCGTCATCGCCTCGATCAGGCTCAGCCCGAGCGAGGTCCACCGACACAGGTGCAGGTACGCCCGGCGGCGCGCCAACTCGGCGTGCATCCGGTGCTGCGGCACGTCGTCGTGGCTGACCAGCCGGTCGGCGGGCAGGCCGAGTCGCTCGGCCAGCCCGGCGACCTTCATCCCGAAGACGTCCAGCGGGGCGATCTCGGCGAAGCGGGGCAGCAGATCGGTGCCGGTGACCCGCCAGCGGCGAACCGGCTCGTTGATCACGACGGCCAGCCGGTCCAACTCGCCGGTGTAGGCCACCGTAGGCGGCACCACCCCGTGATCGACGACGGTGGTGCGAGTGGTGCCGGTGTCCCAGAACAGCTCGTTGAACGCGGTCACGTGGGCGACGAGCAGGTCGTCCCGGTCGGCCATCGGATGGCGGCTGTTCGGTACGTTCCCGTCCTTCGGGGTGTTGTGCTCCACGTAGATCGCCGGCAGATCCCTACCCGGACGGCGGCCGAGCCAGTCGGCGGCCAGGTCGAGCTCCTCGGGTCGTTGCAGGATGACCAGTTCGACCTCGGCGGTCCGCAGCTGCTCCGGACTCACCTCGGTCGCGCTCTCCGGCCAGGTGTACGTGCGGGCCCGACCGAGCCCGTACGGCCCCCGGTCCGGCGTGGCCGGAACCAGGTAATGGTGTTTGCCGTGCACGAAAGACGTGGTCCAGGAGCCGTGCACGTGCCAGAGCAGGATGTTCACCGGCCGCCTCCGCCGCTGTTGACGACCGCCGTCGGTGTCGTGCGGGGCAACGCCGCCGGGCTCGACGCCGGATCCGGCGGTACGCCCATCAGTCGCAGGGCGTCGAGGACCGCGCGGGGCTCGACACCGCTCAGACACGGGTGGCCGGGTACCGGGCAGCGCGCGGCCCGGGTGTCGCGGCAGGCTGCCGTGGCGTCGCCGAGCCGCACCGTCGGCACTCGCCACGGCCCCCACTGTCCGAACGGAACGGTGGGCGCGAAGAGGCTGACCACCGGCACCCCGTACGCGGCGGCCAGGTGCGCCGGACCGGTGTTGCCGACCACCACGGCGCCTGCGGCGGCGACCACACCGGCCAACTCGGCCAGCCCGGTACGTCCGCCGAGGTCCCGGCAGTGCCGGCCGGCGACCCGGGCCGTCAGGTCACGCTCCTGTGGTCCACCGGTGACCACCACCCGGTGCCCGGCCACGCTGAGTTCCCCGGCGATCCGTTCGGCCAGCTCGGGTGGGCAACCCCGGGCCGGTGCGGCCGAGCCGGGATGAAGCACCACGTACCCCGGTTCGCCGGCCTCCGGCGGGGGTGGCGGCACCGGACGCAGGCGCAGCCGCGGCTCGTCACCCTCGGCCAGCACGTAACCGGCGGCGGCGGCCAGCGACAGGGCCCGTTCGGCCTCCGGGACACCGGCCGGCACCCGGTGGCGTACGTCGAGCAGGCTGCCGGGGTAGTCGTCGCTGATCGCGGCGATCCGCGCGACCCCGGCCATCCGCAGCAGCAGGGCCAGCGGCAGCGGCGACTGGTGGAAGGAGGTGAAGATGACTGCCTCGTCGGCCGCGACGGCCGCCAGCCGGGTGACCAGTCCGGCCATCTCGGCGGGATCCACCGACGCCGGGGCCGGGTCGATCCAGGGCAGCCGGTGCTCGACGATCTCGTCGACGCCGGGCAGCAGTTCGGCGGCGGAGCGGCCGTGTGGACCGCAGAGCAGCACCACCCGTTCGGCCCCGGCGGCGACCGCCCGGATGCCCGGCCCGGTCACCAGCACGTCCCCCGCCGAGTCCGACCGCACCACCAGCACCGTTCGGCCAGCCGCGTCGGGACGGGTCACGACGCCAGCGGGGGCACGGCCGCGCGCCGAACCGGACGCCACCGCCCCCGCGGGGCGCAGCGCCTCCTGCCGGCGCAGCAGCTCCGCAACGGCCGACGGCAGGTCCGCGGCCACCCAGGGGGCCGCCACGACCTCCTCGACCCTGGTCACCGGCGTCGGCACCAGCAGGCCCACCGCGCCGGCCGCCAGCGCCGCCGTGACGTCCCTGCCGATGTCACCGATCAGTACGCAACGGGCGGGCACGGTGCCCAACGCCCGGGCGGCGGCATGCACCAGGCCCGGTGCCGGTTTGCGGCACCCGCAGCCCTCGCCGTCGTCGTGCGGGCACACCTGCCAGGAGTCGAAGGGGCCCAGCAGGGACTCGATCCGGCGGTGTACCCGATGCAGCTGCGCCTCGGTGAACAGGCCCCGGGCGAGCCCGGACTGGTTGGTCACCACGGCGAGTCTGATCCCGGCCGCCCGCAACCGGTCCAGCGCCGCCCGGGCGCCCGGCATCGGGCGCACCTTGTCCGGATCTCCGTTGTACGGCACGTCTTCGATCAGGGTGCCGTCCCGGTCGAGCAGGGCCGCGTCGAACAGGGGCCGGTTCGACGCGGCCCCGTCAACGCCGGCCAGAAACCATGCTGACCTGCTCTGATACGGCTCCCCATGGTCCTGTCGCACGGCCGGCGGGTTCCCTGCCCCCCGGGGAGTAAACGTCGGCCACGACGGGGCGGCGGTACCGTGCGCCCGCGGTGACCACACCGCTGCCCGCGGTGCCTTACCCACCGCTTCCGAGAAGCTAACCCGAGGCATCTGTTAGCCGGCCGGGCCGGGTGGGTACGGCCAGACCGTGGCGATCGTGCAAAGAGTGATCGAGGCACCGGTGCGCCGGGTCTGGGCGGTGCTGGCGGACGGGTGGACCTACAGCGACTGGGTGGTGGGCACGGCTCACATGCGCGACGTCGACGACGGCTGGCCCCAGGTGGGCACCCAGCTGCACCACCGCGCCGGCCCCTGGCCGTTCTCGCTGGAGGACACCTCGACGGTGCTGTCCTGCGAACCGGAGCGCAGGCTCGTGCTGCGCGTTCAGCTCTGGCCGGCCGGCGAGGGAGTCGTGGTCTTGACCCTGGAGCCCGTCAGGACGGACGCGACCCGGGTGCTGCTCGGCGAGGATTTCGCCGCCGGTCCGCTGCGCTGGCTGCGTACCAAACTCAACGACGTGGTCCTGCACCTGCGTAACGAGGAGACCCTCGACCGGCTCTCCGACATCGCCCTTCGGCAGAAGGTGCCGGCCTGACCGTGTGTGACGCTGCGACGGGGAGCCATTTCACCCCGCAAGGGACATGTAGTTACGCTCTCAGGGAGCCCTGTCCGCAGACCGAGGATGTCCCCCATGATCGAAGCCGTCCAGCTGCCCTCGCCGTGGCGGGACCTGCCCCTGACCGTCGTGGTGCCGACCTACAACGAGGCGGGCAACCTGCCGGTACTGGTCGAGCGTCTTCTCGCGCTGCCACTGCCCGGCCTCAAGGTGCTGGTCGCCGACGACAACTCCCCGGACGGCACCGGCGAGGTGGCCGACAAGCTCGCGATCGGGCACCCCGACAGGGTCGAGGTGGTACATCGCCCCGGCAAGGAGGGTCTGGGCCGGGCGTACGTCGACGGGATCAGCCGGGCGCTGGACGGCGGGGCCGAGTATGTGGCCCAGATGGACGCCGACCTGTCCCACCCGCCGGAGGCGCTGCCGGGCATGCTCGGCGCGCTACTGTCCACCCAGGCCGGTGTTGTGATCGGGTCGCGGTACGTGCCCGGCGGCGAGCTGGACGAGAACTGGCCGCTGTACCGGCGTGCGCTCAGCGGCTGGGCGAACCTCTACGTGCACACGCTGCTGCGAGTGCGGATCCGGGACCTGACCGCGGGTTTCAAGATCTGGCGGGCCGACGCGCTGCGGGACATCGGGTTGCAACGGGTCCAGTCCAACGGCTACAGCTTCCAGGTCGAGATGCACTATCTCGCCACCAAGCTGGGGCACACCATCCTTGAGGTGCCGATCCGGTTCGAGGAGCGGCGCGACGGCGCCTCCAAGATGACCACCGCGACCAAGGTGGAGAGTGCGTTGATGCCGTTCAAGCTCCGGACCCGCCACCGCAACATCTAGCGCCGCACCGGGTCAGCGTAGATGGCCCGGTGGGCGGTGGCCATGGCCCGGCGGTAGGCCCCTCCGGTCAGGGTCCGGTCGCGGGCCAGGGCGGCCCGGGCGGCGTTCGCGCCCGGTGCGCCGTGCACCCCGCCCCCCGGGTGCGCCGAGGAACTGGCTAGGAAGAGCCGGTCCACCGGGGTGTCGGCGCGGCCGAGGCCGGGAATCGGCCGCAGGAACAGCTGCTGGTACGGGGCGGCGGTGCCGCCGCCGATGGCGCCACCGACCAGGCTCGGGTTGGCCTGCTCCAGGTCTGCCGGCCCGGCCACGTGCCGACCGACCACGAGGCCGCGGAATCCGGGTGCGGCGGTCTCCAGCACCGTCTCCATCCGTTCCACGTGGGCGACGATGTCCTCGGCCCGCCAGTGCCGACGAAACGGCAGGTGGGTGTACGACCAGAGGGACTCGGTGCCCGGTGGTGAATGACGCGGTTCGGCCACCGACATCTGCCCCACCAGCAGAAACGGGTCGGGCGGCAGCTCACCGCTGGCAAGCGTGGCGGCGTAGCCGGTCAACCCGCCGCGGTCGGCGCCCAGGTGCACCGTGCCGACGGTCGCCAACTCGCGGTTGCTCCAGGGCATCGGCGCGGACAGCGCCCAGTCCACCTTCAACGTCGAGCCGTCCCACCGAAAGTGCTCCAGGTCCGCCACGAGTCGGGGCGGCAACGAAGCCGCGCCGACCAGGTCGAGGTAGAGCGCGGGTGCGGGCACGTCGGCGAGCACGGCACGGCGGGCCCGCCACAGGGTGCCGCCAGCGGTGCGTACCCCGACCGCCCGACCCCGGGCGACCAGCACCCGGTCCACCGGGGCGCCGTAGAGAATCCGGCCGCCCCGCTCGGTCAGCCGGGCCACCAGCGCTTCAGTGATCTTCTGCGCCCCACCCGCCGGCACCGGCCAGCCGACCTGCTGGCCGAGCATGGCGAGCAGCCAGCCGTACACGCCGGAGCCGGCCTCCTCGGTGGACAGGTCGGTGTGCAGGGCACAGCCGGCCAGCAGCGCCGGCCCGCCGGCACCGGTGAACAGCTCCTCGCCGAGCCGGCGTACCGGCAGCACCAGACGCCGGGCCAGGCGCAGCGTACCGGCGACACGCAGCCGGGCCAGCAGGCTCACGCCGCCGCGTACCGGCGGGAACGGGGTGGTGATCAGCTCCAGCATCGGCTCGGCGACCTGCCGCCACTCCTGGTACGCCGCCAGCCACCGGGCGCCGTCGCCGGGCGCGAAGGTCTCCAGCGAGGCCGCGGTCAGCTCCGGATTCCGGTTGAGCACCGCCGCCCGGTCGTCGGGGAACCGGTGCGCGAGCACGTCCGGGGCGTGCCGCCAGGTGAGCCCGTGACGGGCCAGGTCCAGGCCACGCAGCACCGGCGAGGCGTAGCCGAGCGGGTAGAAGGAGCTGTAGAGGTCGCTGAGGTAGCCGGGCGCGGTCACCTCGGCCGAGCGCACCGCCCCACCCGGAACTGCGGTGGCCTCCAGCACCAGAACGTCCCAGCCCGCGTCGGCGAGCAGGTTCGCGGCGACCAGGCCGTTGTGTCCCGCCCCTACGACCACGGCGTCGGCCCGCTCGGCACCCGTTTCACTCGGCGACATCATCCGAGCACGCTACCCCCCGGACAACCGGGCGAAACGCCCGGCGAACGCGCGGAATGCCGCGCCCTGCGGGCAGTCGCACGGGAAAGGCTGTTTGCCCGGCGTCGGCCGGGGCATCCAGCACGCCATGTACACGGTCGCGCAGCTCATCGGTGGAGTCTGGGGCGTCGGCGGGGAGGCCGGCGAGTTGGTCGTGCACGATCCGGCCGACGGCAGCCGGGTGACCAGCGCGCCGATCGCCACGGCCGACGAGGTCGACAAGGCGGTGGCGACGGCCCGTGGCGTGGCGGCCCAGTGGGCCGCGACGGCTCCGGCGGAGCGCGCCGCCGCGCTGCACCGGGTCGCGGACGCGGTGGCCGAGGCCGCCGACGACTTAACTCACGCGAGCACCGCCGAGATGGGCAAGCCCCTCGCCGACGCCCGGGGCGGCGTCGAGGCCGGCATCGCCACCCTGCGGCAGTACGCCGAACTCGCGCCGGCCCGGGGCGGCCGGACCCTACACGGCGATCCCGGCGCCATCGACTTCATGACCCCCCAGCCGCGCGGCGTCATCGCCGCCATCACCCCGTGGAACGACCCGGTCGCGGTACCTTGCGGCCTGCTCGGCGCGGGCCTGGTCACCGGGAACGTGGTGCTGCACAAGCCCAGTGAACGCACTCCGGCGACCGGCTGGCTGTTGGCTCGGGCGTTCGACACGGCCCTACCGGCGGGCGTGCTGTCGCTGCTCACCGGCGGCCCCGGGACCGGTGCGGCACTCGCCGCCGCCGAGGTGGACCTGGTGGTGCACGTGGGATCCACCGCCACCGGCCGGGCGATCGCCGCAGCCGCCGCGGGCACCGGCGCGAAGGTGCTGCTGGAGAACGGTGGCAGCGACCCGCTGATCGTCGACGCCGACGTCGACCCGGTATGGGCCGCCGAGCAGGCCGCCCTCGGCGCGTTCGCCAACGCCGGCCAGATCTGCGTCGCGGTGGAGCGGATCTACGCCCATCGGGACATCGCCGAGGATTTCGTGGACGCCCTCGTCGAACGGGCTGCCGCGCTGCGGGTCGGCCCCGGACGCGACCCGGACACCGAGCTCGGCCCGCTGGTCGACCGGCGGCACCGCGACCAGGTGCACGGGCAGGTCAGCGCGGCGGTGGCCGACGGGGCACGGATCCGTACCGGCGGCGTGCTGCCCAAGGGGCCGGGTGCCTTCTACCCGGCCACCGTGCTCGACCGCTGCCGCCACGACATCACGCTGATCCGCGAGGAGACGTTCGGCCCGGTCGCTCCGGTGGTGGTGGTCGAATCGTTCTCCGAGGCGCTGCGGTGTGCGGCCGACTCGCCGTACGGGTTGGCCGCGACCGTGCTGACGGGATCGATGAGCAACGCGCAGCGGGCCTGGCGGGAACTGCCGGTGGGCACCGTCAAGGTGAACGCCGTCTTCGGGGGCGCTCCGGCTGGCGCCGCCCATCCGCGCCGCGCCAGCGGCCAGGGCTTCGGCTACGGGCCGGAGCTGCTCGACGAGTTCACCGCCGTCCGGGCGGTGCACATCGAGGCGCCCGGCGACGGTCACTGGTGAGCGTGCGGTCCGGCCCCGATTCCCCGGGACCGGATCACGCGGGCCGGCGCTGCTCAGTGGCGGGCTTTGCGGGTCTGCCGGTCGTTGGCCTTCTGGATGGCCTTGACCAGTTCGGGCCTTGTCATGCTCGACCGTCCCGGCACGTCCAGCTTGCGGGCCACCGCCACCAGGTGTTCCTTGGAGGCGTTGGTGTCCACCCCGCCGGCGGTCGGTGCCCTTCGGGCCGGACCGCCGCCCGCGGCCTGCTGGTCGCTGGGACCTCTACGGCCCTTCGGCTCCCAGTGGTCGCCCACCTTCTCGAACTCGTGTTTGACGGCGGCGAACGCGACACGGTGCGCCCGCTCGCCGTCGCCGTAGGTCTCGACCGCCGAATCGTGTGTCCTCTCCCAGGTGCGCTGGGCCTTGTCCGGGGAGCGCCGCAACGTGCTGGGTAGTACCTCGCGCCCGGGCATCTCTAACCTCCTCCGTGTGCGAGTGATTCCTTCTGGTGTTCCCCCGCCGATCGCAGCCAAACCGCCGATCGGTTTGCCGCTCAACTTGGCCGGGTACCGGCCGGGCTATCGACGCGCCGTGCCCACCAGGCCGCGCATGAGGGAGCGGTGATGACGACGACGAACCCGGACGCTCCGTCAACCGACCCGACCCTGCCGCCGCTGCCGGGGATCCGCCAGTTGCACTGGCCGACCTGGCGTGGCGTGCTGGTTCGCAGCGGACGCAACTACCTGCGGGACAACTGCACGGACTGGGCCGCCGCGCTCACCTACTACGGGGTGTTGGCGCTGTTCCCCTCCACCGTCGTGGTGGTCGCGCTGGTGGGTCTGGTCTCCGACGGGGAACGCACCGTCGACACGGTGCTCGACCTGGCTCGGGACATCGGCGCCGGTTCGGTGGTGGCCGACGACGGCTTCGCCGGCGTGGTGCGGGCGGTGGTGGACCAGAACAGCTCGGCCGGGGTGCTGCTCAGTTTCGGACTGCTCGGCGCCCTCTGGTCGGCCTCGAACTTCATCGCGTCGTTCACCCGGGCCTCGAACACCATCTACGGGGTGGCCGAGGGGCGACCGGTGTGGCAGCTGCGCCCGACGCAGATCGGGCTGGCCGCGCTGTCACTGGTGCTGCTCGCCACCGTCGCCACCGGCCTGATCGTCAGCGGGCCGGTCGCCGACGCGGTCGGTGACCTGGTGGGAGCCGGCGACGCGGCGCGCACCGCCTGGGCCGTGGCCAAGTGGCCGGCGCTGGCGTTGGTCACGCTACTGCTGATGTCCCTGCTGTTCTGGGCGGCGCCGAACGTCCGCCAGCCGCGGTTCCGCTGGCTCACCCCCGGTGGTGCCGTGGCCCTGGCCGCCTGGGCACTCGGTTCCTTCGGCTTCGGGCTGTACGTCGCGAACTTCGGCTCGTACGACGCGACGTACGGCAGTCTCGGTGCGGTGATCGCCTTCCTGGTCTGGCTCTACCTGTCCAATTCCGCGCTGATGCTCGGCGTCCAGATCAACGCCGAACTCCAGCGCGGCCGGGTGCTCCAGTCGGGAGCGGAAGACACCGGCGAGCCGGTCCTGCCACCACGGTCTCCGGCCGGTTCGTGACCCCTTGCCGCGTTTAGCACCCTCCCGGCCGGGTAGCGCAGAAGACATGGAACGCGGCAGCAGCAAGCACGCACCGAGAGTCGATGAACAGATGAGCCAGGAGGTCAGCGGCCTCGTGCAGGGGCCGGGTGCCGGTGGCTCGCGGGTCGACGAGTTCCGGGTCCCGGAGCCCTCGGGAGAGGACCAACCGGAGGCGACCACCGCTCCGGCCGGCGACACCCGTAGCGGCACCCCCCAGGGCATGACCTCCGAGGACGTCGAGGCGCGCAGCCGGCTCGGGCGGTTCATCACACTGAGCGCCCTGCCGGGTGACCGGGCCGCACTGCTCGCGAACGCCCGGGCCAACGATGCCCCGGACGACGTGCTGGGCGAGTTGGGTCGCCTGCCGGAGGACACCCGTTACCAGACGGTGTCCGAGGTGTGGGCGGCCCTCGGTCACACCAACGAGACGACACGCTGGTGAGGCAGGCCCCCTCGGCCTGCCGCGTTCACCGGCGCGCAGGAAAGGATGCAGATGAGTGACGTAATCGAACATGTCGACGTGGCCGTCCCGGTACGCACGGCGTACGACCAGTGGACGCAGTTCGAGGAGTTCCCCCATTTCATGGAGGGCGTGGAGGAGGTCCGCCAGCTCTCCGAGACGATGACCCACTGGACCGTCGAGATCGCCGGTTTGAAGCGGGAGTTCGACGCCGAGATCACCGAGCAGCTGCCCGACGAGCGGGTCGCCTGGCGCTCGACCGGCGGCACCCAGCATGCCGGCGTGGTCACCTTCCACCGCCTTGACGAGGCGAGCAGCCGGGTCAGTCTCCAGCTCGAGTTCGACCCGCACGGCGTCATCGAGCAGGCCGGCGACAAGCTCGGCGTGGTCGACCGCCGGGCAAAGGGCGACCTGCAGCGGTTCAAGACCTTCATCGAGCGGCGCGGTCACGAGACCGGCGCCTGGCGGGGCCAGGTCGACCGGCCGCAACCCTGATCGCTCCTGGCAGTCGACGGCCGCCGGTCCGACCGGCGGCCGTCGCCGCGCCCGCCGTTGGTGGCGTGTCGTTTGCGGCGGTCGGGTCGGGGTACCGCGATGGCATGACCGACGACAGGGTGTGGCGCGACGAGGAACGACTCCCGCTTGAGGACCTGGACCGGGCCGTCGCCCGGTCCACGATCGACGGGCAGGCCGACGACGTGACCGGCAACGACGCCGGCGAGGAGGCCGCGTTCGGGCACGGCCCCGAAGCAGCCGACCGCGGTGGCGAGATGCCCGGCACCGGCCGTGAACGCACCGACCCGGACCGCGCCCACCGCCCCTCCACCACCGGCCGTACCGGCCCGGACACTCTCTGACGGGTGAGAAACGGGCAGGTCAGGCAGAATCGGCCGTTCGGGTGACGGCAACGGCGGCGCGACGCGCAAGAATTCCGAAATGCATCAGGGCTCCAGCTTCCTCACCACGCGTCAGCGCCGCTTGGCATGGATCGGCTTTCTGCTCGCCGCAGCCCAGGCACCGGTCTCCGCCAAGCTGACCGAAGACAGCTCCTGGCTGTTCAGCCTCTGCGTCGCGGTGATGGTGGCGACCGTGATCATCGCCGACGACGCCGCCCGCCGTCGTCCGGCGGACGCCGACTCCGCGGACTGACCTCCACTCGTCACGGGCGGGCCTCGTGTCCGGGCCGGCCCCGGGTCCGTCGGCGCTCCTTCATCTCCGCCTCGAAGAGGTGCCGCCGGCCGCCGACCAGTTGGTCCCGCGCCGACTGGTCCATCTCGCGGAACAGTGCGTGGTAGCCGTCGTCGAAGTCCTCGACGATCTGGAACGTCCACCGTCCGGCGATCACGTTGCGACCCACCAGTTCCTCGGCGATCCGCTCGGCGATCGCGGGATGCCCGGCGTCTCGGAACATCCGGACGGCGTCGTCGAGCATCAGGTCGGCGTGGCCGACGAGTTGGTGCAGCGAGTAGAGGTGGCCGCGGGCCCGTTCCACACACTCGAGGGCCTCGCTGAGCTTGCCGAGGGCCGCCACCGTGTCGTCGGTCACTGCGGCGGGTCTGCGGTGTCCCTCGTCGGGTCCGTCCCCCATTCGTGCCTCCCTGATGCTGTTCGCGCCGCCTTCGCGGTCACCCGAGGCGGCAGGACGCCCGGTTCGGTCCGCACGGCCACCGCCGGGGACCGGTGGAGGATGTGGTGACCAGCCGAGAGGCCGAGGCCACGGCCGTTACGGGTTGGCTAGATTCTTTCCCCATGCGCGTGCCGTCGAATCGGGTAACCGCCCCCACCGCCGTCGACTCGGCCCGGTCGAGTCTGGTCGCGCTCGCCATTGCCGTTGGGCTGGACGGGATGGCCGCCGCCAGCTCTGAGCCGGGTCTGCTCGCCGCGGTCGACCAGCACGCCGCCGCGGTCCGGGACAGCCTCCGGGGTGACCACCGGCCGTTGTCGGCGGCGGCCCTCGCCGGCTACGCCGAGGGGGTCCGGTCCGCCGCCGGTGAACACGGTTGGCAGGCCCCGGCCGGACCGGTCACCTGGGTGGAGGCGGACTGGGTGTTGCTGCGCCTGCTCGGCGTCTGCGCGCTGACCGCCGTGCTGGACACGCCGGCTGCGCAGCCGCCCCCACTGTGAACGCGGGACGGGTGCCCACCAGGCGGCGGACACCCGTCCCTCCCCGACGACACGGTCGCCCGCTACGGGCGGAACTGCTGCGTCTCGTCGCCGGCGTTTCCGGACTGGTAGGTGCCCCGCCCCCCGGACATCGAGGACTCCTGTCCCCGTGACGTCGCCTGGGAACGGTCGCCGCCGGTCCGGTCGGCCATCTGCCGCTGCGTGTCGCCGCGACCGGCCTCTGCCCCCTGCCGCTGATCGCGGATGAACCGCGACTCCTCGGCGGCCCGGTTGAGCCAGCCCTCCCATCGGCTCTGCATCGGCCGGACCAGACCGCCACCGATGCCGACGATCAGGATGCCGGCCACCGTGGCCAGGACGGCGATCAGCACGGGCTGCGTGACGGTCGTCGCGATACCAACCTGGTTCAGCGCCGCGATCACACCCAGCGCGATCACGAAGATCGCCGCCAGGTCGGCCAGCACCCGGCCGTACGACAACCCGCCGAGCGCACCCGTGATCAGGTCCCGGGCCGCGTTGGCGATGGCGAACGCCACCACCACGATCACGATCGCCACGAACGCCCGCGGCAGCCAGGCCACCACACCCGCGATCAGATCGCTGATCGCGTTGGGACCCCAGACACCGAAGGCGAACTGCAGTGTGAACAGCAGCACGGCGTAGTAGGCCAGCTTCGCCAGGATGTCACTGGCGTCGTACTTCGTCCGTTCCAGCGCACGCTTGATACCACCTCGTTCGACCGCCCGGTCGAACCCCACCCGTTCCAGGGCCGCGTTCACGATCTTGAGTACGGCTCTGGCGATGAGCCATCCGACCACCAGGATCGCGATGAACGCGATGGCCCGCGGCACGAACAGCAGCACCGACCTCCACATGTCGGCCACGGCGTCACCGATGTCGACCTGCCTGACCGCGAGGGTTTCCGGCATGATGTCCCTCCTGTCGCATGGATTGCCCCGCGCGCTTACCCCTTCGCCCGGACAGCACGCCGCGCCAGCACCTTCCTTTTTCCCGGCAGATCACCGCATGTTGGCGCTGACCTGCCCTGATGCCACGGGCCGACTCACCCAGCCGATGATCGGGAACACCTGTCGAACGGGCGGACTAGGCTGCGTTCATGCCAGGAACGGTCGGGCGAGTCCCCACGCCAGCAGGCCCCGTCCCGGGAGCGTCGGCGCCGGACGACGCGACGGTCGTGAGCCGCCAGTGGGGCGAGACCACACTCGGCCCGTACGAGTCCTGGGACCCGGCCGTCCGTACGGCCGTCGACGTCGTGCTCGCCTCTCCGGCGCCGATGGCGCTGCACCTCGGCGATCAGCTGCGGCTGCTCTACAACGAGGCGTACGCCGAGATGGTCGGCGACCGGCACCCCCGGGCCCTGGGACGGCCCGCCGCCGAGGTCTTCGCGGAGGTCTGGCAACACCCGGGCGTCGGCGACGTCGTCGAGCACACCTACCGCACCGGTGAGCCGTTCCTGGAGAAGGAGATTCCGCTGCCGCTGCACCGGGCTGGCGGCGGACTCGAGCAGGTTGTCTACACCCGGGCCTGCTCGCCCGTCCGGGACAGCCTCGGCCGGGTGGCCGGCGTGCTGTCCGTGGTCGCCGAGACCAGCCCGGCGACCCGGCAGTTGCAGGGGCTCGGCGACTTCGCCGCGGCGCTGTCCGGCACCCTCACCCTGGACGACGTGGCGCGGGTCGCGCTGCGCTACGCGATCACCTCGTTCGACGCCGACCGGGTTTCCTTCGCCGTCGACGACGGGGGCAGCGGCGGTGGCTGGCGCATGGTCCGCCGGGTCCGGGGTGAGCTGGTGGACGAGGCGGACGAACGGCTACCGCCGCTGTGGCGACGCGGGCCGGCGGACTGGCCGGCCCCCGCGGTGGTCAGCGCGCGTAACGGGCAGGCCAGCTTCAGCGACGACGGCCAGCCGCTGCGCGAGATCGCGGTGGACCGGCACGACCAGAAGGTCCGCGCGCTGGCGGCGGTGCCGCTGCGGGCATCCGTGGTCCGCGGCGCGTTGACCGTCGGCTACCGCTCGCCGCATGTCTGGTCCGCACCGGAGCGGGCGCTGCTGGCCGCCTCGGCGGAACTGGTCGGACAGGCCACCGAGCGGGCCCGCCGCTTCGAGACCCAGCACGGCACCGCTCAACTGCTGCAACGCAGCATGCTGCCGGAGAACCTGCCGGGCCTGCCCCGCCTGCGCATCGCGGCGCGTTACGACCCGGGGGTGGACGGCAACGCGGCCGGCGGCGACTTCTACGACGCATTCGTGCTGCCCACCGGCGAGCTGGGCGTGGTCCTGGGCGACGTCGCCGGTCACGACGTGCAGGCCGCCGCCCGGATGGGTCAGGTGCGGGCCGCGCTGCGCGCGCTGGCGCTCAACGATCCCCGTCCCGACCAGGTCCTCGCCGGCCTCGACCGCCTGGTGAGCAGTCTCGGCGCCGAGTCCGGAACGCACGAGCTGTTCGTGACCGTGGCGTTCGGTGTCATCGACGTCGACCGGGAGGAACTCACCTTGGCCAGCGCAGGCCATCCGGCACCGCTGATCCGCCGCTGCTCGCCGGCCGGTGACCCGGACGCCAGCTACGTGGACGTGCCGTCGGGCGCTCCTTTGGGGGTCGGCTACCGTCCGGGGACACGGACGGTGGCATTCGCGCCGGGCGACACGTTGCTGCTGTTCAGCGACGGCGTGGTGGAACGACGCCGTCATGGGCTGTCACACGGTTTGGCCCGGCTGGCGGAGTCGGTGGCCATGGCACCAAGCGGCGACCCGAGATCCCTGTGTGCGGTGGCCTCCGCGGCGGTGCCCGGCGCGACCGAGGACGACGTCGCCGTTCTGGCCGTCGAGTACGCCCTGCGGCCGAGCCGGTCGGCGCGGATGGAGGTGCCCGCCGAACCGACCGCGCCGAGTCGGGTCCGGCACTGGATGACCGCACAGCTGACCGAATGGCAGGTGGCCGAGTCGGTGATCGGTGCGGCGGTGCTCTGCACCAGCGAGCTGACCACCAACGCGCTGCTGCACGCCGGCACGGCGGCCCGGGTGGAGGTGGACCTCAGCCCGGAGCGTCTGCTCGTGTCGGTGGCCGACTCGGGCTCCCGGGGCACGGTCACCCGGGCCCGCACGGAGACGCTGAGCAGCCGGGGCCGCGGACTGGGCCTGATCGAGGAGTTGAGCGACGCGTGGGGCACCGATCCCACCGTGCGGGGTTCGACGGTCTGGTTCGAGATGCTGCTCCCGCCGGCCTGAGCCCCGACGCGACGCATCGCCAGGCCCACACCGAGGATCCTTCAGGATTACCGGAGCTCCGACCGGGGCAAGGTGTGCGCACCTCTCCGCGTGCCGTGGACAGGGGGAGAAGGGCGGTGCTGTGGAGACGGTCGACGTGGCGTTCGCGGTGCTGGGCCTGGCGGCACTGCTCGCCGGTATCCTGCCGCGGTTGTTGGAGCGGCGACCGCTGTCGATGCCGATCGCCTTCCTCGGGCTCGGCATGGTGATCTACGCGCTCCCCACCGACCTGCCGGTGCCCGATCCGCTGGCGCACCGGGATGTCGCCACCCATCTCACCGAGATCTGCGTGATCGTCGCGCTGATGGGTGCCGGTTTCAAGATCGACCGGCGGTTGGGCTGGGCCCGCTGGTCGTCGACGTGGCGCCTGCTGGCCGTCGCCATGCCGGTCTGTATCGCCGCCGTGGCGCTGCTCGGATGGTGGTGGGCGGGTCTGGTGCCGGCCACCGCGCTGCTGCTCGCCGCGGCACTCGCCCCGACAGACCCGGTGCTCGCCTCCGACGTCCAGGTCGGCGAGCCCACCGCCGAGTCGGACTCCGAGGACGAGGTCCGCTTCGCCCTCACTTCCGAAGCCGGGCTCGACGACGGTCTGGCCTTCCCGTTCGTCTACGCGGCCATCGCGATCGCGGGCAGCGGTCTGGCCCCCGGCGACTGGCTGGCCCGCTGGATGACCGCCGATGTGCTCTACAAGGTCACGGTGGGGGTTGTCGGTGGACTCCTGATCGGCTGGCTGCTCGGGAGACTCTTCTTCCGGGCGCCCAGTGAACTGAGGCTGGCCCGACACTCCGAGGGCTTCCTGGCGTTGGCTGCCACCTTCCTGGCGTACGGGCTGGTGGAGGTGGTCGGCGGCTACGGCTTCCTCGCGGTCTTCGTCGCCGCGCGCGCGATCCGGGCAGCCGAACGCAGTCACGAGTACCACGCGGTGCTGCACGACTTCGCCGAGCAGATCGAGCGCCTGCTCACCGTGCTGATGCTGCTGCTGTTGGGCGGTGCGGTGATCGGCGGCCTGCTGGCCCCGCTGACCTGGCCGGCCGCGCTGGTCGGACTGGCTCTGGTGTTCGTGATCAGGCCCCTGACCGGCTGGCTGGCCCTACGGGGCGCGCCGGGACGGCCGGCGGAGCACTGGGTGATCGCCTCCGTGGTGGTGCACGGCATCGCGGCGACTCCGGTCATGCGGCTGCTGGACGGCGCCGGTCGGCGCACCGCGCCCAGGGTTCCGCCCGCCCGCTGCACCCCGGTCGCGGCCTGAGCCGGCCCGGCTACCTGCTGTCGCGCCCCGCCTCGGTCGGGCAGGCGAGCCGGGCGGCCAGTGCGCGGCCGAGATCACGGCCGGAGCGCCAGGCGGTCTCCACCCGGGGCGGGCCGAACGCGTCGCCCGCCAGGCCGATCCCGTCGTCGTCGAGGTGGAAGCCGGTATCGGAGCCGCCGACGGGCTTGGCGTACGTCCATCGGTGCACGTGCGCGTACTCGGCCTGGTCGGGCAGGGTGAGCAGGTCGCGGACGGCCGCTTCGACGGCCGGCGCGGCACCGGCGGGTTGGGCGAGATGCCTGACGGCGAACTCCGGCGTGGTGTGGGCGACCAGGACGGGAGCTCTGTCACCACGTCGGTCTCCGTCGTCGCAGACCAGGCTGAGCAGCGGGTGGTCGTTGACGAAGACTCCCCGAAAGTCGGTCCACCGGCGGGTCGGGTACCGCAGCACCGCCGCCAGGGCCGGCGACCAGTGTTGCCGACGGGCCGCCCCGGTGGCGGCGTCGAGGGCCGGGTCGAGCAGCAGCGCGGCCTGTGGGCCGGGCATCGCCAACACGGCCGCCGCACACTTCTGGCCGTCCACCGTCGGCCCCGGTTCGACCCCGAGGACCAGGTGGCTCACCTGCAGCGGGAGGTCCCGGGCGAGGTGTTCCACCAGTGAGCGCAGCCCTTGAGGGGCAGCCCACCGGGTCGGCCCGGGGGTCTCCCTGCGAGTGCCGGCTTCGTACGCGAGGAAGGTGTCCGTCCATTCCCTAACCAGCCCGGCGGCCTGCCAGTCGTGAACCACTTCGGCGAAGTCGGGATCGGTCACTGTCAGGTAGGCGGCGCCGAGGTCGGCGGGGCGGCCCTCGAAACGTCGGCTGGCCATCCTGCCGCCGACCACCGAACCGCGCTCCCGGAGCTGGACCGGTATGCCGGCTCGCAGCAACTCGCGGGCGCACGCCACCCCGGCGATGCCGGCACCGACGACCACGGCACCTGACGGGTCAGCACTCATCCGTCGATCGTATGGCGCGGTGCTCACCGCATCGACGCCAACTGACCGACCCCGCACCGTCGGATAGTTCCGGAAGGGTCTTCACAAGCCGGCAACAGGCCCGTACCTTGACGGACATGTGGGAGCGCTTCCACGTATATTCTTCGATATCCACGAGGAGCAGATCATGAGAACCCGGACCACGTTCGCACTGGTCGGCGCCGTGACGACGGCCCTGACCGTGGCCGCCACCGTCGGTGTGGGCGCGCTACGGCCCGCGCCCGCCGCGGCCGCCGACTCCGCCTTCTACGTCGACCCGCAGACCAGCGCCGCCCGCTGGGTGGCGGCCAACCCGAACGACCCGAAGGCCGCCGTGATCCGGGACCGGATCGCCAACGTCCCCCAGGGGCGCTGGTTCACGACCACCAACACCTCGTCGGTACGCGCCGAGGTGAACTCCTTCGTCGGCGCCGCTTCCGCCGCCGGCAAGATTCCGATCCTCGTGGTCTACAACATCCCCAACCGCGACTGCAGCAACCACAGCGGTGGCGGTGCGCCCGACCACGCCACCTACCGGCAATGGGTGGACCAGGTCGCCGCGGGCCTCGGCGGGCGCCCGGCCACCATCGTCCTGGAACCCGACGTGCTCCCCATCATGACCAACTGCATGAGCGCCAGCCAGCAGGCCGAGGTGCGGGCCTCCATGGCGTACGCCGGGAAGGCGCTCAAAGCTGGCTCGTCGGCGGCGAAGGTCTACTTCGACATCGGTCACGGCGGATGGCTTGGCCCCGGCGAGGCCGCCGCTCGGTTGACCGCGTCCGACATCGCCAACAGCGCCGACGGCATCTCGGTGAACGTGTCGAACTACCGGCGCACCGCGGACGAGGTCGCCTACGCCAAGTCGATCATCGCGGCCACCGGCATCTCCCGGCTCAAGGCGGTCGTGGACACCAGCCGCAACGGAAACGGACCCGCCGGCGCCGAATGGTGCGACCCACCGGGGCGGGCGATCGGCACACCGAGCACCACCGCGACCGGTGACGCTGCCGTCGACGCTTTTCTCTGGGTGAAGTTGCCCGGCGAAGCGGACGGGTGCATTGCCGGGGCGGGCCAGTTCGTCCCGCAGCGGGCATACGACCTGGCAGTCGCGGCCGGCCCGGTGCCGACCACCGCCCCGCCGACCACCACGCCGCCCACCACCACGCCACCCACCACGCCGCCGCCCACCACCGCCCCGCCGACCACCGCGCCCCCCACGACCACGCCACCCACCACCACCCCGCCCAGCGGGGGTTGCACGGTGACGTACACCCCGAACGCGTGGACCGGTGGCTTCACCGCCGAGATCCGGCTGACCAACCGCGGCGCGGCGGTCACCAGCTGGACGCTCACCTTCACGGCGGGTTCCGGAGTGCGGCTGACCAACGGCTGGAACGGTGAGTGGAGCCAGTCGGGCGACCGGATCCAGGTGCGCAACGCCGCCTGGAACGGCAGTCTGCCCGCCAACGGCACGCTCAGCGTCGGCTTCCAGGGCACCTTCACCGGCAGCAACCTGCCACCGTTCGTTGGCTTCGCCCTGAACGGCACCACCTGCGCCTAGCGCCGGCGGTCCTGGCGCGGCTGCGCAGACGACGCCGCCGCGCCAGGAAGCCCGGTACGACCGTGACCGCCTCCTGATCTCAGGGGGCGGTTCCGTACCAGGATCCGTTACCGCCTCCGCTATGCGGGAACGCGACAGGCGACGAAGGAGGAGACCAATGAGCACACAGTCGAATCCCTCGGCGTGGCAGCCGGGCGTGACGGGCGGCGGCACTCTGCCGTCCGGTCCCGGTGGTCGCCCCGCGGCTCCCAGCGGCAACGGCCACGGCCCGCAGGCCGGTCCACCGACCGTGACGATTGGAGCGTATCCGGACTATCCCTCCGCCCAACGGGTGGTGGACCACCTGGCCGACAACCGCTTCCCGGTGGAACGCGCCGCCATCGTCGGCACCGACCTGACGCTGGTGGAGACCGTGCTGGGCAGGATGACCACCGCCCGTGCGGCACTGGTGGGCGCCGGCACGGGTGCCTGGTTCGGTCTCTTCATCGGCTTGCTGTTCGGCATCTTCACCGTCGGCAACTGGGTGGCGGTCATCCTGGCCGGACTGGTCATCGGCGCCGTCTGGGGTGCCGTCTTCGGTGCCGTCGCGCACGCGATGACCGGCGGGCAGCGCGACTTCACCTCCGCCAGCTCGCTGCGCGCCAACCAGTACGCGGTCACCGTCGAGGCCGACGTGGCCGAGCAGGCCCGTCAGCTGTTGGGCCGCCTGCATCTGGGTGGCCGTACCCCGCAGTCGGCGGGCTGAGGCCGCCCGACCCACGGACGGTCCCGCCAGGCGGGACCGCCCGTTCCGTCCTGCTCAGGCGGTGGCGGGGCGGACGTGCGGATGCTCGTCGTCCCGCCCGGCCGCGCTCCGTGGTATTCCCGTGGCCGGTGCGAGTCTTTCAAACCTTGACGACAGATTTGGTTGATCTCGTCTGCCTCCTTGCCAGGCGGGCCGGACAAGCTTATTACAATTTTGAAAGAGGTGTACGATGGCTCCATGACCGAGAGCCTGGAGCCCGACCGCCGCACCGCATGGCGGGCGTATATCGAGGCCAGTCAACGGTTGTTCACCCGGCTGGAGGACGACCTCCGCGTGGACAGCGCGATGAGTTTCGCCGACTACCACGTGCTGGTACTGCTCGCCGAGGCTCCGGGACAGCGACTCCGGATGGGCGAGTTGGCCGGTCGGCTGGTCTTCTCCCCCAGCCGACTGACGTACCAGATCTCGTCCATGCAGCGGCGTGGCCTGGTCACCCGGGCGCCCTGTCCGGACGACGGGCGGGGCAACGAGGCGGTGCTCACGGCCGCCGGGCTGCTGACCCTGCGGGAGGCCGCCCCGCATCACCTGCACTCCGTACGCACCCATCTGCTGGACGACCTCGACGACGCCGAGGTCGCCTGCCTGTACCGGATCTTCACCCGGCTCGGCCGACGGCTGACGGGTGTCGACGACACCGCCGCCGCCCACACCACCGCCCCCGGCGACAGCTGAAGGAGCCCCGATGCCCGCCATCACCGTCGACAACGTTCTCGTCCTGCCCCGGCTGCCCCGGCTCGACGACTCCACCACGTTCCGGCCGGTCCACCGGCTGGCCACCGCGCCCAGCGGCTTCGAGGGCGAGGGCTTCCCGGTACGCCGGGCCTTCGCCGGAGTGCCGACGGGCGAGCTGGACCCGTTCATCCACCTCGACCAGATGGGCGAGGTGGACTACGCCCCCGGCGAGCCGAAGGGCACCTCCTGGCACCCGCACCGCGGCTTCGAGACTGTCACGTACATCATCGACGGGATCTTCGACCACCAGGACAGCCACGGGGGCGGCGGCACGATCACCAACGGCGACACCCAGTGGATGACCGCAGGCAGTGGCCTGCTGCACATCGAGGCCCCGCCGGAGCACCTGGTGGTCAGCGGTGGGCTGTTCCACGGCACCCAACTGTGGGTCAACCTGCCCAGGGTGGCCAAGATGAGCCCACCCAAGTACCAGGACATCCGAGGCCGGCAGGCGGCACTGCTCACCACGCCGGACGGCGGCGCGCTGGTCCGGGTGATCGTCGGTGAGGTCGCCGGCCACCGCGGGCCCGGCGCGACGCACACTCCGATCACCGTCACCCACGTCACGGTCGAGCCCGGCGCGCAGGTCGACCTGCCCTGGCGGCCCGACTTCAACGCCCTGGTCTACGTGCTCGGTGGTCGCGGCACCGTCGGGGCCAACGGGCGCGGCGTACACACCGGGCAGCTCGCCGTGCACGGGCCGGGCGACGCTCTCCGGCTGCGGGCCAACGCCCGACAGGACAGCATCACCCCGGCGCTGGAGCTCTACATCATGGGCGGGCAGCCGATCCGTGAGCCGGTGGCACAGTACGGCCCGTTCGTGATGAACAGCCGCGACGAGCTGATCCAGGCGTTCGAGGACTTCCAGGCCGGGCGGCTCGGGGTGGTACCGGCGAGGCGACTGCCGCACACCGACGGTGAACGCCCCTGATAGTGACGACGGCGTCCGAGCGCTCCGGTGGTTGCGGGGCGCCCGACGCTCAGGAGACGGCGAATATGCCGGCCACGCCGAGCAGCACCATCACCAGTACCGTCAGCAGCGCTCCCCGCTCGCCCTCCACCGCCTGCTCGCGGTGCTCGGTCACGGAGTTCGTCGTCTCGCCGGGCATGGTGCGGCTCCCTCGCTGCTCAGGTGGGTGGATCCGCCCGTCGTCATTGCTCGCCGTCGTGCGGACCCGACCGGGGGTTCGTATCGTGAGGACGTGGTCGATCTCTCCCAGGGCGGAAACGTGACGCTGCGGAACTGGTTCTCAGCGCACCGGAACGCGCCAACCCGGTCTCTGAGTTACCCGTCTGGACCAGCGGAAACCTCGCCGAGCCGCTGATTCACGGAACAACCGTCAACTTCGACCGGCTGGTCGAGGAGGTCGAGGCGCTCGACGCCGGCGACCACCTCTTCTTCGCCGACTGGCGGGGAGATCCGGACGAACGCCCTCGCCCGGACGGGCCGACGGTGGCGCAACTGTTCGCCCACGCCGCCCACCGCGGCGACCCGCAGGCGGTACGGATGTCCGCGCCCTACGGCGACCAGCCGCCCTGGCACGACGTGCAACTCGCCGTGCGGGTCGACCCGGCCGGGGGGGGGGCGGCGACGGGGCGCGCCGGTTCCCCGGGAACTACGGCTGCGGCTGCTGCGGAAACATCTGGACCGCGACCCCGCCGGAGGCTAGGACGCCGACCTGATCGACCCTGACGCCGCGGTCGCCACGGTCACCGCCGCCGCCGAGGCGTTACAGCGCTGGCACGACGGCGGACAGGTCGGCTCCCGGCCGCCTGGCCGGCTGCGACCGCACCGATCCCGGCGGCTGGGCTGGTGGACCCGGGCCTGGGCGCTACCGGCGTACCGACTGGTCTACGACCCCGACGGCAGGCCCTGGCGAGCCCGCCGGCGCGGCACCTGGTGAGCCGGGCTGCAGTTCCCCCAGCACCGCCAGGCCACCCGGGTACGCGAAGGAGGAGCGCGGCGAGTAGTAGCCCCAGGCGATGGTGAGCGGATTCTGCGGGCGCAGCGCGTAGACCGGGTGGTCGGGGTCGAGGAACTCCACCGACTCGATCTCGAACGAGGTGACCGGTTCGGCGATGACCGCGTAGACGCTGCTGACCAACTGACCGTGAAGCGCCGTGAGGTAGCGGTGGTGCCCGTTGTGCGTGGCGTGGCCGGTGTCCCCGGCGCGCACCCGGGCGCGGATCATCGGCACGCCGTCGATGTCCGTCTCGGCGACCAGGGCATCGTCGCGGGCGGTGATCGTGGTCTGGCCGGCCAACGCCGGAGCGCCGCGGGCCAACGCGTAGTCGCGGACCCGTGAGCTGGAGGCCACGTAGTGGGTCCACCAGCCGCCCTGGTTCACTCCCTCAGGCGCGTCGGCGTCGGACAGGGTGACTCCGAGGTAGGTCAGCGAATATGCGCCGAAACCGGAGGTCTGGCTGTCGTCCTCCACCACGTACTGGTTCATGAAGACCTGCCGGTCCGGATGTGGCCGCAGTCCGGCAGGAACCAGCGCCGCCGCCGCGCCCGGGTCCGCCGGTAGCCAACTGAAGAACAGCGACCGGCTGTTCACGACGAGTTGGGGAACAGCGGGGTCGAGCACGGCGCCTCCGATTGGATGTCAGCCCGACGTTAAGGCCAGTCCCATCGGCGGGACAACGACGGATTGGCGACAGTTGACTTGCCACCCACCCGCAGGCTCGTCCGGTCGGCGACACCGCGCCGCCGTTCGGCCGACCGGCCCCTGCCGCCCGGTCATGCCCGACTCGTCCGAGCCGATCGCGGCGAGGCTCGCCCGACCGCCGAAACGCGACGCGCGATACCTAATTTCGTCCGCTTAGTCCCTATAAGTTCCATAAGCACATCGTACTTTCGGCTAGCTTTCCGGGAGACGATCAGGTTAGAGTGACTCCCGAACGTACTAGCAGGGACTAAACCAAAGCGTCACGTCTTTATCCGCGGACGAGGTGCAGGGAGGACCACCATGACCGCCTCAACGATCACCGAGCCCGCCGCCGCGCCGGCGACCAACACCCCGAAGCTCGACCCGCGGGCGCACGCAGACAGCGCCTCCGACCTACTGAACGCGATGGCCGCGCTGCCGGCCGGGCACCCGTCCCGGGCCGCGCTGCGCGACCGCGCTATCGAGGCGTGGCTACCGCTGGCCAACCACCTCGCCCACCGCTACAGCGGTCGCGGCGAGCCCACCGACGACCTCGCCCAGACCGCGGCCGTCGGCCTGATCAAGGCCATCGACAAGTTCGACCCCAGCCGCGGCGTCGACTTCGCCGGGTACGCGATCCCCACCATCATCGGCGAGCTGAAGCGGCACTTCCGGGACCGGACCTGGGACATCCGGGTTCCCCGGCGGCTACAGGAGCTGCGGCTGGCCATCTCCGACGCCAACAGCTCGCTGCTGCAGACCCTCGGCCGATCGCCGACGGTGGCCGACATCGCCAGCCACCTCAAGCTCACCGAGGAAGAGGTGCTGGAGGGCCTGGAAGGTGCTCGCGCCTACAACGCGGTGTCGCTGTCCACGCCGACCGGTGACGGCGACCGCGCCACCGAGCTGGGCGACATGCTCGGCGGCGAGGACAACGAGTTCGAGCTGGCCGAGCTGCGGGTGGCACTGGGCCCGGCGCTGGCCACCCTGGACGAGCGTGAGCAAAAAATCCTCACGCTGCGGTTCTACGGCAACCTGACCCAGTCGCAGATCGCCGACCAGATTGGCGTGTCCCAGATGCACGTGTCCCGGCTGCTGGCCCGGGCACTGACGAAGCTGCGGGGGCAGCTCGCCGGGACGTACTGACAGCGGCCGGCCCAGGGGCGCAGGGGGGGTCGATGGTTGCCGGGTCCGTGCAGGACCCGGCAACCATCGTGCGTACACCTCAGCCGGCGGCCGGTTCCCGCCACATCGGCCAGAACGGCGTGCCGTCGGGCAGCCGGAACGGCTCAGCGACCAGGTAACCGTGCCGCGCGTACAGGTCACGGCTGCTCTCGCTGCTCGCCTCCAGGTACGCCGCCACGCCATTGGCGTCAAGCCAGGCGTGATGGTGGCGCAGCAGCGCCGTACCAACGCCCCGCCCCTGACGGTCCGGCCGCACCGCCAGCAGCGCCAGATGATGGTGGTCGGAGTGCGGATGGTTCGCGGCGAACAACTCGTCGAGGTGGACGAAGCGTGGCGTCCACTCCCCGCACGCCGCAGCCAGTCGAGCGTCGTAGTCCAGTGGCGGCGGTAGCGGCTCACCGACCGACGGCAGCCAGACCGCCACCCCGGCCCGGTCCTCGGTGCCGAACACATGGCCGTGCCGGATCGCGTGGTCGACGATGATCTCGAAGTTCCCGGCCAGCGCGTTCTCCCGCTCGGCCTCGTCGGGTACCAGCCATCGGGTCGCGTCCAGCACCAGGAAAGACTCGGCGATCCGTCCGGCGACCCACTGGAGGTCGGCCGGCCCGAGCCGCCCGACGGTCAGCTGGATCACCGTCGCACCTCCGTGGTCGCCGACACCGGCTCAGTGGCCGCCGACGGTGCGACCACGACCGCTGCCGCGCTCTCCGCACCCAGCCCGATCCGGGCGTACGTGTCGGGGCGCCGGTGCCGAATGGTGAGGCCCCAGAGTGCGCCGAGCAACGCCGCCACCGGGTAGGCCGCCGGGATCGCCCAGCGCAGCGGCGAGTCTGGCGCCACCCCGAGCAGGTCGGCGAAGTTCTGCACCGCCAGCACGATGATCGCGGCCAGCGCGATCGTGGCGATGCCCGGGGCGATCAGCCGCCGCCACAGCGTCTCCGGCTCGCCGCTGCGGGCGAAGTACACGATCACCGCCACCGCGGTGGTCGCGATCAGCAGCAGCACGCCGAAGCCGCCGCTGGTTCCCAGCCAGAAGAACAGCTGCAGGACCGGATCCCAGCCGTTGATCGCGTACAGCAGGATCACGAACAGACCGAGCGCGCTCTGCGCCAGCGAGGCGGCCTGCGGCGCCCCGGTTGACGGCGAGGTCCGCCCGAACACGGCCGGCAGCACCCGCTCCCGGCCCAACGCGAAGGCGTACCGCGCGGTGGTGTTGTGAAACGAGATCATCGCGGCCAGCACCGAGGTCACGAAGAGCGCCTGCCCGATGGCGAGGACAGTGTCGCCCAGGTGCGAGCCGGCCAGGTTGAAGATCAGGTCGATGCTCTGGCTGCCGGCCTCCTCGACGATGCGGTCCGGCCCGACGGCCACGGTCATGCTCCATGAGGAGAGCGCGTAGACCACCGCGATGATCGCCACCGAAAGGTAGGTCGCCATCGGCACGGTGCGCTTCGGGTCCCTGCTCTCCTCACTGAAGACCACTGACGCCTCGAAGCCGACGAAACCGAGAATCGCCAACACGAGCACCGCGCCGAGCCCAGGAACGAAGAAGTTGTCCGGCGAAAACGCGGCGAAGCTGACGTCGCCGCCAGCCGGGTTGCCGAGCTGACCGAGGTCGAACACCAGGATGACGGCGATCTCGGCGCAGAGCAACGCGGCCAGCACCATGCCGTTGATATCGACCCGGAGCAGGCCGAGCAGCCCGACCAGCGCCCAGGCCACCAACGCCACGATCCACCACTGCGGCGCGATCCCGAACAGCCGGTCCAGCACCGGGGTGGCCGCCGCGCCGATGGTGCCGTAGAGCCCGACCTGGAGCGCATTGTAGGCGATCAGGGCGACCCAGGCCGTACCCACCCCGGCCGGCCGCCCCAGACCACGGGAGACGTACGCGTAGAACGCCCCCGCGTTGGCCATCCGGCGCGCCATCGCCACGTAGCCGACGGAGAAAAGGGCCAGCACCGCCGCCACCGCCAGGAACGCCAGCGGGATGCCGAGCACCCCGATCACCCCGTAGCCGGTCGTGACCACACCGGCCACCACGGTCAGCGGCGTCGCCGCAGAAAGGACGAAGAAGACCACCGAGGGCACGCCGAGCCGGCCGCGGGCCAGCGCGTCGGAGACGTTGCTCGGTCGGTCGGGTGTCGCTGTCGAAGACATGGACTGCTCCGGTTCAGGAGGGGAAGGGTACCGGGGGTCAGGGGATGCCACGCAGTACGGCCGCGCCGACGGCGGCCTCGGTGTGCGCGATGAGTTCCTTCAACGGGGCCGGCAGGGCCGGGATGATCAGGTTGAGCCGGTGGTGGGCACGAGGGCCGGCACTCCAGAGCACCTCGCGGGTCAACCCGGCGGCGGTGACCAGTCCGAGCAGCACCGCGTCGGGCACGCTGGGCGGGTCCGCCCGCTCCAGCAGCGCCCGCAGGCGGGTGGCCGGCCAGGCCGCAACGTTGAGGTCGTTCGGCTGGTAGGTGACGATGGTCCGCAACAGTCGGCGGCTCTCCTGCCTGCGGAGCACACCGGCGCGGGCCAGCCGTTCACCCACCGAGGTGATCGAGGTCTGGGCGAGGAAGCTGAGCCAGGTCCGCACCGCCTGGTGCTGTGTCTCGCCGATCAACTGGTCGAGCACGGTGTGCGCCAGCGCGTCGCCGGGCGGACGACGGTCGAGCACACCGACCTGACCGGAGCCGATCGTGATGTGTCCATAGAGGACGAGCTCGCTGAGCAGGCCGGCAGCCAGACCGATGCCGGCGGCGGCCGGATGCAGCTTCGCCTTGCCCCGGGTGTCGTTGTGGGCGATCAGGAAGAACTCGTCGGCGATGAGCAAACGTCCCCCCAGGCCGGCCTTCACTGTGATCGTTGACCCGGGCAAGGATGCACCTGACGCAGGCGCAATGCAACTCCCGTTTTCGGCAGTTGCACTCCGTGGTGATGCGACCTGCGCCTTCTCCCATGACAGACTCGGAGGGTGACCGCGAGCCCCACAGTCCGCCGCCGCCGCATCGCCCGGGAACTGCGCCAGTTGCGCGAACGCGCCAGCATGACCCTGGACGTCGCCGCCCGGCAGCTGGACATGTCCAAAAGCAACCTGTCCCGCATCGAGAACGCCCAGATCGGCATCAAGCCCCGTGACGTTCGTGCCGCGCTGGCGCTCTACCAGGTCACCGGCAAAGACGCCGAGGCGCTCATCGAGATCGCCCGTGGCGCGCAGCAGCGCGGCTGGTGGCAGCACTACAGCGACGTCCTGCCGGAGTGGTTCGAGTTCTACGTCGGCCTGGAGGCCGAGGCGGCGACCCTGCGCACGTACGAGGTCGAGGCGGTGCCCGGCCTGCTCCAGACCGAGGCGTACGCCCGGGAGGTCTACCGGCTCACCGCCGGCGAGGAAAACCTTGATCGCAAGGTGGCCGCCCGGCTTCGGCGGCAGGACGTGCTGCACGGCGACTCCCCGGCCGAACTGTCGGTCGTGTTGAACGAGGCAGCATTGCTACGCCCTGTCAGCAGCCGGGTCGTCATGGCCGGCCAGGCAGCCCACCTGGAAGCCATCGCTCAGTTACCCAACGTGACCATTCAGGTACTTCCATTCGAAGCCGGCGGGCACCCCGCGATGAATTCGCCGTACGTGCTCCTCACCTTCGCCGACACCGCCGACGCAGCAGTGGTCTACCTGGAGAATCTCTCGATGGGCATGGCACTGGAGGAGGTCGCTCAGGTGCGCTCGTATAGGCTTGTGCACGAGAGGCTGCGCCGTCTCGCGCTCGATCCGGCGGCATCCCTGATCCGCTTGAAAGAAGCTTCTCGCTACTTTACGTGACCGCTTCGACGCGGTCACTGTCGGTATCGACGAAGGGACCGCGATGACCGCGCTCGACCTGTCCAGGGCGAAGTGGCGCACCAGTTCACGCAGTGTGGGCAACGGCAACTGCGTCGAGGTCGCCACCGTCGACGGTCGGGTAGCGGTACGGGACACAAAGAATCGGCCCGGCCCGGTGCTGGCCTTCTCCCCCGACGCCTGGCACGCCTTCCTCCGCACCCTCTCCCCAGCACCGCCCGCCACCCCGTCGATCTAGGGCTTATCGCTACCGCTGGAGATCACCTCGCGACGTTCTGCCCTAGATCGACAGGGCGTGGGCGTGCCGGTTGGATCCGGCGGGGTCGGTGCGAGACTGGGGCGTGCTCTCCGACGTGGCTCTCGACCTACCGGTCCGGCCGGCGCTGCCGGCGATGGTGACGGCGTTGCGTTCGGCGGGCGCCGCGGTCCTCGTCGCCCCGCCGGGCACCGGCAAGACCACCCTGGCACCGCTCGCCGTGGCCGACGCGGTGCCGGGGCGGGTGGTCGTCGCCCAGCCCCGCCGGGTCGCCGCGCGCGCCGCCGCCCGACGGATGGCGGCCCTCCTCGGCGAGCAGGTTGGCGATCGGGTCGGCTACGCGGTGCGCGGCGAGCGGCGAGTCGGCCCGCGTACCCGGGTCGAGGTGGTCACCACCGGGCTGCTGGTCCGCCGGCTGCACCACGACCCCGAGCTGGCCGGGGTCGGCGCGGTCCTGCTCGACGAGATCCACGAGCGGCAGCTCGACGCCGATCTGGCGCTCGCCTTCACAGTGGAGTGCCGGGTCGCACTCCGGCCCGATCTGTGGCTGCTGGCCATGTCCGCGACACCGGAGGCGGACCGCTTCGCCGCCCTGATCGGCAGCACGGCGCCCGCGCCGGTGGTGCGGGCCTCGGCGGCGCTGCACCCGGTGACCCGGATCTGGGTGCCACCGCCCCGGCCGGTGCCGCCACCGGGCGCGGGACCGGTGGATCGGGTGCTGCTCGACCACGTCGCCGCGACCGTCCGACGGGCGTTGGACGAGCAGGGCGGCGACCTGCTCGTCTTCCTGCCGGGAGTGGGCGAGATCGGTGCCGTCGCCGGGCGGCTGGCCGGGCTGCGCGACAGCGTCGACGTGCTGCGGTTGCACGGCCGCCAGACCGCAGCCGAGCAGGATGCCGCCCTGCGGGCCGGTCGGCGGCGGCGGGTGGTGCTGGCGACGGCGGTGGCGGAGAGCAGCCTGACCGTGCCGGGCGTACGCACGGTGGTGGACGCCGGCCTGTCCCGGGTGGCCCGGCTGGACCTGGCCCGAGGGCTGGGCGCGCTGGTCACCGTGCCGGTCTCCCGGGCGGCGGCCACCCAACGGGCCGGCCGGGCCGGCCGGGAGGCACCGGGCCACGTCTACCGCTGTTGGCCACAGGCGGCACACCAGCGGCTGCCGGCACAGCCGGAGCCGGAGATCGCCGCCGCCGACCTGACCGGCTTCGCCCTGGAGTTGGCCGCCTGGGGTGCTCCCGACGGCCGCGGGCTGGCGCTGCCCGACCCGCCGCCGCCGGCGGCCATGGCGGTGGCCACGGAGACGCTGAACGCCCTCGGTGCGCTCGGCCCCGACGGCCGGATCACGGGACGGGGTCGGGCCATCGTCGCCATCGGAGCCCATCCCCGGCTCGCGCGGGCCCTGCTCGACGGTGCCGCCCGCGTGGGTGCGGACCGCGCGGCCGAGGTGGTGGCGATACTCGCCGAGCAGAACGTAGCCGGGTCCGGCGACGATCTCGCCGCCGTCTGGCGCCGGCTGCGCGCCGCGACCGACCCTGGCGCTACGGCACGCTGGCGCACCGAGGTCCGCCGACTGCGCGCCGCCCTACCGGGCGCAGTCAGGGATCAGCCGGCCAGCGGCGCGGCGGCCCGGTTGCCCGACGACCTCGCCGCCGGGCTGCTGGTCGGGCTGGCCTACCCGGAACGGGTGGCTCGGCTGCGCCGGCCCGGCGGTTCGGCGTACCTGATGGCCGGTGGAACCGCCGCGGAGCTACCGGCGGGCTCGGGCCTGGCCGGCGTCGACTGGTTGGCCGTGGCGGTGGCCGACCGCTCCCCCGGCGCACCGGCCGCCCGGATCCGGCTCGCCGCCGTCCTGGACGAGACGACCGCCCGCGAGGCGGGCACCTCGCTGTTGCGTACCGAGCGGGAGGTCGGCTGGTCGGGTACGGACGTGGTGGCCCGGGAGGTGGTCCGGCTCGGCGCGATCGAGCTGGTCGAGCGCCCGCTGACCCGACCCGACCGGGGCGAGGTGGGTGCGGCCCTGCTGACCGGGCTGCGCAGCGCCGGACTCGATCTGCTGACCTGGACGCCGGGGGCGCGGACGCTGCGCGAGCGGCTGGCGTTCTGCCGGCATGTGCTCGGCGCGGACTGGCCCGACGTGTCCGACGAGGCGCTGCTGGCCGACGCGCCCCAGTGGCTCGGGCCGGAGCTGGCCGGCGCCCGCCGCCGGGCCGACCTGGCCCGCGTCGACGTGGTCGGTGCGCTGCGCCGGCTGGTGCCGTGGTCGCTGGCCGGGAGGCTGGACGAGCTGGCTCCAGAGCGGATCGCGGTGCCCAGCGGCTCGCGGATTCGGGTGGACTACGCCGACCCGGCGGCGCCGGTGCTCGCGGTCCGGCTCCAGGAGACGTTCGGCTGGCCGGACGCACCCCGGGTGGGCGGCGGTCGGGTTCCGGTGCTGCTGCACCTGCTCTCCCCCGCCGGTCGCCCGGTGGCGGTCACCGCGGACCTGGCGTCGTTCTGGCGATCGGCCTATCGGCAGGTGCGGGCCGAGCTGCGCGGCCGGTATCCGCGCCATCCCTGGCCGGAGGACCCGGCCACGGCCACACCGACCCGACGCGCCGGGCAGCGGCGCTGAGGTATCACGGCTCGTCGGTCACGTCCGCGACGACCACCGTGATGTTGTCCGGGCCACCGGCCCGCAGCGCGAGGTCGATGAGCGCTCGGCTGCACGCCTCGCGGTCCGGGTGGCCGGCCAGCACCTCGGCCAGGGTGTCGGCCCGCACGACGTTGGACAGCCCGTCGCTGCACAGCAGCCAGCGGTCGCCGGCCCGGGGCACCATCGTCGCGTACGTCGGAGAGACCTCGTCGCCCTGCAACGCCTGGGTGACCACGGCCCGGCGGGGGTGACTGCCGGCCTGGTCCGGGGTGATCAACCCTTGGTCGACAAGCATCTGCACGAAGGTGTCGTCCCGGGTGATCTGCTTGAGCACACCCTCGCGGAACAGGTAGGCCCGGGAGTCTCCCACGTGGGCCAACGCCAGGCAGCTTCCGGTACGCGCGAACAGCAGCGCGGTCAGCGTGGTACCCATTCCCTGCCGCTGCGGGTCCTCGGCGACCGCCTGGCGGATCCGGTCGGTGGTTAGCTCGATACCGTCCTGCAACGCGGCGACCAAGGCGTCCTCGGGGGTCGCCACGTCCAGCGGCGCCACCGCCTCGATGGCTATGGCGCTCGCCAGGTCGCCCGCGGCCATGCCGCCCATGCCGTCTGCGACCGCGACCAGCCAACTGCCGGCGTGCAGCGCGTCCTGGTTGCCGCTGCGGATCAGCCCACGGTCGCTCGTCCCGGCGGAACGAAGCTTCAGGGTCATGGCACGCAGCCTGCCAGGAGAAGGGCTCCGTTGTCTCTAGGAGATCGGGACCACCCGGCGTGGCGCGGCGAATCTCACTACCCGGCGACCCAGAGCCCATCGGGTGAGATCGATTGACATGGCCTGGCCACCCTGGAAACATGCCCGATACCTGGGAGCGCTCCCAGCTTCACCACCCCCACCTCGCGTGTTCCGTCCCGCTCGTCGGAAGGAAATTTCCCCGTGACGCCATCCCGACGTCGTCTCGCGGTGCTCGCCGCAGCGACCGCCGTGGCGCTGGTCGGCGTTAGTGCCGGCACCGCCTTCGCCGATCCACCCGCCGACGCACCCGAACAGATCCGCAACGGTGACTTCAGCGACGGCTCGTCGCCCTGGTTCTCCTACGGCACCAACTCGCTGGACGTGGTCGACGGCCAACTCTGCGCCGCCGTGGCCGGCGGCCTGGCCAACCCCTGGGACGCCGGCATCGGCCACGACGCGGTGCCGCTGATCGCCGGCGCCGAGTACACCCTCGGCTTCGACGTCACCGCCACACCCGGCAACACGGTCGCCGCCGTGCTGCAACTCGGCAGCGAGCCCTACACCGGCTACTACTCGGTCACCGCCGCCGCGACGCCGACCCAGCAGCGCGTGGAGCGCACCTTCGTCGCCCCGGACGACGACGAACGCGCCCAGCTGATCTTCCAGGTCGGCGGCAGCGCCGTGGCACAGACCATCTGCCTGGACAACGTCTCGCTGCGTGGCGGCAACCCGCCCGAACCGTACGTGCCGGACACCGGCCCCAGGGTCCGGGTGAACCAGGTCGGCTACCTGCCGGGCGGGCCGAAGAACGCCACGGTGGTCACCGAGGCGACCGAGGCGCTTTCCTGGAAGTTGCACGCCGCCTCCGGTGCCGTGCTGGACAGCGGCACCACCACTGTCCGTGGGGTCGACCCGGCCTCGGCGCAGAACGTGCACTCGGTGGACTTCTCGTCGTACCGCACGCCGGGGCAGGGCCTGACCCTGGCCGTGGACGACGAGGTCAGTCACCCCTTCGACATCTCCGGCACGCTCTACGACCAGCTGCGGTCGGACGCGCTGCAGTTCTTCTACATCCAGCGCAGCGGCATCACCATCGACGGTGACCTGGTCGGCGAGGAGTACGCCCGCCCCGCCGGGCACCTGGGTGTCGCCCCGAACCAGGGCGACACCGACGTGCCCTGTGCCGCCGGTGCCTGCGACTACCGCCTCGACGTGCGTGGCGGCTGGTACGACGCCGGCGACCACGGCAAGTACGTGGTCAACGGCGGAATCGCCACCTACCAGCTGCTGAGCACCTTCGAGCGGACCAAGAACGCCGCCACGGCCGGATTCGGAGCCGACCTCGGCGACGACACCCTGCGGCTGCCCGAGCGGGACAACGGGGTGCCGGACGTCCTCGACGAGGCCCGCTGGGAGCTGGATTTCCTGATGCGGATGCAGGTGCCGGCCGGCAACCCGCTGGCCGGAATGGCCCACCACAAGATCCACGACCGGAACTGGACCGGCCTGCCGCTGCAGCCCGAGGACGACGACGAGCCGCGCGAGCTGCACCCGCCGTCCACCGCGGCCACCCTGAACCTGGCCGCCGTCGCCGCTCAGTGCGCCCGGCTGTTCGCCCCGTACGACACGGAGTTCGCCCGGCGCTGCAGCAACGCGGCGAAAACCGCCTACGCGGCGGCCAAGGCCAACCCCGCCCGGTACGCCAGTCCGACCGGCAACGGCGGCGGCCCGTACGACGACACCAACGTCACCGACGAGTTCTACTGGGCGGCCTCCGAGCTGTACCTGACCACCGGCGAGGGCACCTACCTGAGCGACCTGACCGCCTCGCCGCACCACACCGGTGACGTCTTCGACGCCCGTGGCTTCGGCTGGCAGAGCGTGGCCGCACTGGGCCGCCTCGACCTGGCGACCGTGCCCAGCGGGCTGACGACCGCCGAGCTGACCCGGATCCGCGCGTCGGTAACCGCCGCCGCCGACAGCCACCTCGCCGAGATCCGCCAGCAGGCCTACGGGCTGCCCATGCCCGGCGACGCGAACAGCTACTTCTGGGGTGGCAACAGCAACGTCATCAACAACGCGATCGTGCTGGCCACCGCCTTCGACCTTACCGGCGCGGAGAAGTACCGCGACGGCGCGGTGCAGGCCATGGACTACATCCTCGGCCGTAACGCGCTGAACATCTCGTACGTGACCGGGTGGGGCGAGCACGCGGCGGAGAACCAGCACAGCCGCATCTTCGGCCACCAGCTCGACCCGAGCATGCCGAAGCCGCCGTCCGGCTCGATCGCCGGCGGACCGAACGCGGCCCTGCAGGATCCGTTCGTCGAGCAGTTGCTCAAGGGCTGCGCGCCGATGTTCTGCTTCGTCGACGACATCGCCTCGTACTCGACCAACGAGGTGGCCATCAACTGGAACTCGGCGCTGGCCTGGATCGCCTCGTTCCTGGCCGACCAGGGCGATTCCGCCGCGGTGCCGGCGCCCACCTGCACGGTGTCGTACACCAACTACGGCCCGTGGCAGGGCGGCACCGGCTTCACCGCCCAGGTGAACATCCGCAACACGGGCACCGCCACGGTGAACGGTTGGACCGCCCGGTTCGCCTTCACTGGGGACGCCAAGGTACGCGAGGCGTGGATGGCGAACGTGACGCAGTCCGGGGCCACGGTGACCGCGAAGAGCGAGTCGTACAACTCGCGGATCAGCCCGGGTGGCTCGGTGATGTTCGGTTTCAACGCCACCACCGCCGGCGGCGCCACCCCCTCACCTCACCTGGTCACCGTCAACGGCGCCCCCTGCGCCGCGTCCTGAGCCCCGGGTGGGGTGCCGTCGGCGACCGGCACCCCACCCGGCCCCATCCCGAATGAGGTGATCAGAGAAACGACGGTGCGGTGGGCGGTGGACCGCAGCCGGACGGGATCCACCCTCACCGCCACCGAACCGTAGACGGTCGCCGACCCTGGCCGGGTCAGTGCTCGCCCGCCGCTGCCCTGCACCGCCGACCGGTCAGCCGGCCGAGCCGCGCAGCTTGGGCAGCACCTGCTCACCGAACGCGTCCAGGAACGGCCGTTGCTCCTGCCCGACGTGGTGCAGCGCGATCTGGTCGAAGCCGAGGTCGACGTACTCCTCGAGCCAGCCCAGGTGCCGGCCCAGATCGGCGGAGATGTTGACCACCTCGGCGAGCCGGGTCATCGGCACCTCGGCGGCGACCGCGTCGAAGTGCTCGGGCGTCGTCAGGTCCCAGCAGACCGGCGGCGCGAAGACGTTGCTGCGCCACTGGTCGTAGGCGATCGCCTCGGCCTCGGCCTGAACGGGCGACCAGCTCAGGTGTACCTGAAGGTGCACCGGCCCCCTGCCTCCGGCCTCCCGGTACGCCTCGATCATCCGGCGCAGGTGATCCGGCGTCGCGTTGACCGTGATCAGCCCGTCCGCCCACTCGGCGCACCAGCGGGCCGTGGCGACGCTGACCGCCGCACCGACCAGGGCTGGTGGCTGCTCCGGACGGCTCCACAGTCTGGCCCGGTCGACCCGGATCAGGCCGTCGTGGCTGACCTCCTCGCCCGCCAGCAGGGCGCGGATGACGTCGACACACTCACGCAGCCGGGCGTTGCGTACGTCCTTGCGCGGCCAGACGTCGCCGGTGACGTGCTCGTTGGCGGCCTCACCGGAGCCCAGGGCCGCCCAGAACCGGCCCGGGTACATCGCACCCAGGGTGCCGATGGCCTGCGCGATGATCGCCGGGTGGTAGCGCTGCCCGGGCGCGTTGACCACACCGAACGACAGCCCGGTGGCCTGCAACGCCGATCCGAGCCAGGACCAGGCGAACCCGGAGTGCCCCTGGCGCTCGCTCCACGGCGCGAAGTGGTCGGAGCACATCGCGGCGTCAAAGCCGACGCTCTCCGCGTGGATCACCGCTGCCAGCAGATCACGTGGATGGATCTGCTCGTGGGAAGCGTGGAAACCGATCACCGTCATGCCGCCACTCCCTACCCAACCGGGCGCCGCCCTATGCAGGGTCAGGGCTTGCCTACTCGGAATGCACGCCGGCGCCGGCCGGGGCCGTGCCCACACCCATCCAGACGGTCTTGACGTTGCAGAACTCGCGCATTCCCTGGGCCGAAAGCTCACGCCCGTAGCCGGATTTCTTCACCCCGCCGAAAGGCAACTGGGGATAGGAGGTGGTGATGCCGTTGATGAAGACGGCTCCCGCCTCCAGGTCGGTGGCGAAGCGCTCCTGCTCCTGCGGATCCCGGGTCCACGCGTTCGAGCCGAGGCCGAACGCGGTGCCATTGGCGAGCTCGATCGCGTCGTCGTACGACGACACCCGGTACAGACCGGCGACCGGCCCGAACACCTCCTCGGCCCACATCCGCATCCCCGGGTTTAGGTCTGCCACCACCGTCGGTGGGTAAAACCAGCCCGCGCCGCCGGGCTTCTCGCCGCCGCAGAGCACCGAAGCTCCCTTGTCGACGGCATCTCGCACCTGCGCGTCGACCTCGTCGCGGCCCCCTTCGCTGGCCAGCGGACCGACATCGGTGTCGTCGTCCATCGGGTCGCCCACCCGCAGCGCGGACATCCGATGCGCGAACGCCTCGGCGAAGACGTCGTACACGTCGGTGTGCACAATGAAGCGTTTGGCCGCGATGCAGGACTGGCCGTTGTTCTGGCAGCGGGCCGTGGTGGCCACCTCGGCGGCCAGTTCGACGTCGGCCGAGGGCATCACCACGAAGGGGTCGCTGCCACCCAGCTCCAACACGGTCTTCTTCAGCTCCCGGCCCGCGATCTGGGCGATCGACCGGCCGGCGGCCTCGCTGCCGGTCAGGGTGGCGGCCCGGACCCGGGTGTCACTCAGGATCCGGTCCACGGCGTCGGCGCCGACCAGCAGGGTGGTGAAGGCGCCCTCGGGGAAGCCCGCACGGCGGAACACGTCCTCCAGCAGCAACGCGGTCTGCGGCACGCTGGAGGCGTGCTTGAGTAGCCCGGTGTTGCCTGCCATCAGTGCCGGCGCCGCGAAGCGCATGACCTGCCAGAGCGGAAAGTTCCACGGCATCACCGCCAGAACCGGCCCGATCGGCTGGTAGCGGACGAACGCCCGGGTGGCGGAGACGGCCCGGGCGTCGGCGGGTTCGTCGGCGAGGAACTCGGCGGCCCGCTCGGCGTAGAAGCGGCAGGCCGCCGCGCACTTGGTCACCTCGGCCTTCGCGGCGGCCAGCGTCTTGCCCATTTCGGTGGTCATCAGCCGGGCGATCTCGTCCCGCTCCGCCTCCAGCAGGTCGGCCACCGTGTTCATCCACCACCCCCGCTGTTCGAGCGTGGTGCCGCAGAGTTGCCGGTACGCCAGGTCGGTCCGTTCGATCGCGTCGTCGAGCTGCTCGTCGGACATCGCCTCGTACGTCTTGAGCACCTGGCCGGTCACGGGGTTGGTGGTGGCGATGGTCATCAGGGCTACTCCCGTCACTCGAAGAGCGAGTGCCGTGCGCCGGGCTCCTCCCGGCGGCGGGCGGCACGGCGGCGTTGGATGACGATCAGGTCGACGACGGCAACCACCGCGAAGACGGCACAGACGACACCCAACCAGGCCAGGTCGGCACGGAACGCCAGCACCGCGAAGGCGGTCATGGTGACGAGCCCGAAGCTGGCCAGCACGAACCGGAGGTTCAACGCGCTGTACGCGTGACCGACCGTGCCGCGGGCACGCCGGGGCTGTGATCTCGTCATCACCCTCACCTACCCGGCCCTACCGCAGCTAACCGTCACCGCCGCGGCCAACAGCCGGTGAGGTGACGTGTCGCCGGTGGTGGGTTGCGTTACACCGGCCGGCGGTGAGCCTGCCTTTCCGCCCACTGGCGGGGAACATGGCAGACATGACCGTCTGTACTCCCGCGCCGGTGACCGTCGCCGTCGCCCGACGCACCGACCCCGCCCGCACCGACGAGATGGTGGCGTGGATGCGGGCCGGCACCGCGCTGGCCGAGGCGTTTCCGGGTTTCCTCGGTGCGGGCTGGGTACGCAGCGCGCCGGGATCCGGCGAGTGGCACATGCTCTACCGCTTCGCGGATCAGGACATGCTGCGCCGCTGGGAGGAGTCGCCGCAGCGGCGCTGGTGGCTGACCTCGGCGCAGGGCATCGTCCAGCACACCCGGGTCGAGCGCCGGACCGGCGTAGAGGGCTGGTTCGACCCGCCCCGGGAGGCGATCACCGAACCGACCTCCGTCCATGACAGCGGGGCTCGCAGAACCGGCGCTCCGCTCGCGCTCACCGCCGAGCGGCTGGACGTGGCGCCGACCGTACCCCCGTCGCCGCCGCGGTGGAAGCAGGCGGTGACGATCTGGTTGGCGTTCTTCCCGCTCAGCCTCACCGCCACCCTGCTGACGGGTCACCTTCTGCCGGGCCTGCCGACCGCGGCGCGGGTGCTGGTCATGACACTCACCCTGACCCCGCTGATGACCTACCTGGTGCTGCCCTGGATCACCCGGGCGCTGCACTGGTGGCTGCACGGGCTGCGGGCACCCTGGCGCATACCACGCTGACCGGCGCACGCCCCCCTCAGTGCCGCATCCCCGACAACAGCGCGTGTCGAGCCACCGCACCACCCGTAGAGTCACCATGCTGTCGCTCTGCGCTGTGAGGCTGGGGAAAGTGATGCCTGGACGCTGGACCACCGCCGCCGTCAGCCTGCTCGCGCTCGTCGCGTTGGCCTGCGAGGCGGGCGGGGACGCCGCGCCCCGACCGCCGGGGGGCACTCCCCCGCCCGGGTCGCCGAAGGTGGTCGCGGCGCTCGGCGACTCGATCACCACCGGGTTCGGGTCCTGCCTGGTCCTGACCTCCTGCGAGCGCAACTCCTGGTCGACGGGGGGCGGGCTCCGGGTCGACAGCCACTACCGGCGGCTACTCGACCGCGACCCGGGGCTGCGCGGCAAGGCGCACAACCACGCCCGACCGGGTGCCCGCGCCGCGGCGCTCGCCGGCCAGGCGGAGGCGGCGGTACGCGACCGCGCCGACTACGTGACCATCCTGATCGGGGCCAACGACGCCTGCCGGGGCACCATCGACGCGATGACGCCGGTGGACGATTTCCGGGCCGGGGTGGACCGTGGGCTGCGGGTGCTGCGTGAGGGCCGCCCGAAGGCCCGGGTCCTGGTGGTCAGCCTCCCGGACCTGTACCGGCTGTGGGAGGTCGGGCACGACGAGTCACGGGCCGTCCGGGCCTGGCGACGCGGCGTGTGCCCGGCCCTGCTGGCCGAGGCGACCTCGACGGCACCGGCCGACCGGACCCGCCGGGCGGCGTTCCGGGAACGGGTCGCCGCGTACAACAGGCAACTGGCGGCGGCCTGCCGGGCGTACGGCTCCCGGTGCCGCCACGACGGCGGTGCCACCCACCGGATCCGATTCGACCTGGACCTGGTCAACGCGCTGGACTATTTTCACCCGAATACTGCCGGCCTGTCCCGCCTGGCGGAGGTGACCTGGCGGTCCGCCGGCTACGCCGACTGACCACCCGCCTCGTCCGCAGGGCGGCGCGGCTGCGGGACCCGGGGGCCACGGTGCTGGCGATAGAGCATCCGGGAGCGCTCAGCAAGATCCTTGGTGGCCGAGGAGTTCGCCCAGGTGCCGAGGATGATCGCCGCGCCGGGCACCACCTTGGCTACGATCCGTTTCGCCGCGCGTACCCCGGCCATCTGCGCGAGGCGCAGGCCGAGCCGCAGCATCACTCGGCCGAGCGGCGCGGAGTGCCCATCACCGCCGAACAACGCGCAGGCCCGCTGGCGCCCGGCAGCCACCCCCAGCGCCACCCGGGCGCTCTCGGCGACCTTGTGCACCTTCTGCGGTGGACCGCGAGGAGGGCGCGGTGACGGGTTGACCGTCGGCGGGAACCGGATCGCTCATCGCCTCTCCTTTCGGTGGCGCCCACCCCTGTGTACCCCGTCGCGGCTACGCCGTTCCGGCGGACGGTCACCCGTCGATGCCGGGCCGGGCGGCCAGGCCCGGCAGGAATGCACCAGGATGGCGGGTACGTTCTGGCGATCGGGACGTCGTCAACCCGACGACCCGTTACGCACATCCAGGGAGGCCGCACCGGTGCTCGACCCACACGAGCTCTACGAGCTCACCGACGATCTGCCCGACCTCGGTCAGCCGGTCCTGATTCAGGCGCTCACCGGTTTTGTCGACGCCGGCAACGCCGGCCGGCTCGCCCGCGAACAGCTGCTCACATCGCTGGAGTCCCGTCCGATCGCCCGATTCGACCTGGATCAGATCTTCGACTACCGCTCCCGCCGCCCGGTGATGACCTTCGTGGAGGACCACTGGGAGAGCTACGAGGCACCTGAGCTGGAGCTGCGCCTGCTCCACGACGACGACGAGACCCCCTTCCTCCTGCTCACCGGGCCCGAGCCCGATTTGCAGTGGGAACGGTTCACGGCCGCCGTCGCCGGGCTGGCGGCCCGGCTGGACGTCCGGCTCACCGTCGGGCTCAACGCGATCCCGATGGCGGTGCCGCACACCCGGCCGACCGGCGTGACCGCGCACGCCACCCGGCGGGACCTGATCGCCGGCTACGAGCCGTGGCTGCAACGGGTCCAGGTTCCCGGCAGCGTGGGACACCTGCTGGAGTTCCGCCTCGGCGAGGCCGGCCGGGACGCGCTCGGCTTCGCCGCACACGTGCCGCACTACGTGGCGCAGGCCGAGTACCCGGCCGCCGCAGAGGTGCTGCTGGCCTCCGTGTCCCGCAGCACCGGCCTGCTGCTGCCCCGCGACGGGCTGCGCTCGGCCGCCGAGGCGGTCCGGGTGGAGATCGACCGCCAGGTCGCCCAGAGCGACGAGGCCAGCGGCCTGGTCCAGGCTCTGGAGGAGCAGTACGACGCTTACTCGCGCGGCCAGGGCGGAAAGAACCTGCTCGCCGCGGAGAACGGCCCGCTGCCGACGGCCGAGGAACTCGGCGCCGAGCTGGAACGGTTCCTGGCCGAGCAGACCCGTCCGAACAACGACAGCTAGAGGGGTAGAGACGGGGCCCCTGTTATCGCCTGACGCATAGCAGGGGTCCCTTGTTATCACCGTTCGGGGCGAGCCGGCCGCGCGAGCCGGCCGATTATGCGGCAGGCTGAGACCATGCGCCTGGCGACCTGGAACGTCAATTCGGTCAGGGCCCGCCTGCCCCGGCTGCTCGACTGGCTGGCCGGCACCGGGCCCGACGTGGTCTGCCTGCAGGAGACCAAGTGCCCCGACGGCGCCTTCCCGGTCGCCGAGGTGGGCGAGCTCGGTTACACCGTGGCCAGCCACAGTGACGGCCGGTGGAACGGGGTTGCCATCCTGTCCCGGGTCGGCCTGGCCGACGTCGCGGTCGGGTTCCCCGGCGAACCCGGGTTCCCCGAGCCGGAGGCCCGGGCGATCGCGGCCACCTGCGACGGGCTGCGGGTCTGGTCGGTGTACGTGCCGAACGGTCGGACGCCCGACGACCCGCACTACGCGTACAAGCTGTCCTGGCTGGCGGCGCTGCGGGACGCGCTGGACGCCGAACTGGCAGGCGGTCCGGCGCTCGCGGTCTGCGGCGACTTCAACGTGGCCCCGACCGACGACGACCTCTGGGATCCGGCGCTGTTCGTGAACTCGACCCACGTCACACCGGCCGAGCGGGCGGCGCTGGCAGCGCTGCGCGACCTCGGTCTCAGCGACGTGGTGCCCACCCCGATGAAGGGTCCGCACCCCTACACCTACTGGGACTACCGGGCGGGGATGTTCCACCAGAACAAGGGCATGCGGATCGATCTGGTGTACGCCTCGGCGGCGGTGACCCGCGCGGTCCGCTCGGCATACGTGGACCGGGATGCCCGCAAGGGCAAGGGGCCGTCCGACCATGCCCCGATCGTGGTCGACACCGACCTGATCCCCGCAGTCGAAGCCTTCTGACCCTGACCATCCCGTGGATCCTGATCCGAAACCGCCCCTGGAGGGGCGGCGTAGGCGCGCCAAGATGTTCGCGGTCTAGGGTGAGGTCATGGCAGTCGTAAAGATCAACGCGATCGATGTCCCGCCCGGTGCCGGCGAGGAACTGGAGAAGCGGTTCGCCGCCCGCGCCCGCGCCGTGGAGAACTCCCCCGGATTCCTCGGATTCGAGTTGCTGCGGCCGGTGGCGGGCGAGAGCCGCTACTTCGTCTACACCCGGTGGGAGACCGAACAGGCGTACCAGGACTGGGCCGCCGGCCCGGCCCGTGCCGCCCACGCCGCGCCGCCCGGCGCCGGGCAACGCCCCCCGGTCGCCTCCGGCGCGAGCCTCCTCGAGTTCGAGGTGGTCCAGCAGGTCCCTTGAGATGCCCCGCCGCACCCCGGCGCGGGTCGGCGCGGGTCGGTCAGGCAGCGCGGGTGGAGGTGAGGGTGGCGAAGGCGATCACGTTGTCGGCGTAGCCGGTGCCGCCACCGAGCCACTGGCCGCCGCACGTGATCAGCCGCAGGCTGGCCGGGCCTTCGTGGCCGTAGACCCGGTCCGCCGGCAGTTGGTCCTTCGCGAAGTGCTCCACCGAGTCCACAGTGAATACGGCCACCGAGCCGTCCTTCCGCGCAACCTCGACCGTGTCGCCGACGCGCAGCTTGCCCAGATCGTAGAAGACCGACGGGCCGCTCTTGGTGTCCACGTGCCCGACGATGACCGCCGGACCGGGCTCCCCCGGCACGGGCCCGCGGTCGTACCAGCCGGTCTCCTCATGACGGCTTAACGGCGGCACGGCGATCGAACCGTCCGGAGCGTCGCCGACCGGCTGCACCGGAGCCAAGACCTCGATCGACGGGACGAACAGGCTCACCGGCCGGGCGACCGTGGCGATGGCGGGCCCGCCGGCCGACGACTGCGCGCCGCCGATGGCCGCCCATTCCAGCGGCCCTCCGGCCGTGCGGCCAAGCCCGGCGCCGGTGGCGAAGACGCCGGCCAGGACCAGTACCACGGCGAGCGGCAGAGACCAGGGGCCACGGCCGGACCGTGCCGTGCCGGCAGCGGCACCGGGCGGACCGGGGCGGGAGACCACAGGAGGCACGAAGTGGTCGGTGCGAGGCCCGGGACGAGGCGGAGCGCCGGGAGGACGGCCGGCCCGTGCGCGGCCGGCGGCTCGGGGTAGGTGTGCGGAGCCGGTGGGTCGGGTTTCTCGACCGGATCCCGCGGATCTGGGTGCGCGTGCGGCGGTCATGGCCACGTCACCGGCTACTGTCGCGGCGACGCGCCGCCGCGACCCAGACGACCATGCCGGTGACGGTCAACGCGAGCCCGCCGGGCAGCAGTAGTCCGGCGAGTACGCCGTCTGCGCCGCCACCGAACCCGGTCGCCGGCCCACGGCTGGGGTTCGAGGGCTGGTGGCTGGGCTTCATCTGGCGTACCACCTGCATCATTGTGGATGCGGTTTCGCCGCCCCGGCATTCCAGCTTGACCCGGTAGTTCCCGGGCAGCACCCGATCCTTGACCATTGCCGTCCCGGTCAGCAGGCCGCGCTGCGGCTGCACGGCTACCCGGCCGAACGCGTCCGAGACGACGATGGCTCCCACCGAGTTGTCGTGGCAGCTCGCCCGGAGCCCGACCAGGTGTCCCGGCTCCACCATGCTCGGCGAGACCTCCACGAACACGCTCGGGCCCGGCTGCGGCGCGGCTTGGGGCGCACCGGCCTGTGCGGCGACGGTCGGCGCGACGGCCGCCAGGACGGGTGCCGCCGGCGACAGCCTCGCCGCTTCGGCCGCCACGGGTGGCGACAGAGGTGCCGCCACCGCCGCCGCCGGTAGCAGCGAAGTGGCGGCCAGGGCGATCGCGAGCAGCGGTGCGACGGCCGCGAAGGCGAGCGGCGGGCCGAAGGTCGAGGCGGCAGGAGGTGCCGGACGAGTACGGACCACTGACACGATGCCCCCTCCCGGCGCCCCGGGGCAGGCGCCGGATGCCGCCGGACACCCGGTTCTCGCCTCCACCGATGACGGTCTCACCACTGGTCGTACCTCACATCCGATCCGGCGCGGCGCTCGCGTAAACTCGGTGTGCTGTGACCCCCACCGACCCGATCACCGACGTCGCCGCACCGCACGCGGCTCGGCCGATCCGCACCTTCCACCCGCGTCGCGGTCGGATGAGCGGCCGGCAGGTGGCGGCGTTGGAACAGCTCTGGCCGGTCTACGGCCTGCGCGTCGCCGACGCCGTCCCGTTCGATTCCGCCGGCCCGTTCGATCCCGCCGGCCTGTTCGGCCGCCGGGCTCCGCTGGTCCTCGAAATCGGTTCCGGCATGGGCGACACGACCGTCGAGATGGCCGCCGCCGACCCGGATCGAGATTATCTGGCGGTCGAGGTGCACACGCCAGGAATCGCGAACCTGCTGTACCTGGTCCACCTGCATGAGCTGCGCAATGTCCGGATCGCTGAAGGCGATGCGTTGGACCTGGTCGAGCTGCTGCCGCCCGACTCGGTGGCCGCGGTACACGTCTTCTTCCCGGATCCGTGGCCGAAGTCCCGGCACCACAAGCGGCGGCTGATCCAGCCGGCCCACGTCGCGCGACTGCGCTCCCGGCTGGCCGTTGGTGGCACGCTGCACTGCGCCACCGACTGGGCGGAGTACGCCGAGTCGATGCGGGCCACCCTGGACGCCGACCCGGGTTTGGTCAACCCGCACGACGGCTACGCGCCCCGGCCCGCTCACCGGCCGGTGACCCGGTTCGAGCGGCGGGCGCTGGCCGTCGGCCGGCCGATCGCCGACCTGATCTACCTCCGACGGTGAGGAAGGGCACCCCCGGTTGACGCCTGTTGTATCAGAAGGGTCCCTCCCAACAACCAGCGAACAACCAGCACCGAGCGGCCAGGCGGAGCCCGGTTGGCGTCGGGGTCCACGGTCGGGGCACCATGGACCGGCCATGACACTCACCGCCGCGCTGCCGAAGTCCGCCGACCCCGACACCCTCTACGACGCGTTCGCCAGTTGGGCGTCCGGGCGCGGCCTCGACCTCTATCCCCACCAGGAGGAGGCGGTCATCGAGATCGTCTCCGGGGCGAACGTGATCATGAATACGCCGACCGGCTCGGGCAAGAGCCTGGTCGCCATCGCCGCGCACTTCGCCGCCCTGGCCGAGGACCGGACGACCTTCTACACCGCGCCGATCAAGGCTCTGGTGTCGGAAAAGTTCTTCGCGCTCTGCGAGGTCTTCGGCGCCGAGAACGTCGGCATGCTCACCGGCGACGCGAGCGTCAACGCCGATGCCCCGATCATCTGCTGCACCGCTGAGATCCTCGCCAACCTGGCGCTCCGCGAGGGCACCCGGGCCGACGTCGGCCAGGTGGTCATGGACGAGTTCCACTTCTACGCCGAACCGGACCGGGGCTGGGCCTGGCAGGTGCCGCTGGTCGAGCTGCCCCAGGCGCAGTTCGTCCTCATGTCGGCCACCCTGGGCGACACCACCCGGTTCGTCGACGACCTGGCCCGGCGTACCGGCCGGCCGACCGCCGTCGTCCGCTCGGCCGAGCGGCCGGTCCCGTTGCTCTTCTCGTACGCGATGACGCCCCTGCACGAGACGCTGGAGGAGCTGCTGGAGACCAGGCAGGCCCCGGTGTACGTCGTGCACTTCACCCAGGCCGCCGCCCTGGAACGCGCCCAGGCGCTGATGAGCGTCAACGTCTGCACCCGGGGCGAGAAGGACATGATCGCGCAGGCGATCGGTGGGTTCCGGTTCACCTCCGGCTTCGGCAAGACGCTGTCCCGGCTGGTCCGGCACGGCATCGGCGTGCACCACGCCGGCATGTTGCCCAAGTACCGCCGGCTGGTGGAGACCCTCGCCCAGGCCGGACTCCTCAAGGTCATCTGCGGTACGGACACTCTCGGCGTCGGCATCAACGTGCCGATCCGCACTGTGCTGTTCACCGGCCTGTCCAAGTACGACGGGGTGCGGACGCGGCTGCTCAAGGCCCGCGAGTTCCACCAGATCGCCGGCCGGGCCGGGCGGGCCGGCTTCGACACACTGGGCCGGGTCGTGGTGCAGGCCCCCGAACACGTCATCGAGAACGTGAAGGCCCTCGCCAAGGCCGGCGACGACCCGAAGAAGCGCCGCAAGGTGGTCAAGAAGAAGCCGCCGGAGGGCTCCATCGGCTGGGGCGAGCCCACCTTCACCCGCCTGGTCGACGCCGAACCGGAACCGTTGACCTCCAGCTTCCAGGTCAGCCACTCCATGCTGCTCAACGTCATCGGTCGCCCCGGCGACGCGTTCGACGCGATGCGGCACCTGCTCACCGACAACCACGAGGAGCGGGCCGCCCAGCGTCGGCACATCCGTCGGGCCATCGCCATCTACCGGGCCCTGAAGGCCGGCGGCGTGGTCGAGGAGCTGCCCGAGCCGGACGAGACCGGCCGACGGGTTCGGCTCACCGTCGACCTCCAACTCGACTTCGCGCTCAACCAGCCGCTGTCGCCGCTGGCACTGGCCACCATCGAGCTGTTGGACAGCGCGTCGCCGTCGTATGCCCTCGACGTGCTGTCGGTGATCGAGTCGATCCTCGACGACCCACGTCAGGTGCTCTCCGCGCAGCAGTTCAAGGCCCGTGGCGAGGCGGTCGCCGCGATGAAGGCCGAGGGCATCGAGTACGAGGCGCGCCTCGAACTGCTCGACGAGGTGACCTGGCCCAAACCGCTGGCCGAGCTGCTGGGTAGCGCCTACGAGATGTACCGGCAGGGGCACCCGTGGGTGGCCGACCACCAGCTCTCTCCCAAATCCGTGGTACGCGACATGTACGAGCGGGCGATGACCTTCACCGAGTATGTGCAGTTCTACTCGCTGACCCGCTCCGAGGGACTGGTGCTGCGCTACCTCGCCGACGCTTACAAGACGCTGCGGCAGACGGTGCCCGGCGAGGCCAAGACCGAGGAGCTGGTCGACCTGATCGAGTGGCTCGGCGAGTTGGTCCGGCAGGTCGACTCCAGCCTGATCGACGAGTGGGAGAGGCTGCGTAACCCGACCGACCTGCCTGAGGTCGCCTCGGCGCTGGCGGATCATGCGGCGGCGGTGACCCGCAACGCGCGGGCGTTCCGGGTGCTGGTGCGCAACGCCCTGTTCCGCCGGGTCGAGTTGGCCGCGCTGCGGCAGTGGCACGCGCTCGGCGACCTGGACGCGGACTGCGGTTGGCACGCCGACGCCTGGGCGGACGCGCTGGAGCCGTACTTCGAGTCGTACGACGGGATTGGCACCGGGCCCGACGCCCGCGGACCCGCGCTGCTCATGATCGAGCAGGGTCGGGAGCGGTGGACGGTTCGGCAGATCCTCGACGACCCGGACGGCGATCACGACTGGGGCATCAGCGCCGAGGTCGATCTGGCCGCTTCCGACGAGGCTGGCGCCGCCGTCGTCCGGATCATCGACGTCGGCCAGTTGTAGAAAGTCCGTTCTTGAGGGCCATCCGGAGTGTCCGGGTGGCCCTTTTTCTTCCCTGGGCAATGTCAGGGTCGTCGATTAGAATGTATGTACTAATCGAGTTCCTGACCTGGGAGGATGCTCGTGACAGCACCCATCTCCACTCCCCTCACGCCGTATGCCACCCTCCTCGGTTTCACCCGGTACGTCGGTCGCACCGGGCCGACCAAGGCCAGCTTCGTCGGCGGGCTGCGCCGCCAGCGGGCCAGCCGCTCCGGATTCAACCCGCACGGCCAGTTCGTCAAGGCACTCAAGGCCGACATCGCCTTCCACACCGGCGGCACCCACCTGGCGCAGGTGGTCGATGTGGTCAAGCCCCGGTGGCGCCCGCTCTACCGGGCGCTCGTCCCCGGGGCGACCGCGTGGCTGCACTCGCTCGGCGGGCCGGCCGGCGTCGACCTTACCCAGACCCGGGACACCCTGGCCATGCTCGGCGACCTCCCTATCAAGATCAACCCTCATTTCGGCGTCCGGTTCGCCGACGGTCGCGCCGAGGCGGTGCGGCTGCACTTCGACGAGGCCCCGCCCAGCGAGGAGGGGATGCTGGCCGCGTTGCACCTGACGGCCCGCCACATCGACGCTGTTCTACCGCATGCCGAGCCGGTCCTGGTGGATGTCCGTCGGGGCACCACCCACCGGATGCCCGTGGGCGCCAAGCCCGACGAGATCGAACGCTGGCTGGCCGGTGAGGCCGCCGCCTTCCGCGCCATCTGGTCCGCCGCCTGAGCCCGCCCCACCCGTAGAATTCGCTCCACTTCGGGGAAGTTGACGCCGACGGTCACGCCGAGGCGATGTCTTCCCCGAAGTCGCACACATCCTGGGGTGTAGGTCCGGGTAGGTCGGTGAGGGGTGTGGAGCTTGGGGCGTCGGCGGGACCGGAGATCACTCGCAGCGACGGGAAACGGTCCTGCAGGAGTTGGCGGCACGAGTCGCACGGGGTGAGCAGGATGCGGCCCCGGTCGCCGACCGTGACGATCGTCTCCAACTCGGTCACGCCCTGGGTGACGGCGGTGCCGAGCACGATCACCTCGGGGCAGGCGCCCCCCGCGGGGTGCACCACGTTCACTGCGGACACCACCCGACCGTCGGCCGTCCGGGCCGCCGTGGCGAGGGTGTGGGCGGCGCTGCGGCAGCGTAGCTTGGCCACCGCGCTGGCGGCCTGTACCAGTGCCCGGTCCGTGTCCCGCATCGTCATCGGCGTCCCCGTGATCGCTCCTGGTCGTTGATCAACCATAGCGTCCCGCCGGCCTCGCGGGAGATCGACCGGCCGTCGCCGAGACGATCAGCCGCACCGGAGAGACGCATCGGGCGGGTAACCGGGAGGCGGCTCGCCAGTGAGCTGCCTATCCTTGGGCACGCCATGCAGAATCCAGCCGCACCCGCCACGAGCGACCCTGTCCGCGAGTTGCAGCGCCGCCTCGCCCTGCTGATGTTCCGCGACCAGCGCCACCTGCGGCGCAGACTCGACGGGGTGCGCAAGGTGCGCGACCCGCAGCACCGCGAATCGGCGCTGGCCGAGATCGTCGCCGACGTGACGGCTGCCGAGGGTCGCCTGGAACGGCGACGGGCCGCGGTGCCCGCGGTCAGCTATCCGGCCATCCTGCCGGTGAGCGAGCGCAAGGACGACATCGCCGCGACGATCCGCGACCACCAGGTGGTGATCGTCGCCGGCGAGACCGGCTCCGGCAAGACCACCCAGCTACCCAAGATCTGTCTGGAGCTGGGCCGCGGGATCAGCGGGCTGATCGGGCACACCCAGCCCCGGCGGCTGGCCGCGCGGACGGTCGCCGACCGGATCGCCGAGGAGCTGGGCACCGAGTTGGGCGACGTGGTCGGCTACAAGGTGCGGTTCACCGACCAGGTGAGCGAGAACAGCCTGGTCAAGCTGATGACCGACGGCATCCTGCTGGCCGAGTTGCAGAACGACCGGATGCTCCGCCAGTACGACACCTTGATCATCGACGAGGCGCACGAGCGCAGCCTCAACATCGACTTCATTCTCGGCTACCTCAGGCAGCTGCTCCCCCGTCGCCCCGACCTCAAAGTGATCATCACTTCGGCGACCATCGAGACCGACCGGTTCGCCCGGCACTTCGCCGGCCCGTCGACCGTCGGGCATCCCGACGGCGAGCCGGCGCCGGTGGTGGAGGTCTCCGGCCGCACCTATCCGGTCGAGGTGCGCTACCGACCGTTGGTCGAGGTGAACGAGGACGCGGCGACCGACGACGGGGACGAGGAGAACGTCCGCGACCAGATCCAGGCGATCGGCGACGCGGTCGAGGAACTAGCTGTCGAAGGGCCCGGCGACATCCTGGTCTTCCTCAGCGGGGAACGGGAGATCCGGGACACCGCCGAGGCGCTCGGCAAGCTGGTGCAGCACAAGCAGGCCCTGCGGAACACCGAGATCCTGCCGTTGTACGCCCGGCTGAGCGTCGCCGAGCAGCACCGGGTCTTCGCCCCGCACGCGGGGCGGCGGGTGGTGCTGGCCACCAATGTCGCGGAGACCTCGCTGACCGTTCCCGGCATCAAGTACGTGGTGGATCCCGGCACCGCCCGGGTCTCCCGCTACTCCCAGCGGCTGAAGGTGCAGAGGCTGCCCATCGAGCCGGTGTCCCAGGCGTCGGCGAACCAGCGCAAGGGCCGCTGCGGGCGTACCTCGGACGGCATCTGCGTCCGGCTCTACGACGAGCAGGACTTCGCCGCCCGGCCCGAGTACACCGACCCGGAGGTCCTGCGCACCAACCTGGCCTCAGTCATCCTGCAGATGACCGCCATCGGTCTCGGCGACATCGCCGCCTTCCCGTTCATCGACCCGCCGGACAGTCGCAACGTCGCCGACGGGGTCAACCTGCTGCACGAACTGGGAGCGATCGACCCCGCCGAGACCGACCCGGCCCGTCGACTCACCGCGCTGGGCCGGCGACTCGCCCAACTGCCGGTCGATCCTCGCCTGGCGAGGATGGTGCTGGAGGGCGAACGCAACGGCTGTGCGACCGAGGTGATGGTGATCGCCGCGGCGCTGTCGATCCAGGATCCACGTGAGCGGCCCGCGGAGAAGCAGGCCCAGGCCGACCAGGCGCACGCCCGGTTCGCCGACGCCGAATCCGACTTCGTCGGGTACCTCAATCTCTGGCGGCACCTGCGCGAGCAGCAGCAGGCGCTCTCGTCCAGCGCCTTCCGCCGGATGTGCAGGGCCGAGCACCTCAACTACCTGCGGATCCGCGAGTGGCAGGACATCGTCAGCCAGCTACGGCAGGTGCTGCGTACCGGCGAGGGGGACGGCCGGGGACGCGGCCGGCGGGGCGCCGCCCCGGCCGGGGACGCGGCCGGCGGGCGACGCCAGGCCGGCGCGGACCTGCCGGAGGAGATCGACACCCCGAAGGTGCACCAGTCGCTGCTGCCCGGCCTGCTGTCCCACGTCGGCCTCAAAGATGCCCAGAAGCACGAGTACCTGGGGGCACGCGGTGCCAAGTTCGCGCTCTTTCCCGGGTCGGCGGTGTTCCGCAAGCCACCGCGCTGGGTGATGGCCGCCGAGCTGGTGGAGACCTCCCGGCTGTGGGGACGGGTGAACGGCCGGGTCGAGCCGGAGTGGGTCGAGCCGCTCGCCCAGCACCTGGTCAAGCGCAGCTACAGCGAGCCGCACTGGGAGAAGAAGCAGGCAGCGGTGATGGCGTACGAGAAGGTCACCCTCTTCGGCGTACCACTGGTCACCGCCCGCAAGGTGAACTTCGGCCGGATCGACCCGGCGCTGAGCCGGGAGTTGTTCATCCGGCACGCGCTGGTCGAGGGAGACTGGTCCACCCACCACCGGTTCTGGGAGGCAAACCAGCACCTGCGCGCCGAGGTGGAGGAGTTGGAGAACCGGGCGCGGCGACGCGACATCCTGGTCGACGACGAGACGGTCTTCCAGTTCTACGACGAGCGGATCCCGTCCGAGGTGGTCTCGGGACGACACTTCGACACCTGGTGGAAGACGACCCGGCGGGAACAGCCCGACCTGCTCACCTTCACCCGTGAGCTGCTGGTCAACGCGGGCCGGGGTGCGGTGGACGAGGGCGACTTCCCCGACCGGTGGAGCGCCGACGGGGTGGCCCTGCCGCTGACGTACACGTTCGAGCCGGGCACCCCGACCGACGGGGTGACGGTGGACATCCCACTGCCGCTACTCAACCAGGTGCCGGCCGACAGCTTCGACTGGCAGGTCCCCGGGCTGCGCGAGGACCTCGTCATCGCGCTGATCCGGTCGCTGCCGAAGCCGGTCCGACGCAACTTCGTGCCGGTCCCCGACTACGCCCGCGCCGCCCTGGCTGCGATCACCTCAGGCGAGGAGCCGCTGCTGGACGCCCTTACCCGGCAACTGCGCCGGATGACCGGGGTGACGGTGCCCCGCGACGCCTGGGACGTCGCCAGGTTGCCGCCGCACCTACGGGTCACCTTCCGGGTGCTCGGCGACGACGACAAGCCGGTCGCCGAGGGCAAGGACCTGCCGGCCCTGCAACGTCAGCTCAAGGCCGAGGTACGTCAGGTGGTGGCCGCCGCCGCACCGGACCTGGCCCGAACCGGGCTGACCGGATGGGAGATCGGAGTCCTGCCGCGCACCATCGAGCAGGTACGCGCCGGGTACGCGGTGACCGCCCATCCGGCGCTGGTCGACGAGGGCGGCACGGTCGGGGTGCGGGTGTTCGACTCGCCGGCCGAGCAGGAGGCAGCCCATTGGGCGGGTACCCGGCGACTGCTGCGGCTGACCGTGCCGTCGCCCGCGAAGTTCCTTCAGGGGCGGCTGACCAACGAGGCGAAGCTGGCGTTGTCCCGCAACCCGCACGGCGGGGTGCAGGCGCTGATCTCCGACGCGGCCGGCGCGGCGATCGACAAGCTGGTCGCCGACGCCGGCGGGCCGGCCTGGGACGCCGACGGCTTCGCCGCGTTGCGCGACAAGGTCCGGGCCGGGCTGGTGGACACGGTGGTGCAGGTGATGGACCGGGTCCGGGCGGTGCTCGGTGCGGCGTACCAGGTGCAGCAACGGCTCGGCGCGACGAAGAACCTGGCCGTGGTGGCCGCGCTGGCCGACATCCGCGCCCAGCTCACCGGGCTGGTACACGCCGGTTTCATCACCGAGGCCGGGTACGCCCGGCTACCCGACCTGCTGCGCTACCTGACCGCGATGCAGCGGCGGCTGGACCGGCTGCCCGGCAACCCGGCCCGGGACAAGCAGCAGCAGGACCGCGTCGCGGTGGTCCAACGGGAGTACGACGAGATGCTCAAGGCACTGCCCGCGGCCCGCCGCTCGTCCGCCCCGGTGCGGCAGATCCGCTGGATGATCGAGGAGCTGCGGGTGAACGTCTTCGCCCAGGCGCTGGGCACCCCGTACCCGGTTTCCGAGCAGCGCATCTACCGTGCCATGGACGACGCCGAGGCCCGCTGACTGGGCGCGGCCGGTGAACGTGCCTGGACACCGCACTAGCTGGGGCAGGGTTCGACGCCGGGTGGAAGCTGGTCGCTGGCGGTGGCGGTGTGCACGTGGTCGAGCAGGATGCGGCGTAGCTCCCGGCCGGCGTGGGTGGGCACCACGTCGCGGCGGCGGGCCACTGCGATGGTGCGCCGCACACCGGGAGGTGCCAGCCGGGTGACCCGGATGCCAGGCCGGCGGTCCACCACCATGCCGGGTACCACGGCGATGCCCAGTCCGGCCTCGACGAAGCTGAGCACGGCGTCCATCTCCCCGCCGTTGACCGAGAGGGTCGGTTCGAAGCCGGCTTCCCGGCACGCCGCGAGGGTGGCGTCGCGCAGGTCGTAGCCCTCGCGGAACATCACCAGGGGCTGGTCGCGCAGGTCGGTGATGCGCAGGTCGCCGCCGGCCGAGGCGCTTGGCACCGGGTCGACGGAGGCGACCACCAGACTCTCGGTGAGGATCTTCTCGGCCCGCAGGCCGGGGTCGGCGCCCCGGGCCGGCATGATGACCAGCGCCAGGTCCAGATCGCCGCGGAGCAGGTGACGGACGAGGTCCTGCGAGCCGCCTTCCTCCACCCGCAGGTCGACGGCGGGGTGCGCGTCGCGGAACCGGCGCAGCACCGGTGGGGCGAGCGAGGTGGCCAGGCTGGGGGTGGCGCCGAGGCGCACCTGGCCGCGCCGCAGGCCGACCAGCTCCTGGACCTCCCGGGTGGCGGTCTCGACGTCTGCCAGGATCCGCTTGGCCAACGGCAGCAGCGTCTCGCCGGCTCCGGTCAGCCCGATGTTGCCTCTTATCCGTTCGAAGAGTGGGGCGCCCAAGGTGTCCTCCAGGGCGTGAATTTGCTTACTCAACGAGGGCTGGGTGATGCCCACGACGTCCGCCGCCTGAGTGAAATGTCGCGTTTCGGCCACCGCAACGAAGTACTTCAGCTGATGGAGCTGCATGTTCATAGCTTATGACTATGAAGACTGCGGCGTCGATGCATTGGACGACTGATCGGAGTGCTCCTAGCGTCGGTCGGGTGGTAGTCACGACGAGAACGCGGTCGCCCATCCGATCCAACGTCGGCCTCAAGGCCGTCATGGCGGTGACGGGCATCCTCCTGGTGCTGTTCCTCATCGCCCACATGCTGGGCAACCTGAAGATCTTCACGGGTGCCACGTCGTTCGACCACTACGCGCACTGGTTGCGCGAACTCGGCGCCCCACTGCTGCCGAACGCCGGATTCCTGTGGATCCAACGGGTCGGGCTGCTGGCGGCGGTGCTGCTGCACATCTGGGCCGCCACGGTCCTCGCGCTGCGCGCCCGAGCGGCCCGCCCGGTGCGCTACGCCCACCGTAGAAAGGTCCAGGGCAGCTACGCGGCCCGCACGATGCGCTGGGGCGGCGTGATCATCCTGCTCTTCGTGATCTACCACATCCTGGACCTGACCACCGGCACGCTGAACCCGGTCGGCGACCCGGCCCGGCCGTACGCCAACATCGTCGCCGACTTCGCCCCGCAGCGCTGGTACGTCACCGCCTTCTACACACTGGCGATCGTCGCCCTCGGCTTCCACCTGCGGCACGGCGTGTTCAGCGCGCTGCGCAGCCTCGGCCAGCAGACCCCACGCGGCGAGCAACGCGCCCGGGCGGCGGCGCTGGCCCTCGCCGTCGTGCTCTGCGCCGGCTACCTCGTGGTCCCGTTCGCCGTACTCACCGGATTGGTGTCCTGACCATGGATCTCTTCACCGACGGCGACCCGATCGCCGACACCAGGGCTCCCGACGGGCCGATCGAGACCCGCTGGGAACGCCGCCGTTTCGAGGCCAAACTGGTCAACCCGGCCAACCGGCGCAGGATGACGGTGATCGTGGTCGGCACCGGCCTGGCCGGCGGCTCCGCCGCGGCCACGCTCGCCGAGCAGGGTTACCGCGTCAAGTCGTACTGCTACCAGGACAGCCCCCGCCGAGCCCACTCGATCGCCGCGCAGGGTGGCATCAACGCCGCCAAGAACTACCGCAACGACGGCGACTCGGTGCACCGGCTCTTCTACGACACGGTCAAGGGCGGCGACTTCCGCTCGCGGGAGTCGAACGTGCGCCGGCTGGCCGAGGTGTCGGTCAACATCATCGACCAGTGCGTCGCCCAGGGCGTGCCGTTCGCCCGCGAGTACGGCGGCCTACTGGACACCCGCTCGTTCGGCGGTGCGCAGGTGCAGCGTACCTTTTACGCGCGGGGCCAGACGGGCCAGCAGTTGCTGCTCGGCGCCTACCAGGCGGTGGAGCGGCAGATCGGCCTGGGCAACGTGGAGGTGAACACCCGGCACGAGATGCTGGAGCTGATCGTCGTCGATGGCAGGGCCCGCGGCATCGTGGTCCGGGACATGGTCACCGGCGAGATCACCTGCGAGTTCGCCGACGCGGTGGTGCTCGCCTCCGGCGGCTACGGCAACGTCTTCTACCTCTCCACCAACGCCAAGGGCTGCAACGTCACCGCCACCTGGCGGGCCCACCGCAAGGGCGCCTACTTCGCCAACCCCTGTTACACCCAGATCCACCCGACCTGCATCCCGGTCTCCGGCGACCACCAGTCGAAGCTGACCCTGATGAGCGAGTCGCTGCGCAACGACGGCCGGGTGTGGGTACCGAAGGTCAAGGGCGACGACCGGGCGCCACGGGACATCGGAGAGGACGAGCGGGACTACTACCTGGAGCGGATCTACCCCTCCTTCGGCAACCTGGTGCCCCGGGACATCGCCTCCCGGGCCGCGAAGAACGTCTGCGACGAGGGACGGGGGGTGGGCCCGACGAGGCTCGGCGTCTACCTCGACTTCACCGACGCCATCAGCCGGCTGGGCCGGAAGGCCATCGAGGCCAAGTACGGCAACCTGTTCGAGATGTACGAACGGATCACCGGCGAGGACCCGTACGAGGTACCGATGCGGATCTATCCCGCCGTGCACTACACGATGGGCGGCCTCTGGGTCGACTACGACCTCCAGTCGACCATCCCCGGCCTGTTCGTGATCGGCGAGGCCAACTTCTCCGACCACGGCGCGAACCGGCTCGGCGCCTCGGCGCTCATGCAGGGCCTCGCCGACGGGTACTTCGTGCTGCCCAACACGGTCGCCGACTACCTGTCCGCCGGCCCGTTCGAAAAGGTCGACGGCAGCCACCCGGCGGCAGTCGAGGCCCGCCGGGAGGTGGAGGACCGCATCCAGCGGCTGCTCGCCATCGACGGCGACCGGACCGTGGACTCGTTCCACCGCGAGCTGGGCCAGATCATGTGGGAGCACTGCGGCATGGAGCGCTCCGAGGCCGGGCTGCGCAAGGCGATCGACGAGATCCGCGCCCTGCGTGACCAGTTCTGGCAGCGGGTACGGGTGCCCGGTGACGGCGAGGGGCTCAACCAGTCGCTGGAGAAGGCCGGTCGGGTGGCGGACTTCTTCGAGCTGGCCGAGTTGATGTGCGTCGACGCCCTGCACCGGGAGGAGTCCTGTGGCGGCCACTTCCGGGCCGAGCACCAGAACCCCGAGGGCGAGGCGCAACGCGACGACGAGCGGTTCGCCTACGTCGCGGCCTGGGAGTTCACCGCCACCGGCGAGCCACCGGCGCTGCACAAGGAAGATCTGAACTTCGAATACGTCCACCCCACGCAGCGGAGCTACAAGTGAAACTGACCCTACGTATCTGGCGCCAGTCCGGCCCCGAGGACAAGGGTCGGATGGTGAGGTACCAGGTCGAGGACGTCTCCCCGGACATGTCGTTCCTGGAGATGCTCGACGTTCTCAACGAGCGGCTCATCCTCGCCGGAGATGAGCCGGTGGCCTTCGACCACGACTGCCGCGAGGGCATCTGCGGCATGTGCGGCCTGATGATCAACGGCGACGCGCACGGCCCGCAGCGCGGTACCACCGCCTGCCAGTTGCACATGCGGCAGTTCTCCGACGGTGAGACGATCGACATCGAGCCTTGGCGGGCGCGGGCCTTCCCGGTCATCAAGGACCTGGTGGTCAACCGCGGCGCCTTCGACACGATCATCGCTGCCGGCGGGTACGTCACCGCACCGACCGGCAGCGCGCCGGAGGCGCACTCCGTGCCGGTCGCCAAGGCCGACGCGGACTCCGCCTTCGAATCCGCCGCCTGCATCGGCTGCGGCGCCTGCGTGGCCGCCTGCCCGAACGGCTCCGGAATGTTGTTCACCGCCGCCAAGGTCACCCAGCTCTCGCTGTTGCCACAGGGCCAGCCCGAGCGCCACACCCGGGTGATCGGCATGGTCGACGCGCACGACGAGGCCGGCTTCGGTGGCTGCACCAACGCCGGCGAGTGCACCGCGGTCTGCCCGAAGGGCATCCCGCTGACCACGATCGGCCGGCTGAACCGTGACTACCTGGCGGCGACCGCCAAGCAGGGCAACACCCCCGGCACCTGAACGCCCCCGCGACGTCACCTCCGGGCCGGCCGCGACCGCGACGGCCCACGGCAGCTGACGAGCTGATCCGTCCGCGCTGTCGTGAGACGCCGGACCAACCGTCGACCGCCGCATCCGATTGAACCGGTCGCAGACGGGTAGCCGGCCAGCTATCGGAGATCGGCGGAGGGGGCGGAATGCGGGCATTGACCTGGCAGGGGAAGCGGGACGTACGGGTCGAGGAGGTGCCCGACCCCCGCATCGAGGAGCCGACCGACGCGATCGTGCGGATCACCTCCACCGCCATCTGCGGCTCCGACCTGCACCTGTACGAGGTGCTCGGGCCGTACCTCAAGCCGGGTGACGTCCTCGGCCACGAGCCGATGGGTGTCGTCGAGGAGGTCGGCCCGGAGGTGACCCGTCTCAGGCCCGGCGACCGGGTGGTGGTGCCGTTCAACATCTCCTGCGGATCCTGCTGGATGTGCCAGCGGCAGTTGTACGCGCAGTGCGAGACCACTCAGGTCACCGCCGAGGGCAAGGGCGCCGCCCTGCTCGGCTACACCTCCCTCTACGGTTCGGTGCCCGGCGGGCAGGCAGAGTACCTGCGGGTGCCGTACGCCGAGTTCGGCCCGATCAAGGTCCCGGACGACGGCCCGGACGAGCGGTGGCTCTACCTCTCCGACATCCTCCCCACCGCCTGGCAGGCCGTGAAGTACGCCGAAACTCCGCCCGGCGGCACCCTCGCGGTCCTCGGGCTCGGCCCGGTGGGCCAGTTCTGCGCCCGCATCGGTCGTCACCTCGGCGCGGAGCGGGTGATCGGGCTGGACCTGGTGCCGGAGCGGCTGGCGATGGCGCGCCGCCACGGCATCGAGGTGCTCGACATCTCCCAGCTCGACGGCGTGCCCGACACGCTGATCGACCTGGTGGACGGGCGCGGGCCGGACGCGGTGATCGACGCCGTCGGTATGGAGTCACACGGCGCTCCGCTGGGCAAGGTCGCCCAGACCGCTGCCGGGCTGCTGCCCGACAGGCTGGCCCAGCCGATGATCGACAAGGTCGGGGTGGACCGGCTGGTCGCGCTCAAGGCCGCGGTCAAGGGCGTCCGGCGCGGTGGCACCGTCTCCATCTCCGGTGTCTACGGCGGCGAGGTCGACCCGTTGCCGATGATGGAGATGTTCGACCGGGGCATCCAGCTGCGGATGGGCCAGTGTCACGTCCGGCGCTGGATCGACGAGATCATCCCGCTGCTCACCGACGAGGACCCGCTCGGTGTGGCGGATCTGCTGACCCACCGGATGCCCCTGGACCAGGCGCCAGAGGCGTACCACATGTTCCAGCGCAAGGAGGACGGCTGCGTCAAGGTCGTACTCGCCCCGTGAGCGCATCGACAGAATCACACGCGTCGATCGGATCGCCTATGGTGTCCGGAGGACACGCTCGGCGACCGACGGGAGACACGAGTGACCATCCGGATGAACCGCAGGGCAGCGCTCGGCCTTGGCACCATCGCGACGGCCGGGACGGTGCTCGGCACAGCGGTGCCTGCCGGCGCTGATCCCGGCGGCGAGGCGGCGGCCAAGGTCGGCGCGGCCACCGACGACCGTGCCCAGGTCGCGTCGCAGATCGCTGCGGTCTACGAGCGGCTCATCGACCGGGCGGGCGGGAACTGGCAGTCACACGTCAGCCTCGCCGACCAGGGCGGCGACGCTGCCCTGGTCGCGGTGAGCGAGTCGGCGGACCAACGGATCGAGGCGTACAGCGTCAACAAGATCGCGGTGGCCGCCGCGGTGCTCGACAAGGTCGACCGTGGCCTGCTCAGCCTCGACCAGCAGGTGGAGGTGACCGCCGCGATCGTGGTTCCCGGCGGCGACGGCATCTTCAGCCTGGACGGTGCCTACCCGAGCCTGGTCACCCTCGGCCACGTCCTGGCGAACCTGCTCACCGTCTCCGACGACACCGCGGTCCGGCTCTGTGGGCTGGTCTGCCCGGCCGCCGAGATCAACCAGATCCTGGTGGCGAAGGGCTTCCTGAACACGCGGGTGCAGCCGGTCACCAACCCGAACCGGTTCTTCCTGGGCACCAGCACCCCGAGGGAGACCCACGACCTGTTGCGTGCCCTGGTCGGCGGCACCCTGATCTCCGCCGCCTCCACCGACTTCGTGCTGCGACTGCTGCGCTCCCCAGTGGCCTTCACCGACGGCGTACGACGGGAGATGTCCTCTGCCGAGCGAGCCCGGATCGCCACCAAGGCCGGCTGGTTCGTCGACGCCCGACACGAGGCCGGAGTGATCTTCGACACCGCCGGGGCACCCATGGTCACGTACGCGCTCTTCGCCGACGGCCAGTCCGGTGCGGACGACTTCGGCGCCACCCACCCCGCCGTGCAGGCACGGGCCCGCTTCGGTCGCCGCGTTCTCGACCTCACCGACGGTCTCGGCGGCAGCGGCACCGCCCACCGCGAGCATCTGTACCGCCCCAGCAACGGCAATTGAACCGGCCAGGGGCGGCTAGCGTGGACCCCGGGTTTCAGGTAGAGGGGGGTCCATGCGGGCATCGAAGGAGCCAACCGGTCCGGCCGCTGGCCGGCGGATCAGCAGATCAGCGGCCGGCCTGGCCACGTTGGCCGGGCTGACCGGTGTCGCCTGGGGCGCGCGGAACATACCCGCCGCCCTGGGCGGTCGGCTGGCCGGTCCGCGAGCCGACCGGGCCGCCCGGTCGCCCCAGTACCGTGACGGCACGTTCCACAACCGCGCGGGTACCCGGACGATGGTTGCCGCAGCCGATCGCAACCTGCTCCGGGAACTGATCTTCGGTAGGCAGAAGCGGCGGCCCACCGAACCCGTGCCGCTGGTCCGACCCGCCGTCGAGACCGGCATCGATTCGGCTCGTGAGCTGAACGTCGTCTGGTACGGCCACGCCTCCACCCTGGTCGAGATCGAGGGTCGGCGGGTGCTGCTCGACCCGGTGTGGAGCGACCGGTGCTCGCCAGCGGCAGCGGTCGGTCCGCGCCGGCTGCACGAGCCACCGGTACGCCTCGACGAACTGCCCCGCATCGACGCGATCCTGATCTCGCACGACCACTACGACCACCTCGACATGGCGACCGTGCGGGAGCTGACCCTCCGGCAGGCGGCGCCGTTCCTGGTGCCGCTCGGGGTGGGCGCCCACCTAGACCGGTGGGGTGTGCCGGCCGACCGCATCATCGAGCTGGACTGGTCGCAGACCCACCGGGTGGCCGACCTGGAGATCACCTGCACCGCCGCTCAGCACTTCTCCGGCCGGGGCCTGCGCCGCAACGGCACCCTGTGGAGTTCCTGGGTGGTGGCCGGAGGACAGCGGAAGGTCTACTACACCGGCGACTCCGGCTACTTCGGCGGGTACGCCGAGATCGGCGCGGAACACGGGCCGTTCGACGTGACGCTGATGCAGATCGGCGCGTACGACCGGTCGTGGCCGAGCATCCACATGTTTCCCGAGGAAGCCGTCACCGCCCACCTGGACCTGCGCGGCGGGCTGTTCGTTCCGGTGCACTGGGCGACGTTCAACCTCGCCCTGCACGACTGGTCCGAGCCGGTGGACCGGCTGTGGGCCGAGGCCAAGGCACGCGACGTCCGGTTGGCGGTGCCACGCCCCGGCGAGCGGGTGGTGGTCGACGACCCGCCGCCGGTCGACGGCTGGTGGCAGGGCGTCGCCTGAACCCGATGTCGACCGGGGGTCCCTGCTTCTGCTCAGGCGTCAGCGAGGGGCCCTCCTCGCATCTCAGAGCACGAAGGCGTCGGTCCAGAGGGCGCCGGAGCGTCCGGAGAGGGCGTCGAGCATCGCCACCGCCTGCCCGTCGGTCAGCTGCGCCACGAAGTCCACGATGGCCCGACCACGGGCCCGGCCGATCCGGTCCACGGTTCGCGGGTGCAGCTCCGCCTCGGCCAGCTCCACCAGGTCGTGCAGCCGCCGGGGCAGCCGGGACTCCTCCTCCGGGTCGAGCAGCCACTCCAGCAGCGCCTCGACCAGGGTGCCGAGCAGCCGGGCCTGGCCTCGCTGGTGCAGTGCCAGGTCGGGGCGGGCCAGCACGAAGCGGTGGTGCACGAACTTGAGCACCTGCACCTCGTGCCACTGGGCCGGGGCCAGCAGCACGTGCCCGGAGCGCACCGCCGGCTGCTCGACCACCGTGATTGAGTCGACGAAGCGGGTGGTCCACCGCGCCGAGAAGCGCGCCACGTACTGCTCCGCCTCGATCGAGCCGTCGAACGGCAGGGCGAGCAGTCCTTCGACCAGCTCCTCCCGGACGTGCTCGACGGCGGCGGCGAACGCGTCGTCGTTGGCGACCCAGCCGTCCTTGCGGTGCAGTTGGCGGCGCAGTCGCTCGATGGCCGCGCCGGGCCGGCGGGCCGAGGTGTGCAGCGCCGCGTCGGTGATGGCCCGCAGGTGACCGCCCTCGCGCTGCCAGGCCATCAGCTCGGCGGCCACCGTGCCCTGCTGTAGCACCCCGACCCGGTAGAAGTCCTCCACGTCGTGGATGGCGTAGGCGATGTCGTCGGCGGTGTCCATCACCGACGCCTCGGCGGTCTGCTGCCAGTCGGCGATCCGGCCGGCGAACGGCGCCCTGGCCTGCCGCAGGTCGTCCAGCTCGGTGCGGTACGCCCCGAACTTCACCGAGCCGCTGTCGGGGTCGTCGGGCGGTGGGCTCGCACCGCGCGGCGGCGGGTCCATCAGCCGTGGGTGCGGGTCGGGGTGGTCGAGCCGGGTCCACGGGTACTTCAGCATCGCCGCCCGTACCGCCGCGGTCAGGTCCAGGCCGGTGGTCGCCGCGCCACGGATCTCGGTCGAGGTGACGATCCGGTACGACTGCGCGTTGCCCTCGAAACCGTCGGCGAGACCGAGCCGGTGCCGGGCCAACCGGTCCAGCACCCGCTCCCCCAGGTGCCCGAAGGGTGGGTGGCCGAGGTCGTGCGCGAGCGCGGCGGCCTCCACCACGTCCGGATCGCAGCCGCCCAACTTCTCCACCAGGTCACGCTGCCATTCGTCGGAGGTGAGTCGCTCGGCGATCGCCCGGGCCACCTGGGCGACCTTGAGACTGTGGGTGAGCCGGTTGTGCACCAGCAGCCCGGAACCTCCCGGGCTGACCACCTGGGTGACCCCACCCAGCCGGGTGAAGAACGGCGAGGAGACGATCCGGTCCCGGTCGGCCCGGAACGGGCTGGTCGCGAGGTCGCCGAGGGCGCGGGCGCTGCCGCCGAAGAGCCGGCGCGCCCGAGGCTCCACAGGTGGTTCCATGATCGCCACGCTAGCCGGGCACAATGCAGGGCGGAACCCAGACCCGAAGGCGGAGCGAGATCGTGACCCTCTCTGTTCATCAACGGATCGCCGAGGAGCTCGGCGTCGCCGAGCGCCAGGTACGCGCGGCCGTGGAGCTGCTCGACGGCGGCGCCACCGTGCCGTTCATCGCTCGCTACCGCAAGGAGGCGACCGGCCTGCTCGACGACACCCAGCTGCGCACCCTTGAGGAGCGCCTGCGGTACCTGCGCGAGCTCGACGAACGGCGGGCGGCGGTGCTGGAGTCCATCCGCAGTCAGGGCAAGCTGGACGAGGCTCTGGCAGCGCAGATCATGGCGGCCGACTCGAAATCCCGGCTGGAGGACATCTACCTGCCGTTCAAGCCGAAGCGGCGGACCCGGGCGCAGATCGCCCGCGAGGCCGGGTTGGAGCCGCTCGCCGATGCGCTGCTCGGCGATCCGACGCAGGACCCGAAGACGGCGGCGGCCTCCTTCGTCGACGCCGAAAGGGGCGTGGCCGACGCCACCGCCGCGCTGGACGGCGCGCGGGCCATCCTGATCGAGCGGTTCGCCGAGGACGCCGACCTGATCGGCACGCTGCGCGAGCAGATGTGGTCGCGAGGCCGGCTGGTGTCCCGGGTACGCGAGGGACAGGAGACCGCCGGGGCCAAGTTCTCCGACTACTTCGACTTCGCCGAGCCGTATCCGAGGCTGCCCTCGCACCGCATCCTGGCCATGTTCCGTGGCGAGAAGGAGGGCATGCTCGACCTGACCCTGGACCCGGAGGCCGAGGGCGACCCCGGCGCTCCGGTGACCGGCCCAAGCCGGTACGAGGCCGTGATCGCCGGCCGCTTCGGGATCAGTGACGCCGGCCGGTCCGCCGATCGCTGGCTCGCCGACACGGTGCGCTGGGCGTGGCGTACCCGCGTCCTCATCCACCTCGGCGCGGACCTGCGGATGCGGTTGTGGCAGGCGGCGGAGGAGGAGGCGGTTCGGGTTTTCGCCACCAACCTGCGTGACCTGCTGCTCGCCGCGCCGGCCGGTGCCCGGCCCACCATGGGGCTGGACCCGGGCCTGCGTACCGGGGTGAAGGTGGCCGTGGTGGATGCCACCGGCAAGGTGGTCGCCACCGACACGATCTACCCGCACGAGCCGCGCCGGCAGTGGGACGCGTCCCTACACACGCTGGCGAGACTGGCCGCGGCGCACGGGGTCGAGCTGGTCGCCGTCGGCAACGGCACCGCCAGCCGGGAAACCGACAAGCTCGCCGGTGACCTGATCAAACAGCACCCGGAGCTGAAGCTGACCAAGGTGATGGTCTCCGAGGCCGGCGCGTCGGTCTACTCCGCCTCCGCGTACGCCTCACAGGAACTGCCCGGAATGGACGTGTCGCTGCGCGGGGCGGTCTCCATCGCCCGCCGGCTGCAGGATCCGCTCGCCGAGCTGGTCAAGATCGACCCGCGTTCCATCGGTGTCGGGCAGTACCAGCACGACCTGTCCGAGGTGAAGCTGTCCCGGTCGCTGGACGCGGTGGTGGAGGACTGCGTCAACGGTGTCGGGGTGGACGTCAACACCGCGTCCGCGCCGCTGCTGACCCGGGTCTCCGGCATCGGCGCGGGCCTCGCCGAGAACATCGTGCTGCACCGGGACGCCAACGGGCCGTTCCGGACCCGGGCCGAGCTGAAGAAGGTGGCCCGGTTGGGCCCGAAGGCGTTCGAACAGTGCGCGGGCTTCCTGCGCATCCCCGACGGCGACGACCCGCTGGACTCCTCCAGCGTGCACCCGGAGGCGTACCCGGTGGTGCGCCGGATTCTCGCCACCAGCGGTCAGGACCTGCGCTCGGTGATCGGTCGCAGCACGATCCTGCGCGGGCTGCGCGCGACCGACTTCGTCGACGACACGTTCGGCCTGCCCACCGTCACCGACATCCTCGCCGAGTTGGAGAAGCCGGGTCGCGACCCTCGGCCGGAGTTCAGGACGGCGACCTTCGTCGACGGCGTCGAGAAGATCGGCGACCTGACGCCCGGCATGGTCCTGGAGGGCGTGGTCACCAACGTCGCCGCGTTCGGCGCGTTCGTTGACGTCGGGGTGCACCAGGACGGCCTGGTGCACGTGTCGGCGATGTCCCGCACCTTCGTCAAGGATCCGCACGAGGTGGTGAGGTCCGGTGACGTGGTGAAGGTCAAGGTGCTGGACGTGGATGTGCCCCGCAAGCGGATATCGCTGACCCTGCGGCTGGACGACGAGGCGGAGCCGGGCGCCGGGCGCGGCGCTGACCGGGCCGGCGCCGGCCGTGAGGGCCGGAGCGGATCCGGCGGGCGCGAGGGGCAGGGACGCCGTGGGCAGGGACGTGGCAGCCAGGGCCGCGGCGGCCAGTCCGGCCAGTCCCGCGGTGGTCAGGTGCGCCAGGGCCAGGGCGGCGCGACGTCGCCCGCCGACGGTGCGATGGCCGACGCACTTCGGCGGGCCGGCCTGCTCTGAGCCACCGGGCCCACGACCGGCACGGCGCAGCGGGTGGGCGGTGCACCTCGGGCAGCCCGCCCGCACGCCTGGTCTGCTCTCGCCGTCGGGGCGTACCAGACCGGCGGAGGGCGCACCAGGTGGCGGTTACGGGTGGGCGTACCGTCGGCTCGTGGTCAGTGACGACGGCCCGGACTGGCGGGAGATGCGGCGACACGCGGTGCTGGCGCATGCGGCGGCCGAGCAGCGACGCCGGCGCGACGAACAGGCCGAGGCGGCGCGGCTGGTCAGCGTGTTCGTCGCCGAGGCGCGGAGACGTGGTCTGGCCACCACCCGGCTCGTCGCCCGATCGCACGACGGCCGGGCCCGGTACCGGACCGGGCTGCACGGCTGGTACATCGACCGGGCGCTTAGCCGAGCGGTCGACGTCGACGGACGATTCCACCTGCTGATCGTGCCGCGCGCGCTGCGGGCCCGGTTCCTCGGGGCGGACCCGCAGCCCGGCCCCGCCCCGCTGATCGTCGGCGCGGGGGGCCGGGACGGAGAGTCGACACCGCTGCGGATCATGCTGCAGCGGCGCCTCGACGCCGGCGACAGCAAATCCTGACCAGCGGCTCGGCGACACTCCCGAGGTAGGTCGACGCGCCGACGTGCGTGTCCTTTGCCGGCCGCCCCGGGTTGACGTGTCGGGGTGCGTGTCGACTGTTGCTACTTTCCGGCGGGACCAGCAATAAGTCTGATACAACCCGTTTGTCCGCTATTGCCGGTAGACATACGGAGGTCATAACGGTGCCCGTATCCATGGCGACCGCGCCGGCACGTCCGACCCGGTCCGCACGGCGCGGCGATCCGGCCAAACGTGTATTCGACGTGGTCGTCTCGGCCCTGCTGCTGCTGCTGACCACGCCGGTGATGGTGGCGGTAGCGGTGACGGTCGCCGTGGGCCTCGGCCGACCGGTGCTGTTCCGGCAGTGCCGCATCGGGCGCGACGACCGCCCGTTCGAGCTGGTCAAGTTCCGCACCATGCGGGCACCGTGCGGAGGGCTGACCAGCGACGCCGACCGACTCACCCGGCTCGGTCGCTGGCTGCGCGCCACCAGCCTCGACGAACTGCCCACACTCTGGTGCGTGCTGCGCGGCGACATGAGCATCATCGGTCCCCGGCCGCTGTTACCCGAGTACCTCAGTCGCTACTCCCCTACCCAGGCACGGCGACACGAGGTCCGGCCCGGTGTCACCGGGCTGGCCCAGGTACGTGGGCGCAACAGCCTCGACTGGGATGACAAGCTCGCGCTCGACGTGGAGTACGTGACGCGCCGCAGTCTCCGCCTGGACCTGGCGATCCTGGCCGCCACGATCCGTACGGTGCTGCGGCGGGACGGAATCTCCGCGGCCGGCAACGCCACCGCGCCGGAGTTCCTCGGGAGTCGACGATGACCGACAAGATCCATCTGTCCGCGCCGGATGTCGGTCCGCTGGAGGAGTCCTACCTGATCGCGGCACTGCGCTCCGGCTGGGTCGCCCCGGCCGGCCCGGATCTCGACGCCTTCGAATCGGAGGTCGCCACCAAGGTCGGCACCCGTGGCGCGGTGGCGGTCAGCTCAGGCACCGCCGCGCTGCACCTGGCCCTGCTGGGGCTGGGCATCGGTCCCGGAGCCGTGGTGCTGGTGCCCACGCTGACCTTCGTCGCCACCGCCAACGCGGTCTGCTACACCGGCGCCCGTCCGATCTTCGTCGACTGCGACCCACGGACGGGCAACATCGACGTCGCCCTGCTCGCCGAGTTGCTGCAACGGATCCGCTCGCGGGGCGAGCGGATCGGCGCGGTGATCCCGGTCGACATGTTCGGTAGCTGCGCCGACTACTCGACGTTGCTGCCGATCTGCGCCGCCGCGGACGTTCCGGTGGTCGAGGACGCCGCGGAGGCACTCGGCGCGACCCACCTCGGCCGGCCCGCCGGTTCGTTCGGGCGGATCGGGGCGCTGTCCTTCAACGGCAACAAAATCATGACCACCTCGGGGGGTGGGATGCTCGTCGGCGACGACGTGGCCCTGCTCGAACGGGCCCGACACCTGTCCACCCAGGCACGCGAGCCGGTCCCCCACTACGAGCACCGGGAGACCGGCTACAACTACCGGCTGAGCAACCTGCTCGCCGCACTCGGCCGGGCCCAACTGATCCGGCTGGGCAGCATGATTCACCGCCGCCGTCGTCTCCGTGACCAGTACGCCAAGTTGTTCGCCCCGGTGCCGGGAGTACAGCTGATCGGCGCAGAGGACACCGGTTCGAACTGCTGGCTCACCAGCATCCGGGTGGACCGGCAGCGCTCCGGATGGGCTGCCGCCGACCTCGCCGCCCACCTCGCCGCCCGGCACATCGAGACCCGTCCGGTGTGGAAGCCGATGCACCTGCAGCCCGCGTACGCCGACGCCGAGAATCGACTCACCGGGGCCGCCGAGCGTCTTTTCGCCGAAGGGCTGACCCTACCCAGCGGCAGTGTCCTCAACGAGCGGCAGGTGACCACCGTGTTCTCGGCGATCGACGAGTTCCTGACCACCCGTACCGGGGCGCCGGCGGCGTGACCGTACCTCTGGTTATCGTCGGTTGCGGCGGGCACGGACGGGAGATCCTGACCATCGCGCGCGCGGTGAACGCCACCATCGGACGACCCCGCTGGCAGTTGCTCGGCTTCGTCGACGACCGACCCTCGGAGGTCAATCTCAAGCGGGTGCAGCGGCTCGACGTGCCTTACCTGGGCGGGACGACCTGGCTGGCTGAGGCCCCCCCGGACACCCACCACGTCGTCGGTGTCGGCGACCCACGGATCCGACGGGCGGTCGCGGATCGGGTCGACCGGTACGGGGTGGCGGCGGCCAGTCTGGTGCATCCCGACGCGACACTCGGCCCGGACCTGCGACACGGTCCCGGTCTGGTCGCCTTCGCCGGAACACGGGTCACCACCAACGTGACCGTCGGGCGGCATGTGCATCTCAATCAGAACTGCACCGTCGGGCACGACTGCGTGCTGGCCGACCACGTGTCGGTGAACCCGCTGGCCTCGATCTCCGGCGAGTGCCGGCTGGACGAAGGGGTGCTGGTCGGCACGAACGCCGCCGTGCTGCAGGGGCTCCGGGTCGGCCGGGACAGCACGGTCGGCGCGGGTGCCTGCGTGGTGCGCGACGTGCCCGAGGGTGTGGTGGTCAAAGGAGTTCCGGCCCGCTGAACGGGAGCCTCTCGGGTCCCAGCCCCGGCTGGACTCAGCGGCGGATGCCCGCCCAGCCGTGGTGCCGCCGCACAGTGGACAGGATGAAGTCCACCACCCGCCGTGAGGTGTCTGCGACTCGGTAGTCGGTTGGGCAGGGCACCCCGTCCGCGTTCACCTGCGCAACAGTGACTTCCACGGCCTCCACCACGCCCTGTGGGTCCAGCCCGGTCATGATGATGCCGCCGACGTCGAGCGCCTCGGGTCGTTCGATCGACTCCCGCAGGGTGACCGCCGGGAAGCCGAGGATCGCCGACTCCTCGCTGATGGTCCCGCTGTCCGACAGGGTGCAGAACGCACGAGTCTGCAGGTGCACGTAGTCGATCAAGCCGAACGGCTCGTGAAAGGCGATGCCATCCAGCACGGTCGCGTCGGGGGCCAGTGCCTCGAGCCGCTTGCGGGTTCGTGGGTGGGTGGAGACCAGCACAGGGTGGCCCCAGCGGTCCCGGACGGCGGCGAGGCAGCCGAGCAGCCGCCGCAGCCGGGCGGGCTGGTCGACGTTCTCCTCCCGGTGGGCGCTGACCATGACGTAGCGGCCGGGGGTCAGGTCGAGCCGGCTGAGGATACGCGAGCTCTCGATCTCCGGCTGGTAGTGCTCCAGCACCTCACGCATAGGCGAGCCGGTGTGCAGGATCCGGCGCGGGTGCAGACCTTCGGCGAGGAGGTTGCGTCGGGCGTGCTCCGTGTAGACGAGGTTGAAGTCGGCGACGTGGTCGACCATCCGGCGGTTGGTCTCCTCTGGCACGTTGAGGTCGAAGCAGCGATTACCGGCCTCCATGTGGTAGACCGGCACCCGCATCCGGCGGGCCATCAACGCGGCGATGCAGCTGTTGGTGTCGCCGAGGACGAGCAGCGCGTCCGGTCGCAGTTCGGAGATGGCCGCCTCAACCCCGACCAGCACGCCACCCAGCACCCGCGCCAGCGAGGACGTGTCCACTCGCAGGAATCGGTCCGGCTCCCGCAGTCGCAGCTCGGTGAAGAAGACGTCCGAGAGGTTGCTGTCCCAGTTCTGCCCGGTGTGCACCAACGAGTGTTCCACGGTCTCGTCGAGCCGGCTGATGACCCGGGACAGCCTGATGATCTCAGGACGGGTACCCACCACCGTCATGATCCGCGTCATCTGCGTCCCCTCCGTGTGGCCAACTTGACCATGATGTCCTCGAACTGGTCGACGCCGACGCGCACCGACATCCGGTTCTCGTAGACCTGTCGGGCCTGGCGCCCCATCTGGTCACGGCGGTGCCGGGGCAGCGCGGCGGCCTCGGTGAACCGGGCGGCCAACGCCCGCCAGTCCTCCGGCGGACTCACGAGTCCCACCCCGCTCGACCGGATCAACGCCGCCGCGTCGCCGGCGATCGACCCGATGACCGGCGTGCCGCAGGCCAGCGCGGCCTGCAACTTGGACGGGGTCGCGCCGCGCAGCGCGGGCAGGTCCCGCAGGCAGACCAACTGGAAGTCGGCCGCCGCGTAGAGCGCGGCCATCTCGGTCGCCGGGCGGCGGCCCACGAACCGGACGTTGTCGGCGCCCAGATCGACGGCGAGCTGACGGATCTGTTCCTCGCCGGCACCGGAACCGACCAGCACCAGATCCATCCGGTCCCGGACCGCCGCGGCGGCGCGTACCGCGGTGTCGAGCCCCTGCAGGAGGCCGAGGTTTCCGGCGAACATGACGGTGCACCGACCGCTGTGTCCCAGCACCGCCCTCGCGTCCGGCGTCACCGGCACCGGCCGGAACAGCGAATCGTCGGTCCAGTTCAAGACGACCCTGACCCGGTCCGGATCAGCGCCACGTGCCACCACCTGCTCCGCCATGGCCTGCGAGATGACCACGATCGCGCCGGCGGTCCGGTAGGCGGCACGCATCAGGGCGCCGACACCGGTCTCCAGTGCCCGTCCCAATCGGCCGACGGGGGCCATCCCCGATGCGGTGACGGCGTCCGGCCACAGGTCCTGCACGTGCAGAACGACGGGGGTACGCCGGGCCACGCGCAACAGGGCGGCGACCGTGACCGCGGTCGGCGGTGGATGGTAGACGTACGTGACGTCCACACCGGCCAACCACCCCGGGCCGGCCAGCGCGCTGCTGGCACCGAAGGAGAGGTGGCTCAGCGCCCGCCTGGCCGCCGAGGTGTCGTGGCTGGTGAACGTGGGCACCCGCCGCACCGCGACCGGGCCGTCGGTCTCCCGGTGTCGCCAGCGTTGACGCCATCCGGGAAAGGTCCGGCCGTTCGGATAGCTCGGAAAGGTGGTCAGCACTCGCACGGCATGTCCTCGATCGGCCAACCCCCGTGCCAGGTTTCCCGGGATGAACACCCCTTCCGGGGGGTACCACTGGGTGACGACGCCGATCTTCACGCGGCGACCGCTACCTGCGTCGGCACCGCCGCGTCCACCGGCTCGGGCCAGGTGTCCGGGCTGGTCGGATCGAACAGCTCGTTGGTCCAGAAAAGAGTGACCAGTTCACGATCACCGGTGTTGACCAGGTTGTGCACCCACATGGTCGGCATGTCCACGGCCACCGGCGCGTCGCCGGTCACGGGAAAGCGCACCACGTCGGCGTGGCCGACGCGCCGGAGACTGATCTCGGCGGAGCCACGGAGGACCACGAACCGCTCCACCTTGGCGAGGTGGAAGTGCTCGCCCCGGATGATCGCCGGATGCGAGGTCGAGCAGAACGTCTGGCCGCCGCCATGGGACCTGACAGTTTCCACGAGTTCACCGCGGGCGTCGGCCCGACGGTGCAGCGGCAGCGGGTAGTGCGCCGGGAAGCAGTGCGACCGGTAGGTGTTGAAAAGCCTGACGTCGTGCCGGTCGCGCAGCAGAGGCAACTCGCCGGTGCGGTAGGTGGCTGCCGTCGCCGACAGCCGGTCGGCCAGTTCGCGTACGCCGACCCGGAGCGCGGGCATGCCCGGATCCCAGGAGCCACCGGCCGGAACCCCGACCAGCCGAGCCGCGGCGTCGGTGACGTGCACCAGGTCGAGTTCCCGGTCGGCGTGCACCTCTGGCTGCCCGCCGTCGGCGAGCACCCGGCAGAACGTCGCGACCGCCGAGTTGTACCGCGGCCGACCATGTTCGCCGTACAGGTTCGGCAGCCTGACGTCGTCGAGCGGCAGCCCGGTATCGGCGAGCAGTTGGGCACAGGCAGCCTTCGCGTCACCGTACGGTGTGCCGTTGCCGGCCTGCACCGAGTTGGCGAAGACCACCCTGGCCGGCGCGACGTCCGCGGCCCGCAACGCGGCGACCAGGTGGGCGGCGGCCCGCAGGTTGCCCGCAGCCACGTCGTCGGGCTCACCCCGGTTGAGCCCTGCCAGATGCAACACCCGGTCCACGCCGGACAGCAGCTCGCCGGCATGCCGTGGATCGGCCAGCTCGTTCCGGCCCACCCGGACGGGTTCCGGCCAACCGAGCGCCCGGACCAGCACCCGCACGTGCCAGCCGAGGAAGCCGTCGGCTCCGGTTACGGCCAACCTCAGCATGTCGGCACCACGTCGCGAAGTCCCAGCTCCGTGCGGACCTCCGGCAGCGTCAGCAGCAGATTCACGATCTCGGGTACGCCCAGCCGCAGCGCGTTGGCGGAGTCGAAGTCGGCGGCCGGGCCCCCGTCCGGATCCCCCTCCGAGACGTAGAGCGCGTAGTTCAGGTCGCGGGCGTCCAGCGGCACCCGGAAGAAGTCGCCGAAGTCCTCGGCCCGGGCCAGATCCTCCCGGCTGGCCAGCGTCTCGTGCTGCTTCTCACCGTGCCGTACGCCGATGACGTCGAGCTTCGCGGGCACATCGAAGAGTTGGCACACAGCTTCGGCGAGGTCCCCGATGGTGCAGGCGGCGGCCTTGCGGATGAACACGTCACCCGGGCGGGCGTGCTGGAAGGCATGCTCCACCAGCGCCACCGAGTCCTCCAAGGACATCAGGAACCGGGTCATGGCGGGGTCGGTGACGGTGGGGGCGCGGCCGGCCTTGATCTGTTCGATGAACAACGGGATCACCGAACCGCGTGAGTACATGACGTTGCCGTACCGGACGCAGGAGACGACGGTGGAGCTGTCCGGGTTGTTCCGGGCATGCGCCTGGGCGACCTTCTCCATCAGGGCCTTGCTCATGCCCATGGCGTTGACCGGGTACACGGCCTTGTCTGTGCTCAAGACGACCACCGAGGCGACTTCGTTGCGCTGGGCGGCCTCCACGACGTTGGCGCTGCCGAGCACGTTGGTACGCACCGCCTCAAGGGGGAAGAACTCGCAGGACGGCACCTGCTTCAGCGCGGCCGCGTGGAAGATGTGGTCGACGCCCCGGCTGGCGCGCAACACCGAGTCGTGGTCACGGACGTCGCCCACGTGGTAGCGCACTCGCCAGTCTCCGATCAGCCGCCGCATCGCGTCCTGTTTGGCCTCGTCGCGGCTGAGCACGCGAACCTCGCCGACGCCGCTGGCTAGCAGCCGACGGACCATCGTCTGGCCAAAGGATCCGGTGCCGCCGGTGATGAGTACGCGCCCGCCGTTCGTCGTTGAGGTCACTGATGCTCCCGTTCGTCGTCGCTGAGGCACCCGCCAAGGTCGGTCGGACAGCCACATGACAGAAAACGAGCCAGCCATTCTCGGGAAACGTCATATGCCACAAAACGACAAGCTGGTCGTCAGCGGCGGCACCCCCTCGGCAGCCGCCCATCGACCGTCGCCGGCCCCGCGGATCCAGTGCCCGACCACGGGCTCCCGTCGTGGCCGGATGCCATCAGGCGACTCGCTCCCCAGGCCAAGGCGAACACCAAGGGCACGGCGATCAGCACCAGCAACCGCCCGCCGGTGCGCACCACGTAGGTGAAGCTGCCCACCCACACGAGATCGAACAGACCGACGGCGAGAAGGACCGTCCCGACGTAGGCGCCCACCGGGTAGGGCCCGACGAGCGGCTTCGACGAGGCCACGAGCAGGAGCCGGTCGAGGCCGCGGACCACGAGACCGGTGACCGGAATCATCAGCACCAACCCCAGCAGCCCGAAGTTGAACAGCCACTCACCGTGCCAGAGCGCCGCCTCGGAATGCCCTGTGCCAGCCAGTTCGGGCGACAGGAACACAACCAGGTCGGCGCCGAAGCCGGCCGGTTTCTCCGGCCAGGCCGCGCGGGGCACCAGGCCGACCGCCGCGTTCAGGAAAGTCTCTCCCAGCGCCGATGGCAGCAACCCCATCGCGTGCAGGTCGAGCAGTTGGGCGAATGAGTGCAGTGGGCTGACAGCCGACTCGAACCCGTCCTCCTCGACACCAGGTGACGCCGAGGCACCGCTGGCACGTAGCCCCGCGAGGAACAACAGGACCGGGCCGGCGCCGAGCAGGACGAGGGACTTCGTGAGTCGCCGGCGGTCACGGTGGGCCGACATCACCAGCAGCGCCAACGCGAGCGCACCAAGGACGATCCGGCCGAAGCCGTTGAAGAGGTAGATGAAGTAGGTCGCGAAAGCGATTCCGATGACCACTGCGCACAGCGGTAGCCAACGGCGCATCGGCCCTCGCAGCAGGCCCGTGGCAAGGAACAGGACCCCGATGAAGCCGGCCGCGTTGGCCAATGGCAGTGATCCAGAGGCCATGGACGACCCGGCCACCGCGAGTGTGAGCAGGACGGCACCACACCGCATCGCCCAGCCGGCAGTCCGGCCGTCGGCCTGCGCGGCGTCCGGCGGTAGGTCGGGTCGCCCGATTCCGCTCCAGAACAGCAGCCACGTCACCACCTGCGCGAAGTAGCAGATCGCCAGGGCGGTGAGGAGCGGCACTCCCGGAGCGTCCGACCAGGCCCACGCGACCTGGTACAAGCCACTGAAGCCGACGAAGACAGCGAACGCCAGGTGGTAGAGACCGACAGCCGTGATCCGGCTGGCACCGTCGCGCCAGAAGACCCACATCCCGAAGAGGGCTGCCAGGGCGCTCAACCCGAGGGCGCCCTGACGGGCCCAGCCAGCCGTCTGTTGACCGTCGAGGAGGAAGCACACCGCACCCGCGGCCAGCCAGGTCAAACCGACGAGCCCACGTCCCAGGACGTTCGTCACCCGTCGATTCATGCGGCGGCCATCGAATCCGCGGTAGACGTGTCGAGGCCGCCCAGATCCAACTTTCCTTATTGTGGACGCTTCGGTCGATGTCGCCATGACCGCCGATCGTAATCGTAGTTCGACCCCACAAACTATCGAACAACAAGGCCGGCGGCACAGTATGTGCGTCACCGTAGGTGGTTCGTCGTCGTTGGCGATGCGTGGCTGAAAACCCCGGAGCCCCGGCCGACGATTGCACCACCGCAGCCGCGAGCAGTGTTCACGATTCGCCTTTATCCAACCCTGGCATCCTCTCGCGAACAGCGAGCCACCACCCCGACCGACCGAACCTCCCAGCATGCCCCGCCCTGCCGTATCGCGTCCTCTTGACGAGCGACTTCTTCGAGCCGGGGTTCCGTGCCGGAGGTCCGGTCCGCTCCGTGGCAAAACTGCTGGATGACGTGTCGACAGCCATCGAGGTGACGATGGTCACGAGGGATCGGGACCTCGGTTGCCAGCAGCCTTATCCCGGGCTCTCCGGCCGGTGGTTCCGGCGCCGACAGGCTCGGATCTACTACCTTGACACGTCGAACCGCAGGCAGTTCTACACGCTGCTCCGCACGCTACGGTCCACCACGTTCGACCTCCTGTACGTGAACAGCCTCTGGGCGACCTTCGCGATTGTGCCGATCCTTGCCGCGAGGATCGGCGTATTGCGCGTGAGGCAGATTCTCATTGCGCCCAGGGGCGAGGTCGCGCCGAGCGCTCTTAAGGTGAAGAGCTTCAAGAAGTCGTTGTTCCTACGTGTGTGGCGACCGTTTCTCAGGTCGTCGAAGGTGCGCTGGCACGCCACCAGTGACCGCGAGGCACAACTGATCACCCGCGTCTTCCCCTGGGCGCAGATCGAGACCCGTCGATGCGACGTGGCTCTCCCTCCGGAGCCCATCACCCCCGTAGAGATCAACGGCCCGCTGCGGCTCGTCTTCATCGGACGGATCAGCCCGATCAAGAATGTGTCAGTGGCGATCGAGGCCCTGACCCGGATGACCCGACCGGTGATCTTCGACCTGTACGGGCCACTGGAGGATCCGGCGTACTGGGCCGGATGTCAGGACCTCGCCCGAGAGCTGCCCACACTGGTGACCCTCACCTACCGGGGCGAACTCAGGCCGCACGAGGTGCCGTCCACCTTCGCCGCTTACGACGCGTTTGTCTTCCCGACCCAGGGGGAGAACTTCGGGCACGTCATCGCGGAGAGTCTCTCCGCGTCCTGTCCGGTCGTCTGTTCGGACCAGACGCCGTGGACCTCGCTGCTACGCGCAGGTGGCGGTGTCGTGCTGGCGGAGAACACGCCGGCGGCCCTTGCCTACCATCTCGATCAACTTGCCGGGCTGACGCCGGCCGAACGACTCGCCGCGCGTCGGGCGGCCGGCGATACCTACCGGTCGTGGCGCGGTGAGGCGCGCGGCCCGAACATCCTCGACCGGATCAGGATGATCGGTTGACGGCCGGACACGTGCCGCCAACGGTCAGCGTTTCCACCCCGCCCGAGCGGTCCAACGGCACCGGGCTGCGCGCCAACACTCTCGTCGTGTCGGCGAGCAGTCTGGCCAACGGCTTACTCAACGCGGCGATGTTGGCGTACGCGGCACGGCAGGGCCAGACCGCGGAGATCGCTGCCTACAGCGTCATGACCGCAGCCCTCACCTGGGTGGCGATTCTGGTGATGGGGGGGTCGTCCCTGCTGTATGTCTCCGGAGACGAACACGAGCGTTTGGCCGCACGCAGCCAGCGCCTGCTGATCGCCCTGCCGGTGATGGCGGCCGCCACCTGCCTGATCGCCGGCCTGTACGCGGTGCAAGGCTACGCCGGTACGGCCCTGGTTGCCGCCGGCTGTGTGCTGATGCTCAACAGCCTCGCCGAGCTGCGCTACAGCGATCTGATCCGACAGCTGCGGTTCGTCGGCGTCTCCGCCGCTCTCACCGGCACCCGGGTGTTGGCCCTCGGTCTGCTGATCGTCGACGTTCCGCTGACCGCCGCCCTAGCCACGGGGGCCGCCATCTACCTGCTTCTCGTGGAGGTGCTCGCCCGCCGGGACGGCAACGGAGTACAGCCGATCTGGTCCGGGCTGTCCGGACGAGCGGCCAGGGGGGCGTTCCGGCTGAACCGCAGGCTGTTCGGACACAGCATCGGCGACGCGTTCAGCGCCCGAGCGGGGACGCTCGCGCTCTCCCTGGTCGCCAGCCCACACGTGGTGGGATGCTACGGGGCTCTGGTCAGCATCTACCAGGCGCTGGTCGCGGTCGTGTTCAGCGGTCTCCGGGTGCCGATGGCGATGCGGACCCGGCGACGCCACCGGATCGGGCCCCCGCGCCCCGTCGGACGGGAGGCCGAGATCATCTCGACGGTCGCCGCGACCGTGGTCGCGGCGGGAATCGTCGGCCTGGCACCCTGGCTTGCCACCGACGTTCTCGGTCTGGACGTCGCCGGCGCGGCGGTGTGGCTGCAACTGCTGGCGGTCGCCCTGCCGTTCGCCTCCGTGAATCGGGCCTTCGCCCTGAGCCGGATCGGTGACGGCGACTACCGCGCGGCGACCCGGACCGCCGCCGCCGTCGCCGTCATCGTCCTGGTTGGCCTTCTCGCGCAGGCCACGACACTCACGCCGACCGGAACCGCTGCGGTGGCCGGTATCGCCGAGTTGATCGTCGCGGTGGCCATCCTGACCGCAGCGGCCCGCCGCCGCATCCGTCGACCAGCGCCGGCATCTCCGGAGTCCCAGGTCGGCACCGGGCATGCTTCCCGGCCCGGTTCTGTCGGTGCCCGATGATCTCGCGACGTCGATTCCGTCCGACCTCCTGTCGGGGCCGGCACCGGTGCACGGCCGAGCCGGCGTGGGTGCGGCTAAATGCGCGGTTACCTGCACCGACCACCCGCAGCGGGACGTTACGCCAAACGTATTGACAGGCTTCATGACCGGCACAAGGCTCGCCGGAGAAGTCCTTCGATCGAAGGGGGCAGGATGAGGCGCACACCGCTGGCGATCGCCGGCGTGTTCACTCTGGTCGGCGTTCTCGCGCTGACCGCACCGGCGAGCGCACGCCCACCGTCAGAGCCGGGTGGCCGCGACGGCCTTGAGGTATACGTCGGCACTGTCGGACCGGCCGCGCTGCACCACCTGCGCGAGGCCGGTGTCGACGTCGGGCACGGCTCGACACCCGACCAGTCCGGCAGGACGGAAATCGAGACCGTGCTCAGCCGCGATCAGGCCGACCGGCTGAGCCGCAAGGGCGTCGACCTGAAGGTCAAGAAGGTGCGCGGCAGGGACGCGTCGCAGGTGCTGCGGGAGCAGACCGCGGCGGGCTGGACAGGGTTCCGGTCCTACAGCGAACCAGGCGGCATCCGTGACGAGATCACCGCGACGGCGGCGCGGCATCCGAAGCTGGCCAAGGTGCAGTCCATCGGCCGCTCGACGCAGGGCAAGCCGATCCTGGCCGTCAAGGTCACCAAGAATGCGAGGAACACGAAGGACGGCAAGCGGCCGGCGGTGCTCTATGTCGGCGCCCAGCACGCCCGAGAGTGGATCACACCGGAGATGACCCGCCGGCTGATGCACCACGTGCTGGACAACTACGGTTCCGACCGGGAGATCACCCGGCTGGTCGACACCACTGAGCTGTGGTTCATCCCGGTGGCCAACCCGGACGGCTACGACCACACCTTCACCCCCGGCAACCGGCTGTGGCGCAAGAACCTGCGCGACAACAACGGCGACGGGAAGATCACCGGCGTCGACGGTGTCGACCCCAACCGCAACTTCGGCTACAAGTGGGGCTACGACAACGAGGGATCCTCGCCGGACCCGGCCAGCGACACATACCGTGGGCCGGGCCCCAACTCGGAGCCGGAGACCAAGGCGCTGGACGCGCTCTTCAAGCGCCTGAAGTTCAAGTTCTTGGTCAACTACCACTCGGCGGCGGAGCTGCTGCTCTACGGCGTCGGCTGGCAGGTGGCCACGCCGACCCCCGACGATGTGATCTACGAGGCGCTGGCCGGCGACGACGCCAACCCGGCGGTACCCGGCTACGACCCGGACATCTCCGCCGAGTTGTACACCACCAACGGCGACACCGACACGCACGCCACGGTGCATTACGGCACCCTGGGCTTCACTCCGGAGATGTCCACCTGTCAGGCGGCGGCCGAGTCGGACCCGGACGACCAGTGGCGTCCGGAGGACTGCGCCAGCATCTTCACCTTCCCCGACGACGAGAAGCTGATCGCCGCCGAGGTGGCCAAGAACATCCCGTTCGCGCTGTCGGTGGCGAAGTCGGCGCACCAGCCGGACGAGCCGATTTCGGTCCTCGGCCGCAGCACGCCGGACTTCGTCGTCGACGACTTCGACGTGTCGTACGGCCGCAACCAGCAGGTGGCCGCGATCGCCCGGCGCTCACTGAGGAACGTCAAGCTGAACTGGACGATCAACGGAGGTCGGACGAAGTCCACCACGGTCCGTCAGTGGCGCGGCGGTGAGCGCTACGGCGACACCCACGACGACTACTACGCCGAGCTGCGCGGAAAGGTCACCGGCGCCCGGCCGGGCGACCGGGTGCAGGTCTGGTTCACCGCCGTCAAGCCCGGGAGAGGCAAGGTCAAGGTCACCAGCGAACGCTTCACCTACCGGGTACACGACGACATCGGCGGAGACGTGCTGGTGCTGGCGGTGGAGGACGTCACCGGGCTGAGCCCCACACAGGACACCGGCACCGCGAAGTACGCCGACGAGATCGCCACCGCGCTGAAGGCGGCCGGGCGCAGCAGCGACGTGTACGACTTCGACGCGATGGGGCGTACCGCCCCGCACCATCTGGGTGTGCTGTCGCACTACCGGGCGGTGGTCTGGGAAACCGGCGACGACATCATCCTGCGCGAGCCGGGCCAGGTGCCGGGCACGGTGGCGAAGGCGGCCGTGGAAATCGAGATGTCGGTCCGGGACTACCTGAACGAGGGCGGCAAGCTGCTGGTCAGCGGCAAGTACGCGCTCTACGCCCAGGCCGCCGACGGTTCGTACGGTTACCTGCCGGACGCCCCGCCGGAGTGCACGAACGCCGCCGACCCGACGTGTCTGCCACTGCTCAACGACTTCCAGCAGTACTGGCTGGGGGCATACAGCTACGTCAGCGACGGCGGCACCTCGCCCGACGGGGAGCCGTACCCGGTCGTCGGCGACGCGGGCCGGTTCGCGGGGTTCACTGCAACGCTCAACGCCGAGGGCTCCGCTGGCAACCAGGACCACACCGCGTCCTTCCTGACCACGTCGAGTTTCCTGCCGCCCGCGCAGTACCCGCAGTTCGCCAGCTCTGCTCCGGTGGGCTGGGGACGGCCGGGCGGCGCGCCGTTCGACCCGCGTACCGGTGACTGGTACCTGTTCAGCGGGCAGGCCGACGAGTCGTACAAGCGGCTGACCCGGACCGTGGACCTGACCGGGGCTGACAGCGGCGGGCTGCGATTCTTCACCTCGTTCGACATCGAGACGAACTGGGACTTCATGATCGTCGAGGCGCACGAGGTGGGCACCGACGACTGGACCACGCTGCCCGACACGGGCGGCCTGACATCGCGGGAGACAGGGGACAGCTGCGCCTCCGGCTGGGTGGAGCAGCTGCACCCGTTCCTCGCGCACTACCAGGGCGCGGACTGCTCACCGACCGGCACCACCGGTGAATGGCACGCGGCCACCGGCACATCCAACGGCTGGAAGGAGTTCGTGGCCGACCTGTCGGCGTACGCGGGCAAGCAGGTGGAGGTCTCCATCACCTACGCCACCGACTGGGCCACCCAGAACCTCGGGGTGTTCCTGGATGACCCTCGGGTCGTCGTCGACGGGGCCACGGTCGCCGAGACGTCGTTCGAGACGGACCTCGGTGGCTGGGCGGTGGCCGGTGCCCCGGCAGGCTCCGGCCCGGCGGCCAACGACTGGTCGCGCAGCCAGCAGGCGTTCGAGGAGGGCTCGGTGGTGGTCACCGGGGACAGCGTCTATCTGGGCTTCGGGCTCGAAGGGCTGGCCCCGGCCGCCCGGGACGAGCTGGTCGCCCGATCGCTGACCCACCTGACCGGCCGCCCGCGCCAGTAGCGGTGGTCGAAGGCGCGCCGGCGGTCGGGACACCGCCGGCGCGCCTTGCCGCGTACCGCCGTGTGACCGGCTCGGACTGTGGTGAGCTGGGGATATGGACCGGATCCGGCTCGGGCTTGTGCTGCACCCCACCCGGGACGTGACCCCGGTGGTGGACACCATCGCGGCTTGGGCCGCCCGGCACGACGCCACCCTCGCGGTACGTGCCAAGGATCGGCACCGGGTGCCCGAGTCGGTCCGGGTGGTGCCGGATGACCAGCTCGCCGGCCGGTCGGACGTGCTGGTCAGCATCGGTGGGGACGGCACCATGCTGAGCGCGCTGCGGATGGCCGTGAACGACCCGAAGCCGGTCCTCGGCGTACACCTGGGGAAGTTGGGGTTTCTGTTGGAGGTGGAGCCGCCGGAGTTGCCGGCGGCGCTGGACCGGCTGCGCACCGGGGACTACACCGTCGAGGTACACAGCTGCCTGGCCTGCGACGTGTGCGGCGACGACGTGGTCGCGTTCAACGACATCGTGCTGATCCGCCGTCCCGGGCAGGGCTTTGTCAACGCCACCCTGGCGGTGGACGGGCAGCAGTACGGCTACTACCGTTGTGACGCGCTGGTGGTGAGCACTCCCACCGGATCCACCGCCTACAGTTACGCTGCGGGCGGGCCGTTGATCTCCCCCGCGACCGGGGCGGTGGTGGTGACCCCGAGCGCGCCGATGTCCGGCATTTCCCGGTCGGTGGTGCTCTCCCCTGGGGAGCAGGTGCGGTTGGAGCTGCGCCCCGGGTCGGGACCGGTCGCGGTCGAGGTGGACGGGCTGGTCATCCGGGAGGACTCCACGTCGGGCGCGGTGGACATCAGCTACCGTCACGACGCCGGTCTGGTGGTCCGCCTCGATCCGCGCCGCTACCAGGAACGCAGCCAGCTCAAGCTGAGCCTGCTGGATCTGCCGTTGCTGCCCGAGCAGCTGCGCGAGCTGCTCCCCGAGGGCCTACGCCGCCAACTCGGCCGCCGCGAACTGCCGCCCCTGCGTTGAGCCACCAATACAGAGATGAAGGCTTTACCGAAAGCGGCGCGGCTTGCCGATAGGCCGAAAACAGAACCAGACGACCGGCCACAGAAATGTGAAAACCGGAATAGCAGGGTCATGGTTCCGCTAAGCATTTAGCGGGACGTGCGTGGCCCCTGACCTGACCTGGGTCACTGCCGGCCACGGACAGGACAGGGAGTCGTAAATGCCGCCGGAAATGCAGCGGGTTCAGTCAACGACATCAACAGCCGCCGGCCGTGGCAGGGTCAGCCGTCGTCGTACCGCCATCTTTCTTGCCGCCGACGCCCTAGCCTGGGTCGGGGGGTTCACGGTCGCCGGTTGGGCGAGATACGAACAGGGGCTCACCATTGGTCAGGCGGTGAACGCGGTGCTGCTCGGTGGCGCGGCCGCCGTGCTACATGTCGGCGTGAGCGCTCTGCGCCGGGTCCACTCCGGCCGCCAGCCACTGGGAACCATCGATGAAGTTCGTGGTCTCGCCGGCACCACCTGCACCACGGCGGCGGTGATCCTGATAACTCTTCTCACGCTCGACGACCGCCCGATACCCGCTAGCAGCCCGGTGATCGGTGGCGCACTTGCGCTGCTGCTGATGCTCACCTTCCGGCTGCTACATCGACACCGGCGGGACCGCGCCATGCGTCCTGACGCCCGTTCCGCCATCCCGGTGCTGCTCTTCGGCCTCGGCGAGGCCGGCCAGGGCCTGGTGCGCGCGATGCTCAGCGACCCGAAGGGCCGCTACCTGCCCGTCGGTGCGCTCGATGACGACCCGGACAAGCGTGACCTGCGCATAGCCGGAGTCCCGGTGCTCGGCGGCCGGCACCACCTCGTCGACGCGATCCGCCGCACCGGGGCGACCACCGTGATCTTCGCCGTGGCGAACGCCGACGCCACGCTGATCCGTGAGATCCGGGAGGCGACCCTCCGAGCCGGCGCGGCATTCAAGATCCTCCCGCCGGTTCGAGAACTGGTGGATCATCGGATCTCGGTCAGCGACGTGCGCGACGTCCACGTCAGCGACCTGCTCGGTCGACGCCAGGTGGTCGGCGACCTGACCCTGGACGACAACGGACTCACCGGCCGGCGCGTGCTGGTCACCGGGGCAGGTGGCTCGATCGGCTCGGAACTGTGCCGGCAGATCATGCGCGCCAATCCGGCTGAGCTGATGATGCTGGACCGCGACGAGTCGGCGCTGCACAGCCTCCAGATGTCACTCACCGGACGTGCGCTGTTGGACGGCCCCGAGCTGATCCTCGCCGATCTTCGCGACGACGAAGGTGTCCGACGCATCATGCGGCAACGGCGTCCCGAGATCGTCTTCCACGCCGCGGCGCTGAAACACCTGACGCTACTGGAACGCCATCCGGGTGAGGCGGTGAAGACCAACGTCTGGGGTACCCTCGCCGTCCTGGACGCCTGCCGGGATGTCGCCCGGTTCGTCAACATCTCCACCGACAAGGCCGCCGACCCGATCAGCGTCCTGGGCTACTCCAAGCGCATCACCGAGATGCTGACCGCGCACGCCGCGGCGACCTGTCCGGGCACCTTCCTCAGTGTTCGGTTCGGCAACGTGCTGAGTAGTCGGGGTTCGGTGGTGACCGCCTTCCAGCGGCAGATCGAGGCGGGGCAGCCGGTGACCGTCACCCACCCCGAGGTGACGCGATACCTGATGACCGTGCAGGAGGCGGTGCACCTGGTCCTCCAGGCGGCAAGCATCGGGGGCGACGGTGAGGCCTTGGTACTCGAGATGGGCGAGCCGGTACGCATCGACGAACTTGCCCGCCGGATGGTCGCGCAGGCGGCCAGCCAGGTCCCGATCGTCTACACGGGCCTGCGGCCCGGTGAGAAGCTGCACGAGGCCCTGCTCGGTCGGGGGGAGAAAGACCACCGGCCGCTGCACCCGCTCATCTCGCACGTGACCGTGCCTGTGCTGGACCCGTTGGAGGTCGGCGGGCTGGATCCGTTCGACGAGCCGGCCAAAGTCATCGATCAGTTGGCCCGGCTCTGCGGCAGCCTGCCCGGTCCGCTTCCCGAGCCCCGCACGGGCGTACCGCTGGCCCGCTGACAGCGCCGCGACGGGCCGACGCGGCACTCCGCGTCGGCCCGGTCACGCTCGGCGGATGTCAAGCAGGGGCCCCTGCTCTACCTCAGGCGTCAGGAAGGGGCCCTTCCTCTCACCCGAGGACGCCGGTGACGAGGGACTGCGCTTCCTGCTGGATGCGGGCGAGGTGCTCCGGCCCCTGGAACGACTCGGCGTAAATCTTGTAGACGTCCTCGGTCCCGGAGGGGCGGGCGGCGAACCAGCCGCTCTTCGTGGTGACCTTGAGCCCGCCGATCGGCGCGCCGTTGCCGGGGGCGGTGGTGAGCGTCATGGTGATCGGCTCGCCGGCCAACTCGGTCGCCGTCACCTGCTCGGGCGAGAGCTTGCCGAGCACGGCCTTCTGCTCACGGGTGGCCGGGGCGTCGATCCGGGCGTACGCGGGTGCGCCGAAGCGCTCGGCCAACCCGGTCCAGTGCTCGCTCGGGGTGCGCCCCGTCACCCCGATGATCTCGGCGGCGAGCAGGCAGAGCAGGATGCCGTCCTTGTCGGTGGTCCAGGTGCCGCCGTCGCGGCGCAGGAAGGACGCGCCGGCGCTCTCCTCGCCGCCGAAGCCGACCGCGCCGTCGAGCAGCCCGGGCACGAACCACTTGAAGCCCACCGGCACCTCCAGCAGCGGACGCCCGAGGTCCGCGGCGACCCGGTCGATCATCGAGGAGGAGACCAGGGTCTTGCCGACCGCGGCGTCCGGCCCCCACGCACTGCGGGTACGGAACAGGTGGGCGATCGCCACGGCCAGATAGTGGTTCGGGTTCATCAGCCCGCCGTCGGGAGTGACGATGCCGTGCCGGTCGGCGTCGGCGTCGTTTCCGGTGGCCACCTGGTAGTCGGCGCGCCTGGCGATCAGCGAGGCCATCGCGTTCGGCGAGGAGCAGTCCATCCGGATCTTGCCGTCGCCATCGAGGGTCATGAACCGCCAGGTCGGGTCGACGGTCGGGTTGACCACCGTCAGGTCGAGCCGGTGCCGCTGGGCGATCTCGCCCCAGTAGTCGACGCTGGCGCCACCGAGTGGGTCAGCGCCGATGCGGACCCCGGCGGCGCGGATCGCCTCGATGTCGAGAACGGCCGGCAGGTCGTCGGCGTAACGGCCGAGGAAGTCGTACGTGTCGGTGGTGTCGGCGGCCCGGGCTCGCGCGTACGGCACGCGGCGCACCTCCTTGAGCCCGGCGGCGAGGATCGTGTTCGCGCGGTCCTGGATCCACCTCGTGACGTCGGAGTCGGCCGGTCCTCCGTGGGTGGGGTTGTACTTGAATCCGCCGTCGTCCGGCGGGTTGTGCGACGGGGTGATCACTATGCCGTCGGCCAGGCCGGCGGTGCGGCCCCGGTTGTGGCCGAGGATGGCGTGCGAGACCGCCGGGGTGGGGGTGCAGCCGTCACGGCTGTCCAGCAGCACGGTGACGTCGTTGGCGGCGAGCACCTCCACAGCGTCCACAGTGGCCGGCACGGAGAGCGCGTGCGTGTCCCGGCCGAGGAACAGCGGGCCGTCGACGCCCTGCTCCCGCCGGTAGTCGCAGAGCGCCTGGGTGACCGCGAGGATGTGGTCGGAGTTGAAACCGTTGCGCAGGCTCGACCCGCGGTGACCTGAGGTGCCGAAGGAGACCTGCTGCGCCGGGTCGGCCGGGTCGGGGTGCTCGGCGTAGTAGGCGGTCACCAGCCGCGGTACGTCGACCAGGTCGGTGGGCTCGGCCGGCTGCCCGGCGCGGGGGTGACCGCTCATAGTTCCACCTTCTGTCCCTTGCCGATGACCACGATGCCGTTCTCGGAGACGGTGTAGCGCTGCCGGTCCCGTTCCAGGTCCACGCCGATCTCGGCCCCCTCGGGCACTTGGACGTTCTTGTCCAGGATGGCCCGACGGACCACGGCGTGCCGGCCGATGTCGACGCCCTCCATCAGTACCGAGCCGTCCACGTGCGCCCAGGAGTGGACCTTCACCTTCGGTGACACGATCGAGTTCTCCACCAGCGAGCCGGAGATCACCGCGCCGGGCGAGACCATCGAGGCGACCGCCCGGCCGACCCGCTCGCCCCACTGGTGCACGAACTTGGCTGGCGGGAACGGCGGCTGCTCGGTGTAGATCGGCCAGTCGAAGTTGTAGAGGTTGAACACCGGGTGGACGTTGATCAGATCCATGTGGGCCTCGTAGAAGGAGTCGAGGGTCCCCACGTCCCGCCAGTAACCGCGGTCCCGGTCGGTGCTGCCCGGCACGTCGTTGTCGCGGAAGTCGTAGACGTTCGCCTCACCGCGCTCGACCAGCGCCGGGATGATGCTACCGCCCATGTCGTGCTTGCTGGTCTTGTCCTCCGCGTCGTGCTCGACGGCGTCGACCAGGGCCCGGGTGGTGAAGACGTAGTTGCCCATCGAGGCGTAGATCTCGTCGGGCGCGTCGGGCAGGCCCACCGCGTCGGTGGGCTTCTCGCGGAAGGCCCGGATCCGCCGGCCGTCCTCGCCGACCTCGATGACACCGAACTGGTCGGCGGTGGACAGCGGCTGCCGGATGCCCGCCACCGTGACCGAGGCGCCGGAGGCGATGTGGTCCTCCACCATCTGCTGGGGGTTCATCCGGTAGATGTGGTCGGCGCCGAAGACGATCACGTAGTCGGGCTGCTCGTCGTAGATCAGGTTGAAGCTCTGGTAGATCGCGTCGGCCGACCCGGCGAACCACCAGGGGCCACGGCGCTGCTGCGCGGGCACCGGGGTGACGTAGTTGCCCAGCAGGGTCGACATCCGCCAGGTCTTGGTGATGTGCCGGTCGAGGGAGTGGGATTTGTACTGGGTCAACACGACGATCTTCAGATAGCCGGCGTTGGCCAGGTTGGAGAGGACGAAGTCGACCATGCGGTACATCCCGCCGAACGGGACGGCCGGCTTGGCCCGGTCCGTGGTCAGCGGCATCAGGCGCTTGCCCTCTCCTCCGGCCAGGACGATCGCGAGCACCTTGGCAGCCATGAACAGACGCTATCCATACCCGTGCCGGTTCACCACTCGTACGGGCACAGTTCCGCAGCCGGTGCGGTGCTCGGTTCTGCACTAGGGTGCCGGACATGACCGACTCCGCCCCGCTACGCGTCGACCTGCTCACTCGCGAATACCCGCCGGAGGTCTACGGCGGTGCCGGGGTGCATGTCGAGTACCTGGCTCGGGAGCTGCGCCGGATCGCCCACGTACGGGTGCACTGCTTCGGCGCGCCGCGCACCGAGCCGGGGGTGCGGGCGTACGCCGAGCCGGCGGCCCTGGCCGGCGCGAACGCCGCGCTGCGGACGATGGGGGTGGACCTGGAGATGGCTTCCGGATGCGCCGACGCGGACGTGGTGCACAGCCACACCTGGTACGCCAATCTGGCCGGGCACACCGCGAAACTGCTGCACGGGGTGCCGCACGTGGTGACGGCGCACAGCCTGGAGCCGCTGCGGCCGTGGAAGGCCGAGCAGCTCGGTGGGGGCTACGCGCTCTCCTCGTGGTGTGAGCGCACGGCGTACGAGTCGGCTGACGCGATCGTGGCGGTCAGCGCGGGGATGCGCCGAGACGTGCTGACCGCGTATCCGGCGATCGATCCGGACCGGGTGCACGTGATCTACAACGGCATCGACACCGTGCAGTACGCGCCGGACCCGGGCACCGACGTGCTGGTGCGGCTCGGCATCGACCCGGCCCTGCCCAGCGTGGTCTACGTCGGGCGGATCACCCGGCAGAAGGGGCTGCCGCACCTGCTGCGCGCCGCCCGCGAGCTGCCGCCGGACACCCAGTTGGTGCTGCTGGCCGGGGCGCCGGACACCCCTGAGATCGCCGCCGAGGTGCAGGGCCTGGTCGCCGAACTGCTGGCGACCCGCTCCGGCGTGGTCTGGGTGGCGGAAATGCTGCCCAAGTCCGAGGTGATCCAGGTGCTGACCCACGCGACGATCTTCGTCTGCCCGTCGGTGTACGAGCCGATGGGCATCGTCAATCTGGAGGCGATGGCCTGCGAGACGGCGGTGGTGGCCACCGCCACCGGCGGCATTCCGGAGGTGGTCGCCGATGGCGAGACCGGCCTGCTGGTCCCGATCGAGCAGTCGGCCGACAGCGCGCCGCTGGACCCGTCTCGCTTCGAGGCCGACCTGGCGGCCCGGCTGAACGAGTTGCTGGCCGCCCCGGAACGCGCCGCCTCACTCGGCCGGGCGGGCCGGCACCGCGCCGTCGTGCACTTCTCCTGGGACGCCGTCGCCGACCGCACCGTCGAGCTCTACCGTGCGCTGCTCAGGTAGGGCAGGACGCAGTAGGTTGAACCGGTGAGCGGACGGTTCCCGATCGAAGACGTCTCCCCCGCCGTCTCCTGCGGTCGCTACCCGGCCCGCGCGGTCGTCGGCGAGCTGGTGCCGGTGTCGGCGCGCGCCTACCGCGAGGGGCACGACGCGCTCGGCTGCGACGTGGTGTGGCTCGGCCCCGACGGGTTGGCCCGCCCGTTCACCCGGATGCGGCCGGGTGAACCCGGGCAGGACCGGTGGCACGCCACCGTCGCACCGGACGCGGTCGGCGAGTGGAGGTTCACCGTTGAGGCGTTCAGTGACCCGTACCTGACCTGGCACAACGCGGTGACCAAGAAGATCGCCGCCGGCCAGGGCGCGGTGGATCTGGCCAACGACCTGGCCGACGGAGTACGCGTGCTGCGCGCCGCAGCCAAGCTGGTGCCGGCGGCGCAGCGGCGCCGGGTCGACCGGGCGGTGAAGGCGCTGCGCGACGGCGTCCGACCGTTACCCGAACGGGTGAGTCCGGCGCTGGAGCTGACGGAGCTGCTCTGGGAGCATCCCGTGCGGGAGCTGGTCACCACCGGCGAGGAGTACCGCATCTGGGTGGACCGTCCCCGCGCTCTGTTCTCCGCCTGGTACGAATTCTTCCCCCGCTCGGAGGGGGCGATCCCGGCCACGGTCGACGCGCCGGCCCGTTCGGGCACCTTCACCACCGCCGCCGAGCGGTTGCCCGCGGTGGCCGCGATGGGGTTCGACGTGCTCTACCTGCCGCCGATCCACCCGATCGGCCGGGTCAACCGCAAGGGACCCAACAACAGCCTGGTCGCCGGGCCGGACGACGTGGGTTCACCGTGGGCGATCGGCGCCGAGGAGGGCGGGCACGACGCCATCCACCCGGACCTGGGTACGCCGGAGGACTTCCGGGATTTTGTCGCCGCCGCCGCCGGGCACGGCCTGGAGGTGGCGATGGACCTGGCGTTGCAGTGCGCGCCGGACCACCCCTGGGTCAGCGAGCACCCGGAGTGGTTCACCACCCGGGCCGACGGCAGCATCGGGTACGCGGAGAACCCGCCGAAGAAGTACCAGGACATCTACCCGCTGAACTTCGACAACGACCCCGAGGGCATCCGCGCCGAGATGCTGCGGGTGGTGCTGCACTGGGTCGGCGAGGGCGTGAAGATCTTCCGCGTGGACAACCCGCACACCAAGCCGGTCGACTTCTGGCACTGGCTGATCCGCGAGGTCAAGAAGGTAGACCCGGACGTGCTCTTGCTCGCCGAGGCGTTCACCCGGCCGGCGATGATGCACGGTCTGGCCAAGGTCGGGTTCACCCAGTCGTACACGTACTTCACCTGGCGGACCTCGGCGGCGCAGATGCGTGAGTACTGCGTGGAGCTGGTCGCGGCGGCAGACTACATGCGGCCGAACTTCTGGCCCAACACCCCCGACATCCTCCACTACGCGCTGCAGCACGGCGGCCCGCCGATGTTCAAGATCCGGGCGGTGCTGGCCGCGCTGCTCTCCCCCTCCTGGGGCATGTACGCCGGCTACGAGCTGTTCGAGCACGTCGCCCGCCCCGGCGCCGAGGAGTACCTGGACAACGAGAAGTACCAGCTGCGCCCCCGGGACTGGGCCGGCGCGCTGGCGCGGGGGCGCTCGCTGGCGCCGTTCGTCACCACGCTCAACCGGGTCCGCCGGGACAATCCGGCCCTGCACCGACTGCGGAACCTGGTCTTCCACGACATCGACAACCCGGCGCTGCTGTGCTGGTCCAAGCGCGACCAGGAGACCGGCAACACGGTGCTGGTGATCTGCTCGTTCGACTCGCACACCGTGCAGTGGGGCAACACCACACTGGACATGCCGGCGCTGGGCCTGGACTGGCACGACCGGTTCACCGTGCACGACGAGCTGACCGGCGCCAGTTACGACTGGGGGCAGCGCAACGCGGTTCGACTCGACCCTTACCTGCAACCCGCGCACGTACTCACCCTGCGCCGCCCGGCCGCGCCCGGGCCGGCAGACGTCGGGTCGCCGGGTCAGGCCGGCTCCGAACCGTTCACCCTGACCGTCCAGGACGTGCCCGCCGACCTGTTGGGCGCAACCGCACCGACCGCTCCCGCCCAGAAGGACAACGCCCGATGGACCAGCTGATCTCCGGGGAGATCCACGACCCGCACGCCGTGCTCGGCGCGCACCCGGCCGACGGGCGTACGGTGATCCGCACCCTGCGCCGGGGCGCCGACGACGTGAGCGTTCTGGTGGGCGACGAGCGGCATCCGATGAAGCGGGTACACGACGTCGGGGTCTTCGAGACGACCGTCCCCGGCGACGTGCTCGACTACCGGGTCGATGTGGACGGCCGGCTGGACGACGACCCGTACCGGCACCCGCCGGTCCTCGGTGACCTGGACCTGCACCTGATCGGCGAGGGCCGGCACGAGCGGCTGTGGGAGGCGCTCGGCGCCCGGGTCCTCGGTGACGGGGTCGCGTTCGCGGTGTGGGCGCCCAACGCCCGGGGTGTGCGGGTCGTCGGCGACTTCACCGGTTGGGCACCCGACGACGGTTGGCCGATGCGCTCGCTCGGCTCGACCGGGGTGTGGGAGATCTTCGTACCGGGGGCGTCGGCCGGCAGTCGGTACAAGTACCGGATTCTCGGCGGCGACGGGTACTGGCGGGACAAGGCCGACCCGCTCGCGGCGTACGCGGAGGTGGCGCCGGCCAACGCCTCGGTGGTGCACCGCTCGACGTACCGGTGGGGTGACGGCGACTGGCTGGCCCAGCGGTCGCAGCGGCAGCCGCACCAGGAGCCGATGAGCGTGTACGAGGTGCACCTCGGCTCGTGGCGGCCCGGCCTGGGCTACCGGGAGCTGGCCGAGCAGTTGACCGCGTACGTGACGGAGCTGGGCTTCACCCACGTGGAGTTCCTGCCGGTGATGGAGCACCCGTTCGGTGGCTCCTGGGGCTACCAGGTCACCGGCTACTACGCCCCGACGGCCCGGTTCGGCAACCCCGACGACTTCCGGTACCTGGTGGATCGGCTGCACGTCGCCGGCATCGGGGTGATCCTGGACTGGGTGCCGGCGCACTTCCCGAAGGACGACTGGGCCCTGGCCCGCTTCGACGGCACCCCGCTCTACGAGCATCCCGACCCGCGCCGGGGCGAGCACCCGGACTGGGGCACCTACGTCTTCGACTTCGGCCGCCGGGAGGTGCGAAACTTCCTAGTCGCCAACGCGCTCTACTGGTTCGACGAGTTCCACGTCGACGGACTGCGGGTCGACGCGGTCGCCTCGATGCTCTACCTGGACTACTCCCGGCAGGATGGGCAGTGGGCGCCGAACGTGCACGGCGGCCGGGAGAATCTGGAGGCCATCGCCTTCATGCAGGAGGTCAACGCGACGGTCTACAAGCAGCATGCCGGGGTGGTGATGATCGCCGAGGAGTCGACGGCGTGGCCGGGAGTCACCCGGTCGACCGGCGACGGCGGGCTGGGCTTCGGGTTCAAGTGGAACATGGGCTGGATGCACGACACTCTGCTCTACACCTCGAAAGACCCGATCTACCGGCAGCACCACCACCATCAGCTCACCTTCTCCCTGGCGTACGCCTGGAGCGAGAACTACGCGCTGCCGATCAGCCACGACGAGGTGGTGCACGGCAAGGGTTCGCTGCTGGCCAAGATGCCCGGCGACATGTGGCAACGGCTGGCCAACGTGCGCGTGCTGTTGGCGTACATGTGGGCGCACCCGGGCAAGCAGCTGCTCTTCATGGGCTGCGAGCTGGCCGACGACCGCGAGTGGAGCGAGGAGCGCGGCCTCGACTGGTACCTCCTGAACGACCCGGCGCGGGCCGGCGTGCAACGCCTCGTCGCCGACCTGAACCGGGTCTACCGGGACACTCCCGCGCTGTGGGCGCAGGACACCGCGCCGGCCGGGTTCCGCTGGCTGGCCGGTGACGACGTCGCCAACAACGCCATCTCGTTCGTCCGGATCGCGCCCGACGGGGCGACCCTGGTCTGTGTCGCCAACTTCTCCGCGCAGCCGCTGGACGACTACCGGGTCGGCCTTCCGGCCGCCGGCGCCTGGGCGGAGGTGCTCAACACCGACGCCCACCACTACGGCGGCTCCGGCGTCGGCAACCTCGGCATCGTGCACGCCGAGGACATTGCCTGGCATGGCCTGCCCGCGTCCGCCGCGCTGCGCGTTCCGCCGCTGGGCGCCCTCTGGCTCCACCGGAGGTGAACGGGCGGGCCCGGGCCCCCGCGATCCACCAATATCACTTTTAGTCCGTTTTGCGTAACTACTAGGGCTATGCCCCGTTATGCCGATTATGGCGCGAGGGCGGGGTGGGCCATGGTCCGGACGCGAGGGACACTCCTCCGCTCGTCCATGCCCGCAACGACCGCCGTCGCCGCTGGACCGCCGACACCCACCCGCGGGTAGAAACCGATGAGCGGTCGACACACCATCCGAGGAGACCGGCCACCAACCCCGGACCCGGGCGTCAAGCCCGCGGTGAGTGGGCCGGACGGCTCGTCCTCGATCGCCGTCGACGAATCCGACGCCGGGCAGGTTGGCGGGCACCCGCCCGGCAGTAGCCGTGCCTGGGGAATCGCCTCCTGGATAGCCACCGCCGTGCTCGGGCGCGTGGTCAGCGCGATCGTGCCCTTGGCGCTGATCCCGGTGACACTGGCGTACCTCGGCCCGGATCTCTACGGGCTGTGGATGGCCGTGATCGCCCTGACCGGGATGGCCGCCTTCGCCGACCTGGGACTCGGAAACGGGCTGCTCACCCGGCTGGCACCGTGTTGTGCCAGCGGTGACGACCACCTGGGTCGGCGATACGTCAGCAGCGCGTACGCGATGGTGTCGGCGATCGCACTGGCCGGCTGCGCGGTGCTCTGGCTCGGTGCCGGCCTGGTTCCGTGGCGGGCCGTCTTCAACGCGCCGGACTCGATCTCGCCCGCCGACGCTCGGGCGCTGACCCTCACCTGCCTGACGGCGTTCCTGCTGAACATGCCCCTCTCCCTGGTCAACCGGGTCCAGTTCGCATACCGGATGGGGGCGAGAAGCAACCTGTGGCAGGCAGCCGGGTCGGCGTCGTCGTTGCCGCTGGCGCTCGGCGCCGTGCACGCCGAACTGCCCGCCGCCGTGGTGGTCGCCGCCGCCGTCACCGGACCGGTGCTGGTCAACCTGGTCAACACCTGCTGGACCTTCGGTCGGCGGCTGCCCGGCCTGGCACCGACGTGGGGCGCCCTCGATCCGGCCACCGGCCGGGGGCTGCTGCGGATCAGCGGCCTGTTCGGTGTCGTCACGGTCCTGATGACGGTCGCCGACAACGCGGACAGTCTGATCATCGCGCACACCCGAGGGCTGTCCGAGGTCACGGCCTACGCGGTCCCGGCCCGGCTGTTCACCCAACTCGGCGTGATCGTGATGCTGGTGAACCAGCCGTTCTGGCCGGCACACGGCGAGGCCCTCGCAGCCGGGCGGGTGACCTGGGTGCGGCGTACCGCACGACGGATGACGCTGGTGTCCACGGCGATCGTCCTGCTTCCGGCGGCGGCCCTGGTGCTCTGGGGGGAATGGCTGTTCACGACCTGGTTGCCGGTGCCGCTGCTGGGTGACCGCTGGCTCCTGCCCGGCCTGGCCGCGTGGTGGCTGATCGTGGCGGCCACGTCTCCGGTCTTCATGGTGCAGAACGCGGCCGGAGTGGTCCGCCCGCAACTGGTCGGCTACGCGGCGTACCTGGGCCTGTCGCTGGTCGGCAAGTGGTACGGCGCGACGCACTTCGGCATCTCCGCCGTGCCGTACGTCGGCGCGGCCTGTTACCTGCTCACGGTGGTGCCGGCGGCGCTGCACGGCTACCGCCGCGCGCTCACGGCCCACGCATCCGCACCGACGGTCGAAAGGTGATTCGCGATGACACATCCACGTGACGAGTTCTCCGAGACAGGGAAGTTTCCGAAGGTCCTGGTGGTCGGGCATCTGCCGTTCGATCGTTCCACCGGCACCACGATCACCCTGTCCAACCTGTTCCACGGCTGGCCGAAGGACCGGCTGGCGCAGATCTACACCTCTGCAGGCGAACCGTCGGCGGAGGTGTGCGAGAACTTCCTGCACTTTCCGCCACGGGAGCACTACCCGCGACCGCAGTATCTCGCGCTACGGATGCTGGGGTGGAACGGCAGCGGCCCGGTGCAGGGCATTCCGGCGATCGCCGCGGTCCGCGACGCCGCCGACCGACGCTCCGCCCTCGCCGCCGTCTACCCGCACCTCGTCGCCCTGGGCGACCTCAGCCCGCTGCACCTGCCGCCACGAATCGTGCGCTGGCTCCAGGAGTACCGGCCCGACGTGGTCTACTCCATGCTCGGCAGTGTCCGGCTGACCCGACTGGCCACCCGCGCCGCGCAGCTCTGCGGGGTGCCGCTGATCCCACACTTCACCGACGACTGGCCGGCGACGTTGTACTCACGCCGTGAGCTGGGTGGCCTTGCGCGGCGGCGGCTCCACGCGGCGGTCGACGGGCTCATCGGGCTCGCTCCGGCCGGCATGGTCATCAGCGAGCCCATGGCCGAGGTGTACCAGCGCCGCTACGGAATTCCCTTCGAGGTGTTCGCGAACTCGGTGGATGCCGACTTCTTCGCGATTGCGCAGGACGGATCCACCAGCCGGGATCGGCCGGTGACGAACCTCGTCTACGTCGGCGCGCTCCACCTGGGGCGTTGGCGGTCGCTGCGCACCATCGCGGCGAGCGCCGCGGCGATCAGCGCAGCCGGGGCCAACCAGGTCCGGCTCACCCTGCACTGCCCGACCGAGGACGCCGAACGCTATCGGGGGGCCTTCACCGGGCACCCGGGCGTGGAGTTCGGGCGGTCGCTCGCCAGTCACGAGGTGCCCGGCGTGCTCGCCGCCGCCGACATCCTCGTGCACGTCGAGAGCTTCGCCGAGGACACCCGGCGGTACACGCGGTACTCGGTGTCGACGAAAATTCCCCAGTACCTTGCCGCCGGCCGGCCCATCTTCGGTCACGGTCCGGCCGAACTCGCCTCGATGTCCCACATCCGTGCGGCCAACGCCGGGGTCGTCGTCGGCGTACCGGACACGGACCTGGTCACCGAAGAGCTGTGGAAGTTGAGCCTCGACTCGTCCTCGGCACAGGCGTTCGGGCGTAACGGCCGGGCCCACGCGGAGCGTCACCATCGCCGGGAACGGGTGGCGGTGCGGTTCGCCGACGTGCTCCGCACGGCCGCGGGACGGGCCTGGTCACGGACAGCCGAGACGGCGCGACGATCGTGAGACGCACCCAAGAGTGGATAGCGTGCGTCGGCCCCTTCCTGTTTCCCTGGGGTGAACCCGGCTCGCGACGCGTGTTCGGGCTCGTCGGGTCCCTGGCGGCCGCCGGTCGGCACGTGGTGGTGGCCAGTGGTGACGCCCAGCCGGGCGTCCCGACTCCGATGCCGGTCTTCGACGGGCCGGGATCGGTGTCCTACGTGGGACTCGGTGAGGCGCCAGCAGCCGACGCGGGACTGCTCCACGCGTCGGCGCGGACGTTCGTCACCTGGGGCCTACGTACGGTTCGCTGGCTGGACGCACAGCCGACGAAGCCGTCTCACGTGCTGATCCACGGAGGACAGGCACAGTATGCCTACCGGCTGAGGCGCTGGTGTGCGCGTCACCGGGTGCCGGTGGTGGCCGACGTGGTGGACTGGTACAACGGGCGATACGTCCGGGGTGGCCCTCTCGGCCCGCTGCACGTCAGCATGAAGCTGGCGCTGCGGCACCAATATCCACGGTGCGACGGGATCATCGCCATCAGCTCGATGCTGGCGACGCACTACGGCGCACGGACCGACGCCGTCATCCAGATCCCACCCACGCTGGACGTGCGGAACCTTCCCCTCACCGCGGCTCCGTCCCGACGAGGCCCCGCCCTGGTCCTCGTGTACGCGGGCAACCCCGGAAGGAACAACAAGGACCTGCTCGCCAACGTGGTGCTCGCCGTACGGCGGGCGCACCACACGGAGGCTCCGATCGAACTCCGCATCCTCGGTCCGTCCAGTGACGAGGTACGCGCCATGGTCGGCGGGCCGCTGCCGGACAACGTGCGGGCGCTGGGACGGTTGGCGCAGCAGGAGGTCCCACACGCGGTGCAACAGGCGGACTTCAGCGTGCTGCTGCGGCGGCCGGAGCGCGCCTCGAACGCGGGATTCTCCACCAAGTTCTGTGAGAGCATGGCCAACGGGGTTCCGGTGCTCGCGAACCTGACCAGCGACATGGGCCAGTACCTCCACCACGGGGTGGAGGGGCTGGTCTGTCCTGACCATTCGGTCAGCAGTCTGGCGGAGACGATCCGCGTCGCAGCCCGGCTCGACGGGCGGGACCGGGCACTGCTCCGGCTGGCGGCCCGGGAGCGGGCACTCAAGTCGTTCGACTACCGCGCGTACGCCGCCGCTATCGGCACCTTCTTCGACGGCCTGCGCGACTGACCCGCCGCGTCGGTCGCCGCCGGCCCGCGCGCGGGCAGCCGGGCCGTCACTGCGGGTTCTCTGCCAGCCACCGGTCCATCTCGTCGCGACTGATCGCCGCATACAGTTCGGCGGCGGCGGTACGGTCGGGCAGGACGACACTCTGGTCACCGATCATGCCGACACCGGCCGAAGGACTGGTGAGCGCGATCAGCCGGTCGGCCCTGATCTGCCGCAGCCGCCACACGATGTCCGGAATCACCAGATCCGCATCGACTTGCACGGCACCCGCGACGGTGCGGAGGAAGCGGTCGAGCCGGAACGGTTCGGCCAGGATGCCCTTGCGGGTCACCTCCTGTAGTACCGCGGTGACGATCGCCTGCTGATGGCGGATCCGGCTGAAGTCACCGTCGGCGAACTGGTGGCGTTCGCGGGCGTACTCGAGCGCGACGGCACTGTTCATCCGGTGCGTGCCCGATCGGAAGACGGCACCGCCCGCGGCCAGGGAGATGAACGTCTCGTCGACGGTGACCTCCACCCCGTCCAGCGCGTCGATGATCCGACCGAACCCGGCGAAGTCCACGACGACCACATGGTCGATCCGGATACCGGTGAACTCCTCGACGGTGCGGACGAGCAGGGGCGCACCGCCCCAGGCGTACGCGGCGTTGATCTTAGAAGACCTCGGCGATTCCGCCGCGTCGGTGGGGGGGATGCTGACCCAGGTGTCGCGGGGGATCGAAACGAGGTGCGCCCGGTCCATAGTGGATGGCACGTTGACCAGGATGATGTTGTCGCTGCGCGACGATGCGCCCGGCGCGTCAGCCTGGTCCGCGCCGATCACGAGGAGGTTGAGCGCCTCGTCCGGCGACGGTCGTTGCTCGGCGGGAACATGGTCGAAGATGTCCACCCTCTCGACTCCGGAGTCGAGTGACCGGACGTAGAGCCAACTGCCGGCACCGAGGCTGGTGACCAGGAGAATCAGGACTCCGACCACCGCACCGGCCCGGGTCCAACGGTTGTTGATCGAGTTGAGCGGTGGAAGTCTCACCGGACAGTTCCCCCTCCGACACCACCCGCCCGCCCGCTACGTCGCCGCCACCAGCGCCGACGACGGGACCACCGGTCAGGGGCAGGCGTCCGGCCGAGCCGAATCGGACAGCTCGTCGCTCCAGGGAGGTTCCGGGAGACCTTCACAGCACCAGACCCGGCTCGCGGAGGGCCAACTGGCACATGGCCAGGGCCAGATTTCCGACCCTGCAGGAGCGGGCCTTGTGGATGAACACATCACCGGGCAACGCGCGGGTGAACGCCTGTTCCACCAACCGCACCGAGTCCCCGAACGAGCCGGTGCCGCCCGTGACGAGCACTGTCGCGTCGGACTCCAGAAACGTCATCGAGATCCTTCCCACGCCATCGATCCGCCACAGCGGCCGGTCCATACCTCAGCTAAGAACTACCGGACTATGGGGCGTAAGGCGGACAAAAGACCAAAATAGTGAATTAGGATGGGTTCTTCGCTGGCCAGGCGACGTCGTGCCACGACAGGTCCGTGGTCCCGCCCATACGACGCGCTCGCCGCTGACCGCCTCTCCCGCGGACGGGCGTACAGCGGCGCGAGGCCGACCGGAAGGTGCTGAAGGTGACACCCGTGAACGCGAGGCAGAGTTCGGACCCACAGCCTCACCGACAGGAAACCGACATCTCCTCGTCCGTACCGCGGAGGCCGTGGCTCCCGCTGGTTCTGGCGCTGTGCTGGATGCTCGGGACCTTCGGCGCCTTCTGGTTGACCGGTCTGGGATTACGGGTTCCCGACAAGGAACAGCTGTGCGTCTTCGTGCTGAGCGCCGCAGGCCTGTTCGCCCTCGGATATGCCGTCCAGGTCTGGCGTTGGCCGGCAACAGGATCGCGCCCCACGAGACCGACCCACTTCGTTCGGGTGCGGCGCCTGCTGATCACCGGTGCCGGCTACTACATCGTGCTGAGCGTCGTCGGGATGACGGCGCTCGGGGCGACCAGCCCGGGCAGTCTCTGGGCGAACGTGCGGGATCCCGCCGGCGCGTACCTGCACAAGTTGGAGGCGTACGACCAAGGCATCGGCCAGGGCAACACAGTCCTGTCACTACTGGCTCTACTTGGTGTCTTCGGCACCACACTGATGCCGCTTCTCGTCGTCTACTGGCGCCGCCTGTCCTGGCCGACCCGGCTGCTCGGCCTGCTCGGCCTCGTCCTGCACGTGACCTCCTACCTCTACCTCGGCACGCTCAAAGGTCTCGGGGACGTCGCCGTCATGCTGGCGGCGGGCCTGCTCATCGTCGCCGTCAGCCCGGGCCGTCGCGCGAGAGCCCAGCGCGGCACCGCGGTCGCGGTCGGTGTGTCGATCGCCGTCGCCTTCGTCGCCTACATGGTCTTCAGCCAAGCGGCCCGGATGAACGAGTTCGGCACGAGCACCATGGTCAAGGCCGATCCGGCCGTGGTGAGCCTGGCCGGCCCGAAGATAGCCCACGGGCTCGCCGCGGTGCTGTTCTACCCGACCCACGGCTACCTCGGCCTGGCGTACAACCTGCAGGTGCCCTTCGAATGGTCCCACGGCCTCGGCACCGCGCCCGCCGCGACGATCCTCGCCGAGGAGTCGTTCGGCGCGGATGCCTCGGCGCACCCCAGCTACCCGGTGCGCACGGAGAGCGCCACCGGCTGGCCGGCCGGGCTGTACTGGGCGACGATCTACCCGTGGTTGGCCTCCGACCTCACGTTCCCCGGCGCCGCGCTCTTCATGGGTCTGGTCGGTTGGCTATTCGCCCGGGTCTGGCTGGAGGCGACCACCTCGCGGCGGGTCCTACCATTGCTGATCTTCGCGCAGCTGTGGATCCTCATCGCGTACCTGCCGGCGAACAACCAGCTCGGCATGTCCCCGGATTCCTTCATCGGAACGATCACCCTCGTGGCGCTGTACCTGGCCCGGCTGGGGCACCGCGACCGTCACACGAGGTCCGCCGCGCGCAGCAGCGTCCACAGACCGGCCCCGTCCGGCGCGGAGAGCCACTTCTGCCCCACCGGCCCGGTCGACGACCGGCCGGCCGGTGCCGGCAGGGTGCCGGCAAGCACCGCCTGGGTGGGCGAGAGCCGGCGGATCGCCACGCCGGCGACGCTGTCCGGGTTCGCTGCGGCGAACTCCCGGTAGATCTCCTGGTCGTGCTGGCCGTCGTCGCCGACGAGCAGCCAGCGCACCTCGGGGAACTCCTTGGCCAGCCGGTCCAGGGTGGCCCGCTTGTGTTCCCGGCCGCTGCGGAACCAGCGGTCGTGGGTGGGCCCCCAGTTGGTCAGCAGCAGCGGCCCGGCCGGGTAGAGGTGCCGGGACAGGAACCTGGTCAGCGTCGGGGCGACGTTCCACGCCCCAGTGGAGAGGTAGAACACCGGGGCACCGGGGTGAGCGGTGACCAGCCGCTCGTAGAGCACCGCCATGCCGGGCACCGCCGCCCGGGCGTGCTCGTCGAGGACAAAGGTGTTCCAACCGGCGAGCAGTGGACGCGGCAGCGCCGTCACCATGACCGTGTCGTCGATGTCGGAGACGACCCCGAAGCGGACTTCCGGGTCCAGGATGCGGACCGGGGCCTCGACCGGCTCGGCGTCCGGCACGGAGAGCCGCACCGAGCCCCAGCCGGGCGGCAGTTCCGCCTCGACCACGGTGTCGACGAAGCCGCTGCGGTCCGCCTGCGTGTCGTGGCGTACCCCGCCGGTCTCGATCGTGACGGTGACGTGCTTCGCCGGCAGGGTGGCGAAGCTGCGCCAGCCCCGGACCTTCTCCAGCCGGCCCCGCTGGCGGGTGTCGGGGCGACCCAACAGCACCCGACACATCACCCGTACCCAGCCGGGCGCACCGTAGCCGGTGTAGGCGATGATGTTGATCCGCCAACCGGTCCGTCGCAGCCTGCGTTCCACCAGGTGATGCACGGCGTCCTCGATCCGCGCGGCCCGGTGCAGATTGGTGACGGCCAGCTGGCCGGCGGGAGTGGGTGGCACGGGTGCAACCCTGCCACAGAGCGGCGACCTCGGCCACGCGAGCTGGGCCGAACCGCCGTTGGCGTCATGCCGCAGGGCAACCTGCGGTCGGGACGACGACAGGCGCGATGGTCGTACCACGAGCAGAAACGGCGGGACCACGCGGTGGCGGGCGCGGCTCGACCGGCCGGCGTTCATCGCGCTGCTGTGCCGCCTGCCGCCGTGGCGTTAGAGTCGCCCATGCTCATCCTGCTGCCGCCCTCGGAAGGCAAGGCCGACGCCGGCTCCGGTCGCCGGCTGGACCTGACCCGGCTGTCCCTGCCGGAGTTGAACCCGGTCCGCCAGGAACTGCTGACCACCCTGGTCGCGCTCAGCGACGAGCCGCCGGCGGAGGCGCTGGCCGCTCTCGGGCTCGGTGCCGGCCAGCACGGCGAGCTGCGGCGCAACGGCCGCCTGGAGCGGGTCGCCACCGCACCCGCCGGCCGGATCTACACCGGCGTGCTCTACGGGGCGCTCGATCTGGCCACCCTCCCGCCGCCGGCGCAGCGGGCGGCGCGACGGCAGGTGCTGGTCAGCTCCGGCCTGTGGGGGGCGGTACGCCTGACCGACCCGATTCCGCCGTACCGCTGCCCGATCGGGGCGCGGCTGCCCGGCATCGGTGGCCTGCCGGCGCGATGGCGCCGGGCGCTGGAGCCGGCGCTGACCGAGGCGGCCGGCAGCGGCCCGGTGCTGGACCTGCGGTCCGGGGCGTACGCGGCCGCCTGGACGCCCCGTGGCGAACTGGCGGACCGCACGGTGAACGTGCGGGTGCTGCACGAACGAAAGGTCGACGGCGTGCCGGTGCGGTCGGTGGTCAGCCACTTCAACAAGGCCACCAAGGGACGGTTGGTCCGTGAACTGCTGCTCGCCGACGTCCGGCCGCGCACCGCCGACGCGCTGCTGGCCGCGCTGCGGGACCTGAGGTACCTGGTGTGCGAGCAGGCGACCGCACCGGGCCGGCCCCGGCAGGTCGATCTGGTGGTTTCCGACCTGTAACCAGGCGCAAGATTTCCTCAAAGCTGGACCGGATCGGTACCACTGGCTGGGGCGACGGGTCACCGTAGACAGACCCGACGCCACGAGGAGGCCCTCCGGTGGTTGCCGAACCGATCCTGATCGACCAGAACCGCCCGCCGCCGGCACTTCCACCGTCGCCCCTGCCGCTGTTGGACTGGACGACCCTGGCCGACGCCTTCGAGGCGGCCTGCCTGCTGCGCTGCATGCCGCCCCCGGCAGCCCCCGGTCCACGGCACGCCGGGCGCCAGCCCGTCCGGCCGACGACAATCGAGTTCAACCGGGAGGAGGCGGCGCGGCGGACCCGGCAGTTGCTGGACCGCCTCGACATCCCGGTCCGGCACGAACTGGCCGTCGGTGGGCTGCGCCGCCGCTACGAGCTGCACCGGCTGCAGGTGCCGCGCGAGCACCGGCCGGCGTACGCGGCGATGGTGGAGAACGGTTGGCGCCGTGGCCGGCGGGAGCTGCTCGGCGGTCCGGTACCGGGCGCGTCCACGGCCCGTCGGCTGTGGCGCACCCGGCTGGCCGCCGCTGCCTGGCGGGCCGCCCTGCTGGCCGGCGGCCGGCACGTGCGCCGGCACATCCTCGGCGTGCGGATCACCGACCGGGAACTCGCCGCCGTGCTGGTCCGCGGCGCCGCTCTGCTCGACGTGCCGGCGGAGCTGCGGGCCGGCACCGGCTGCTTTCTGGTCAGTGTGGCGCAGGGCCCCGACCGGGACCGGATCCTGCGGCACGCCGCCGAGGAGGCGGTGCACCGCCCGGTGGGCTGACCACCGGGCAGCGCGACCGCCGTCGTGCTCCGCCGCACCCAGGGCAGGGCTTGCGTCGCGGGGGTCCGGCGGCGCACAGTGCTGCCCGTGAGCCGTATCCGGTACAGCGCCCGAGCCCGGCGGCGCGGCGCCCGCGCGGCGCTCGCACTGACCGTGCTGCTGGCCCTGCCCGGCCTCGGTGCCTGCCGCGAGGACGACGGCGAGCCGGTGCTCATCCGCATCGCCACCGGCAGCCCCACTGCGGTCTACCACGCCTTCGGCGAGTCGCTGGCCGCCATCCTCAACCGGGAGTTGCCCCAGGTACGGGCCGAGGTGATGGTCACCGCCGCGTCGGCGGAGAACGTGCAGTTGCTGGGCGACGGCAAAGCCGAGTTCGGCTTCACCCAGGCTGACGTGCTGCCCGCCGATCCGGGCCCGGACCCGGCGGTGGTGGCGGTCGCCCGGGTCTACGACGATCTGCTGCACCTGGTCACCACCGCCAACAGCCCGGTACGGGCCCTGGCCGACCTGCGGGGGCGCCGGGTCTCGGTCGGTGCGGCCGGCTCGGGGACCGAGATCACGGTGAGCCGGCTCCTCCAGGTGGCCGAGCTGGACGGCCCGCCGGTGCACCAGCAGCGGCTCGGGCTGGACGATTCGGTGACCGCGCTACGCGCGGGTGAGATCGACGCCTTCTTCTTCTCCGGAGGGCTGCCGGTGCTCGCCGTCGACCAGTTGGCCCAGCAGACCCCCATCCGGATAGTCGGTCTCGGCGAGTGGACCGCACCGCTGCGGCTGAGGTACTCGGAGGTGTACGTGCCGCGGGACATCCCCCGCTCGGTCTACGGCATCGACCTGCTCACCACCGTCGCCAACCCCAACTATCTGCTGGTCCGGGCCGACCTGCCGGAGACGCTGGTCCGCGAGGTGACCCGGCTGCTGATGGAGCGACGTTCCGAGTTGGCCGCCGCTCATCCCGCGGCCGGCCGGATGAGCCCCCGCTCGGCCATCGCCACCCTCCCGCTCCCCCTGCACCCCGGCTCAGTGCACTACTACCGCGCCAGCAAACCCTGACCCCCCCCCACCGTCGATCTAGGGACAATCGTCGCTAGTCGATCTCCAGCGACGACGACAAGCCCTAGATCGACGCTGGGACGGGGGGTGCGGGGGGCGGGGGGAACCAGAGGGCGGCTATCAGGCCACGGGGCGAGTTCGGGTGCATGGTGAGCCGGCCGTCGGAGGCGTCGACCAGTACGGCGGCGATCGTCAGGCCGAGGCCGGCGCCGTCGACGTTCTGCACCTCCGGCGCCCGCCAGAACCGTTCGGTGGCCCGGCCGAGCTGGCTGCGGGTCATCCCCGGGCCGGTGTCGAGCACCTCCAGCGCGACTCCGCTGTCGCGGGCCGCCACGGTCACCGTAACCTCACCGCCCGCCCCACTGAACTTCACCGCGTTGTCGATCAACGCGTCGAGTGCCTGGTCGATCGCGGTCGGTACGGTCAGGGCGTACACCGGCTCCGGGTCGGCCGACAGGCGCAGCGCGACCGACCGGTGGCGGGCCAGCGGCCTCCAGGCCGCGACCCGGGACGCCGCGGTGGCCCGCGCGTCGACGGTGACCCGCTGGTTCTCCTGGCGTTCGGCCCGGGCCAGGGTGAGCAGCGCGTCGAGCAGCAGCGCCAGCCGGTCGGTCTCCTCCAGTGCCAGCTGGTGCTCGGCGCGACCCTGCTCGTCGGTCACACTCGGCCCCAGCTCCTCCACCCGCAGCCGCAGCGCGGTCAACGGATTACGCAGTTGGTGGCTGGCGTGCGCGACGAAGGCACGCTGCCGGTCCATCACGTCGGAGACGACGTCGGCCATGTGGTTGAAGCTCGTCGCGAGGCGACGCAGCTCCGGCGGGCCCAGCCGGTGCTGCACCCGGGCACCACGGTCACCCTCGGCGATCTCGTGGGTGACCGCGTCCAGCTCGGTGACCGGGCGCAGCACCCAGCCGGCCAGCCCGAACGCGGTGAGCACGCAGGCCAGCACGGCGAGCAGCCCCAGCGCGACGACCAGCGTCCACCAGGTGGCGACGGTACGGCGAACCCCGTCAGACGGGGTGGCCGTGATCACCGCGCCGAGCACCTCGCCGCCGTCGTTGATCGGCACCGCCACCACGATCTGGCCGTCGAGCCACGGCCAGACCGCGTCGGGCCGGCTCGTCTGCTGGCCGGACAGGGCGATCTCCAGCGCCTCGCGGGTGCCCGGCGGCGGCTGCCAGCCCAGCGAGGGTGCCACCACCCGCCCGTCCCGGTCCACCACGGCCGCGCCGATTCCGTACAACTCGTGGTAGCTGTCCAGTTCGTTGGTGAGCGGGCCGATCGTGCCGCCCCGCAACGCCGGCCCGGCCAGCGACGCGAACCGGGTGGCGTCGGCGAGCCGGTCGGCACGGACCCGCTCGGTCTCCCGGGTTGTCAGCGTCACCGCCAACGGCGTACCCAGGGCCACCACCACCAGCACCATCAGCAGCAGATAGCTGATCACCAGGCGCCGTCGCATCGTGGGCGCTCACTCGCCCCGGAGCCGGTAGCCGACCCCCCGGACGGTCTCCACCAGCCGCGGGTCACCGAGCTTGCCGCGCAGCGACCCGACATGCACCTCGACGGTGTGCCGGTCGGTGAAGGTGGTGCCCCAGGCATCGAGCAGGATCCGATCACGCGGCACCGCGACGCCGGGTTGCCGGGCCAGCGAGAGCAGGACGTCGAACTCCTTGCGGGTCAGCGACACCGACCTGCCGGCCACGGTGACGGTGCGGGCAGCCACGTCGATGTGCACCGGCCCGGCCTCGATCTGGTTGCGTTCCGGTGCGGCGTGCGACGCCCGCCGCAGCACCGCCTCGATGCGCGCCTGCAGCTCCACCATCGAGAAGGGCTTGACCACGTAGTCGTCCGCGCCGAGCCGCAGGCCGAGCACCCGGTCCCGTTCCTCGCCGCGGGCGGTCACCGCGATGATGCCGATCTGGCTGCTGCGCCGGCGCAACTCCCGGCACAGGTCGGTGCCGTCCCCGTCGGGCAGGGTCAGGTCGAGCAGCACCAGGTCGCAGGGGGCGGCGGCGAGGGCGGCGGCGGCGGTGGAGGCGTGTTCCACCTCGTACCCGCGCCGGGTCAACGCGGACGACAACGCGGCGGCCACCCGACGGTCGTCCTCGACCAGCAGGATGCGCACCCGGCCTCCCCCGTTAGGTCTGCTCCGCTGTCGCTAGATGGTGGCAGACAACCGGCGGGGTTGACAGGGCCGGGCGGGCTCAGAGCCCGAAGACCTCACCCGAGGTGCTGTCGCGCGCCCCGTCCACGAAACCCTTGAAGCTGGGATCCTCGTGGCTGGCCGGCACCGTGGTGACCACCTCGCCGGTGGCCTGGGTGACCGCGTCGACCAGTGACGGAAAGTCGATCTCGACGTCGGCGAGGGTGTCGTCGTCCGCCTCCGCCATGTTGATCACCTGTTGGACGTCCTCGGACGGCGTGTCGGGGTCGTCGGCCCAGTCGGCACCGGCGCGGTAACACTCGTCGTAGAGCGCCCGCTGGCTGTCGGACCAGTCCTCGTGATAGCTCTCCATCCCATCCCCCTCTCCGGCGGCCTGCCCTCCGAGCATGCCCGCCGGGGCCGCGGATCGGGCCGGTACGGACCAAAAGCGTTCCGGCGCGGCCCCGATAGCGGTGACTTGCGGCGCCGCGTCAACGATCAGCGCCGGCAGAGCCGCCCGACCTCCTCGACGAACCGGCCGAGCGGGTTCGCCTCGGCCGGGCCGAGCAGGTAGGTCCTCAGCTCCCGACGGGCCTCGGTCATCGGGTCGTTACCCGCCCGGGTCACCGCGACGATCTTCTCCACTTCTCCGCAGTCGCCGTCGAGCAGGTAGCCGGCCCGCGAGGTCGGGAAGGCCCGCCGGAACTCGTCGTCAGGCAGGCCGGCGGGATTGGTGACCACGTACGGCCGCTGGCTCTGCACGAAGTCGGAGACCACGCTGGACACGTCACTGACCAGCAGATCGCTCTGGTTGAAGCAGTCGAACAGCGCGGGCCCGGCTCCGGTGACCACCCGGTGCGCGGTCCCGTCCAGCTCGGTCGCGTCGACGTCCCCGCCGGCGCTTCGGATGCGCTGCACGATCCGGTCGTGCGCCGCCCTGGCCCGGCCGGACTGGCTCCCGGTCAGCGGGTGCGGCTTGTAGACAAGCCGGACCGCCGGCCGGATGGCCAGCAGACCGGCGACGATCCGATCACCCATCAGCACCACCGAGGTGTGGTACGGGTCGTCGGCGAGCCACCCCTCCCAGGTTGGCGCATAGAGCACGGTGAACGGGCGGTCGACGGACTCCGTGCCGGCGGCGTGTACGCCAGCCAGTTGCGGCCGACCGATCTCCACCACGTCGCAGTCGCGTACGCCGACACCGGCGCGGGCGTGCCGCTCGCGGCCAGCCGGACCGGCGACCCAGACCTCGTCGTAGACCCGGCAGAACGGGTTGACGCTGGCCGCCTTGTCGCTGTCGCCGTGACCGAGGAACACGTGCTTCATGCCCGGTTCGCGCAGCAGGTGGATGTTCTCACCGGCGTTGGCCGGGTAGAGGGCCGCCCGGATGCTGCTCTTGTCGAGGTTCATGAAATCGGCCCCGGACGGCACGCAGACCACCGGCAGCCGGAGGTCCGCCAGCGCGGGCAGGGCCTCCGGGTTTCGCAGGAACACCACCGCCGGCCGATCGAGCGCCTCGGTCGGGGTGAGCCACATGTTCGCCTGGTAGGCGTCCTTGGCCGGGCCGGCGAAGTACAGTGCCACTTCCGGGCGGTAGCTTGTCAGCCAGCGCTGCGCGGCCGACAGTCGGGTGCCGCGTCCCCTGCCGCGCAGCCAGGTCAGCGCGACGGTCCCGCCGACCACCGCGGCCAGCGCGAGGGCGACCGCGCCGGCCAACTGGACGGGCACCACCTCCCCGGCGACCGCCGCGACCACCGCCGCCGGTACGAGCGGCACGTTCACCCAGGGCAGCCGGTCACCGCTGAGGCCGCCGGTCCAGCTCGGCAGGCCGGGTGCTGGGGGTCGACCCAGGTCGACGTTGCGCACCAGCACCCCACCGTCGCGCCGGTCGATGATACGCCGGAACGCGCCGGCGAACACGGCGATCAGCCACACCGTGGCGGGCAGCAGAAGCAGCAACGTCAGCGCGCCACCGGCCACCGGCACCTCGGCGACGACCAGCAGCACCACCGACACGTCGCGGGCCAGCTGCCGGTAGCCGAGGCCGAGGCCGGCCTTGTCCATCAGGGTGGCGGTGGCCGGTGACCACCGCTGCGCGGCGAACTCGCCGAGCACCGCCGCCAGGCCGGCGACCGCGAAGACGGCCACCCAGCCGAGCGCGCCGGCGGCGAGCAGGAGCAGGTAGGTCGAGACCAGCAAGGCCCCACGCGCGGCCACACCGACGCGCAAAGTCAACGTGCCCAACGGGTAGCTCCCTAACGAGATCGATGGCCGGCGCCACGGTCCCGGCGTCGGCGCAGCTGCGACCTTAACGCGAAACATCGACGGGATGACGTCCGGGTGACGGCGCTACCCACGACGTAGGCAGGTCACCGAGTTCGGGTGGACGGGAGGGTCGGCGGACCGCTCGGCGAACTCGACGTAGCCGAGGCGCGCACCGGTCTGGCGGGCGTAGCGGTTCTGGTTGTAGACGCAGATCGTCCCCACGGCCAGCCGCTCCAGCGCCCCGGTCACCTCGTCCGGGGCCGGCCGGTGCGCGGCTGGGCCGCCGTTGGCGAACCGGGTCAGCAGCAACCGGTCCTGCGAGAACTGCGAGTTCAGGTCGTACTCGATCAGGAAGAAGTCCCGGGGCAGGACCACCCGCGTACGGGTGGTGAGAATCGGGATGGTCCGCATGATGCTGGCCGGCGCGAGCACGAGGCCGTCCGGGTGGTCGAGGTCCACGATGAACTGCCCGATGGCCTGCCGTTCGGTCCGGAGCTTCCAGGTCGGCTCGCCGTGCACCAGCACGCCGCTGCGCTCGTCCCACATTGGGACGGCGCGGCTGGCGAACGCGGCTACCATCGCCCCGGCCAGCACCAGACCGACCAGCGCCCGCACCGCCCGTATTCGGGTGGGCAGCCAGATGGTGCACAGCAGTCCGACCAACGCCGGCACCGCGAGCAGCCAGGGCACCCGCCAGAGCACCACCGAGACGCCGGTGAGCGCACTGAGCCACTCCAGAACCCCGGGCACCAGCAGCACGCTCAGCGTCAGCGCGCCACCGGCCGCAAGCAGCGCCGGAGTACGGCGTCGGGCCAGCAGCGGACCGCACCACAGGGCGAGCCCGCCGATCACACCCACGACGCCGATCTGGAACGTACGGCGATAGGTGTGTGCGGCGTCGTAGAAGTTGACGTCCGCGGCGGCCTCGCTGGCCGAGCCGAGGAGCAGCTGGCTGACCGCCACCGCGCCCACCGGGTACGCCAGCGCGGCGACGCCGACGGCGAGCGCCGACCTCCAGCGCCCCACCGCCAGCATCATCAGCGCCGCCCCGCCGACCAGCAGCGGCAACACGATCGCCGCCGTGGTGGTCAGCCCGGTCGCGGCGATCGACAACGCGACCACCAGCACCAGCCCGCGCCCGCGCCGGTCGTCGAACCAGCGGGTCAGGTAGAGCCACATCAACGGCACGGCCGCGGAGACGAACATCCCCTTGCCCTGGTACAGCCGGGGTAGGTGGAAGTTGCCCAGGGCCGCGTCCGGGCCGCAGACCAGTGCGAGGAAGGCGACGGCGACGGTGAAGGCGAGCACCGGACGTCGCGGTGCCCACGCCTGCACGAGCCGCCACAGCGCCAGCACGGCCAGCACCGCCATGATCGGCAGCAGGACGTACCAGGTCGCCGAGGCGGCGGGGATGCCGAGGAGGCGGGCCAGCGCTCCGGCGAGCACCTCGATGCTGGCGATCGGGGGCTGCGAGGCCATCGCCGGAAGGACGTCCTCGCTGAACAGGAAGTCGTTGAGCGCAACGGTGTCCCGCTCCGCCACCCATACCGACCGGCCCACGTAGTAGATGTCGTCGGGGGTGTTGCGGGCCAGGTGGAGCGAGCCGACCGCGGCCACCCCGGCGACCAGCAGCGCATACGCCGTCGGCCAACTGGCCGGCATCGCCGCTGCCGGACCGCTCGCCGCGGCGCCCCGCCAACTCCGCCGGGTCAGCAGCACCGCCCCGACTGCCGCCGTGGCCCCGGCCGAGGCCGGTACCCACCAGGACACGTCGGCGCCGGCCGGCGTCCCGGCCAGGCCGGCGGAGCTGGCCGCGCCGGTGCCGACCAGCAGGACCAGCGCCGTCCACCAACGCTGGGCGACCGGCATCCGGTCCGCGGCGCGCGGGGCTCCGCGGTCACGGTCCGCCGCCACGGCCTCAGCGGCTCCGCGGTCACGGTCCGCCGGATCCACGGCCGCACCAGCCCCGCCGGCCTCGCCGGTCGCCGTGGCCACCGCCACGCGGCGGCGTCGCCTCCGGGGGGCAAGCAGGGCGAGCAGGGCCAGCGCCGGACCGACCACCAGCCAGATCCGCAGGGTGAGGGACGGGGCGAGACCCAACGGCAGGGCGGCGTGGTAGAGCAGCGTCCAAGACGCGAACGCCAGTACGGCGCCATCGGTCAGCAGTACGGGCACCGCCCGGATCCGGCGTCGGCCGACGAACCGGCCGGCCGGTTCGTCGGCCGACGCCGGCACCGGTACGGCGATGGCGACGCTC